>CAYUTC010000077.1:0-6889 GCA_964447595.1 uncultured Nitrosopumilaceae archaeon
GTGCAATAGGACAGATTGAGTTTACATCTACAAGATTAACAAATGCCAAGTGGACTATAACCAAGGAAGAGAGAAAATAGTGTGATGTGTAGTTTAAAACTAACCAAGAGATCGACGAGAACATTCAAAAAAAAGTCTGGGAGAGAAATGCGTGTAAATGTTCTCGTCAAGGATCCCATATTTGAAAAATAGTACTTAATATTATGAGTTGATTGTATTGTATGCAATCTCAAGAACCATAAATTTGCCAATAGTAGGAATTCAAAGTGATGTAGGCACAATCGATATTGCAAGTAAGATTTTTCAAGGCGGAATCATTACAGGCTCTTCATATCTTCTTGGAAAGATTGGTAGTATCAAAACTGACCTAGTACAATAGAACAACTGTATTTTATCTAGTAAGGTCTAGTTCTGCTTTTGCAAGCAATTGTGCAACTCGCAGAGGTTCTGGAATCCCACCTTGTAAAGTAAATGTATCAAGTAGTTTCTTTGCTTCTTTTGGCTCGCAGCCCTCCACTCTAACGTATAGGTCGTATCCTGTATGCAAGCCAATCTTTATTCTTGAACCAAGTTTTCTGTATTGTTCTATTTTAGATTCATACGAGTTTGGAAAATGGTGTTTTATAGCGTCTTCGATTCCTTCTGATTCTCCATAGGTGACACCAATAACTGGTATTTGGAATTCCTTCCAAAGTTTTTTGATGTCTATAACATTGTACATTGAAATTATGAGGCCAGACGTCATTACAAAGCTAATGTCATGTCGATTCAATTTGTGATACATTGTAATAATTGATTCTGTTGCATCATCGCCTTCTATTGTTGCATGACCAAAAACAAAACCATCTATTACAAGGTCTCTGCGAATGACAATGCCTGCAAGTTTTGATGTAGTGTCAGTTTCTTGAAAGCTTTCTGCTATTGCAAGACCACGTAAACCTTTCTTCTCAAGTCTGATGTGGTTCATCTTTGTTTCTTTTTGTAAATTTTCTGCAAACAAGTGTTATTACAACAATGAAAATAGCTGTTACTGCAGACCATGAACCAAAAGCAGTCAAATCAAAATGAGTCATGTTTTCAGATATAACAATCAATTACAACTATTTTAGTGAATAGAAATCAGGTGATTAGTCCGCTGCCAACTATTCTAATTGCAAGAGATTCTGGTTTTAGAATCACACAAATTTCACCCTTGGTATAAGATGCTGCCTTGTTGAGTGAGAGTTTCATTGGGTTCATGGATATGATCTTAGCAGCGCGTATTTGCAGCCCAATGCTTACAAGAAACGTTTGGTTTTCCGATACGTTTTCCCTGAAAAACTTGTTAGGGGTATAATTTAGTGTTATTTCTTGTGAGACCAAGATGTTGTTCTGTGTACAGAGCACGTCCCCTCTTTGTATGTCATCTGGTACAATGCCCTTTATAGCAAGCCCTACACGAGCAGGGGAAATTGCTTCATCTACATTGTCATCATGCATCTGAATTGATTTTATCATCACTTCAGCACCTTTTGGCAAGAGTTGTAGTTTGTCATATGCTTTTACTCTGCCTTGTGTGACCTTACCTAAAATGACAGTTCCAACACCCTTGACATCAAAGCAATGATCAATTGGAATTCTTGTGCTTCCATCCTGTGATACTGGTTCTAATGCATCCATCTCTTTTTTGAGGTCTTGAGTTTCTACAAGCTTGTACTGTTCCACTACAGTTCCCTTTATCATGGTAACAAGTTTTTCTCGGTCAACTTCATACGAGTGTGATAAAATTCCTTTGTTCTTTTTGAGCACATCAAGTGCTATGATTTGTTCACCTGTGAATTTGTCAAGCTTTGAGACATGAAATATCACATACTCGCCCATGTTTATTGCCTGAAAAAGCGGTTGAATCTTGTCAGGAAACCCAGTAGGTACAGTCCATGTTTTCACAAATTCTGTCTCTTTTTTATCATAAATTGTAATATCAGTAGAAGTGCCCTTTTTTCCAAAATCCTTGACTAGCGATTCATCGCCAAGAAAAGTATAGTTAATTGACTTCATTCTACCTGTGAGAATTGAAAACCAGTAAAATATCTTGTGCAACCAATGAACTAGATGGTTCCAACTTCGTGTAGAGTGATTAGGCCATTGTCACCGACGATTTTTTTAATCTCTGGAAGAATTGATTCAATCTTTTCCAATTCTTCAATTACCTCTATTACAAGAGGCATGTTAATTGATATTCCTTCTATTTGAAAATTAGATTTGCCACGTTTACCATAACCTGCAACTCCAACCCATACAGTTGCTCCAGATATTTTAGATTTTTTTAGAACGTCTAAGATGACTTGGTGTGTTCTCTTTCCGTTATAATCGTCATTTTTCTTTATTCGAATCATCAGGCACCAGTTCTTCATGGTTCGCATTTATCGAAATTCCCCTCCTACGATTGCACTAATTAGCATCTTTCCGCCCATAACTGCACCTAGTGATAAACCAACATTTGTTAGTATATTGATTGCTACAATTCCATATTGTTTGTTATCAAATAGATTACTTGATTCGAGCACAAAAGATGACATGGTAGTGAGCGCACCACAGAAACCTATTGCGACCAAGAATGCATATTTTTCATCAAGATTCCATTGTTGAGAAACAACTGCAAAGATTCCAATGACAAAGCTTCCAACTATATTCACTATTAGAACATTCATGGGCAAGGTTCCTAGAAGCAATGGCGATTCTGTTATTTTAAAACGTAGAAATGTTCCGGTCAGTCCGCCAGCTGCTAAAAGTAATAGTTCTATTCCTTTCATTTTTGTCTACCATTTTTTATTTTAGTAGACATTATCATCGTCATCTGACGCGGTTCTGGTGTTATGCCACGGTCAATGTCATGACCGTTGTTTTATTTCAGTGTAGCACTTTTAAATCTTGTTGAAAACCTATCTCGAATACGTCCCTACCAATACAGTTTGAGAGATGATGGAATCATTCATGGATTGCTCAAGAACATTTTTTGTTGCATTCTCATCAAGATTTAATGTTGAGTTTAGTGCATACAGTTTGAAAAGATATCTGTGAATGTGGCCTGGTGGCGGACAGGGTCCTCCATACCCCGATTTGTTCATGCTGGTGATGCCTTGCGGAAAATCAACGTGCTCTCCTTCAGAAAACTGGATCTTGTTTGCAGGTATGTTCCAGACAGTCCAGTGGGTAAAGATTCCACGTGGTGCATCAATATCGTCTACAATTAATGCAAGACTTTTTGTATTTTCTGGAATGCCTGCTATGGCAAGGGGTGGCGAAATGTTTTTGCCATCACAAGTATACTGTACCGGAATTGTTCCGTTATTTTCAAAAGCAGAGCTTGTGATCAAAAAGGTTTTCAAATAATTTACATTTATCACATTAATTTGTATTAGATATTGGATTCCTTTAACGAAATCTTCATCTCCAATGGTGCCATTTGCCCACCAACCCGCATTGTTCCTAATCCACATTGGAATTGTAGTATGAGTGTCTGATAAAACAGATGTCTGTGGAATCTGGATTATTTTTTGTTCTATTAGATATTGAATCCCTTTAACAAAATCATTATCACTGATTTGTCCCTGTGACCACCATTTGGCATTATTTTTTATCCAAGGCGATATCTGAATTTTATCAGCATGTGAATCATTTATACTCAAAATGAAAAATGCTGCGACGAGTACCAAGATGTAAAGCCATACCTTCACAAAAGATCTACTACCCTCTTTCAAATAAACTAAATCTAGATGAATATGATAGACTTTGGTTTAATTTGAAAAATCTGTTCTTAAAAGCAAGTCTGCAATTACAAAATTTTAATAGATTTACTATGAACTAGAAAACGTGGTAGATGTAATTAGAACGATAAATAGAGTTGGCAAGTGGTCTTTGAATCGAGCCATTGGTAGAAGAAGGCCCCTGATTGCAGTCTTTTCCATGACACATTATTGCAACTATTTTTGCCCCATGTGTCCCTTTGGCGACTCTAACAAAGAAGTCCAGTTGAAATTTGCAGGAAAAAACGACCTTACAACGTCACAATGGAAACAAATCTTCGACAAGGTAGCCCGATACTGCATCTGGTGCATCATAGAAGGTGGAGAGCCAACTAGCAGGCCAGATTTTATGGAACTTGTAAGGTATCTTTACCGACTCAAGATTCCAATCACCTTGATTACAAATTGTTCTTTACTTCATACAATAGATCTTGAGGAGCTCAAAAGATACATCCAATTTATCACATGTAGTATTGATTCTGTCTTTGAGGAATCATACTGCAAAGTGCGTGGAGTCAATTCCCAGATGTATCAGAGAGTTATGCAAAACTTGGAGTTGTTAGCAGAGCATCAAGTACCTCACTACTTTAATTCAGTTATCACAAAATTTAACACTAGAGAATTCATTGACAAGTCATATTTTGATAGAGTAAAAGAGCTTGGAGTCAATGCAGTGTCACTTACATTTGTAGAGGACAGGTCAGATGTGGATTATTCTCTGCTTCCTGATAGGAATACCATAGTGCAAATTTGCCAGAGCGTACTTGAACACATACAAAGCAAAAAAGATCCTCAAATAATGATTCCTCCACAGTATTTTGAACAAATAATAGAACATGGTAGAGGAATGTTCGACGAGTGTGGAGTATGGAAAAGCATCTTTGTTAACGGCAATGGAACTGTGATGGTTCCTTGTTGGAAATACAACCAGCCATCTAATGTATACAATCTTCTTGAAAAAAGTGTTGAAGAAATCTGGAGCGCCCCACAGTGGGAGATTGCAAAGACCTGTCATGACTGCGAAGTGTTAGGCTGCATATGGTACTCTTCACAGCCTGTTACTACATTTGCACAAAATTACATGCGAGGGCTATCAAAGATGATAAGTCAACGCAATCCAGAGATGACATCACATCTCTGATCTATTTTCGCCTTCAATGAATTTTAAAAATCAAATATTTAACAGATAGATAATTAACTCAGATTTGTTAAAGGTTCTTAAAGAAATCTTCCTTAGAGATTTTTGCTTGTTCAAGTATTGACTTTAATGTTGTTTCCTTGATTGGATCATGTCTTAGCACAGTTACATATCTACCATCGTCATGGCTTAGTTGAATATGACTACCTTTTTGTCTCTTAACATGAAGCCAAAATGAGAAAGTACTTTTATTATATCTCGCCAGTTATGATTCCTAAGACTCAATTTGAAATTTCTATGATAAGTTTGTCGTCCTTCTTAGCATCTGCTTCTAAAGATTCTAGAACAAGCTCGATGGCTTCTGTCATGTTTTTCTTTAATTCATCGATTGTCTCGCCTTCACTTATGGCTCCAGGTAATTCAAGGCACTGACCTGTATAACCACCCTCTTGAGACTTTTGAATTCGTATTGTGAATTTACGTTTTTCTGCCATGTATTATCTAAATGGTCATGTTATATTTCTAGTGCCTAAATTCACTTGAGGTCATGTCTTCATCATGGGGTAATACTTTCTAATTTTTTTGCAATAATGAGATCCACCTTGTAGTTTAGATACAGTCTATCATTGATGTTTAATTTCCATGGAATATAGCTTGGATACCTTGTGTTCTGGATTAATTGAAATCCTTTTTTTGTAAGATTCTGCCTGATACCATTTGCATCAACTGGTGTTTTTACAGAATCTTTTCCTCTCTCAAAATCATATGGGTCAGACAGTATCAAAAAATTTTTTGCCTGAGAGGAAAGTATCTTTAGCAATTCCAGTGGCTCCACTAAATCTAATACATTTAAGGCAACAACCATATTGAATTTTTTGTTTCCAAATGGTTGGGCCAAGGAATTGGCCACTACAAAGTCAGAGTTTTTTAGATTTTTTCGCTTTGCCTCCAAAACTGCATAAAATGATGTATCCATTCCAAAGACATGCTCCGCTCTCTTTGCAAGTTCTTGTGATACGTGTCCTATGGAACAACCATGCTCCAAGATTGTCTTGCATCTAGGTAGGTTCTGGATGAGAGAGTTGACATGTCTATAAAAGGTAGATTTTGTGCTGCGTTTGTAGACTTGGACCCAGTTTTTTTCTATCTTTGTGGTATCACTGTTGACATTTTTTATTTTATGAAGATTTTCTTTCAGAAAAGAACAGACCTTTTTGCTTTTTGCAATCAGCAACAACTCACCCCCTAACTTTGTCCTAATGGAAAGATAGGATGGAAGATTTTTTACAATTATTGGCACTGAGGAAATAATCGGATAATTTTTCTTACATTTTATGCATTCTAGCAATCCTTCATCAATTTCATCTGTTTCAATAAATGAATGAAGAGACAGTTTAGATTTGCAGTTGACACATCGCAGCTGTTCCAGACTAGATTCTTTCAATATTACATGACGACCAGATACAGATTAAATCTATACCGATTGTATGTATTCAATACATGTTTTAGTAAAATCTAAGTGAACATGGTTCCTTAACCCCTTAAATTTATGATGCAGGTATGATATCATTGTCGGAAACTACTGAGATCGAAGATTACAAGATACAGAGTCTTTCGACTGACAAGGATACCAAGACGATATTAGAGTCTATAAGAAAGACCCCAAAATCTACCAGCCAGCTTTGTATAGAATGTAACATCCCAACAAGTACTGCATACAGGAAGATGCAAAAGCTGTATGAATCCAAGATAATTCATAAAATTGGTATTATAAATGAGGCAGGCAAGAGAGAGACCTTATACAAGAGCAACAACAATATCTTGAAGATCTTACAGTGTGAAGAAATTTGTTAAATTAAAATAATTGTATTTGGTGTTTTATATCAAATGATTATTGTTGACTGCAGGGACATACCATCAATCAAGTCATCTTTGGCAGCCTATACGTCAGACATGGTGGGAGCTG
>CAYUTC010000078.1:0-6871 GCA_964447595.1 uncultured Nitrosopumilaceae archaeon
GATAATTTTTCTAAGTTTAAATAACGAACTTTGTGTCTGCTACTTGATGGGTCTATGGCTCAGCCAGGTAGAGCGAGGGACTCTTATGATCTTTTCAGAGAAATCCCTATGCCGTGGGTTCAAATCCCACTAGACCCGCCTACCATTATCTACTGCAGTAATCTGAGACACCTTTGAGATCTTATAAGACGGTACTTTGTAATGGTACCAGGCTAGTTGAAAATCCATTATGTTGAGGTCGAATTAATAATTGAAATTAACCGCAAGATAATAGACGAATGGAATGCAAGACATCCTGAACAGCCAGAGTTCATAGATATATCAAGGCCAAGACTTGAAGAGGTTTTGGAAATTGTTAGACAAACTGAAAATAGACCAGATGTCAAAGAAAAAATCATAACAAAAGCTGCATATCTGCTAGGAGGTTTGGCTTGGACACAAGCATTTAGTGGTGCAAACAAACGAACCTCGATCTTATCAACAACCATATTTTTGAGGAGAAATGGCTTACGGTTTACAATTCCAATGGAACGCCAACGTGAACTACGAAAAATGTTATTTGAGGTACAGGAACAAAGAGATAGGCCTAGACCTGAGATAATCGACAAAATAATTTTATATATTAAGGAAAACGTTATACCACTATGAGCCAAGACGAAGCAAAATTCATAGAAGAGTTCATGAAAGAGAACGAGCAGCTATTTGAGGATCTTGGCAAAGAGATCAAGGATTTCTAAATTTTTACTTTAATCGGAATTGAAAAAGTAAAATTATCATGCTAGCTGGGTATCTTATAGCACTCAAACCTTATAACATTCTAGAATTAAAAAATAATCATGTTAAAATTCAAATGCAAAGATGTTGGCTTCAATTGTGGTTTTACAGCAAAAGGCAAGACAGAGGACGAGATTCTTTCACAGTGTGCAGCTCATGCGACAAAAGATCATGGCATGAAACCTGAAGAGATTACTGATGAGCTAAAGAACAAGATCAAGGCTAACATTCACAAATCATGGTTTTAAGCATATGGTCGGATTGAAAAGTACAAGATAGTATCCTAGTCCCATCAAACCACCATTACGTATAAACTGGGTCCAAAATTGTCCCATTATGCGAGTCTGGTGGGAATATACCACCCTTCTCTGTGGATTCAAATCCTGTTTCTTTGCGGGACAACTTTGCCCTTTGACATCTACTAAATTTTTAATATTTTCTCTTTGAGTAATTTTGTAACTTTGGAGTAGAAAATTGGCGTGACTTTTCCTTTTTCAAAATCTGCATTAGTTTTCAAGAAGGTGAATATGTTATCACAAACCACTTGGCTAGGTTTTGTTAGGCAGCCTCTCTAAAAATCATTTCCAGTTATCTTTACCATAAAAGAGTCGTCAGCTTCCCAAGTTGTTATGGGCAAACAAACAAAAGTTTCATTTGTGGGATTTCTTGAATAATCTGATATTATCAGATAATAGCGATCTTTTTCTTCTTTTCCAGGAAATTTACTGCCACTAACATGAACTATTATTCCCGGTTCAAAACGGATTTCAGGTTTAGGCACTCTTCTTTATCTATCAGCTTTTTGATAACCTTTTTTGAAAGCTCGTAACCGTTTGCATCGATTACAGATCTTTTTTTCTCCGCCTTTTGCATGTACCAACTTATACTAGCTTCTTATTATTGGTATTCTTGGTATGAATATGATTTCCGTAGACAACTATATCTAAACGGAACCTTGAATGAACTTTATGGTTGCGGATCCCACCAGATCTGCTCTAATGTTGACACTGGCAATCAATTAGTTTTGTGTCAAATGTACAATCATGAGGACCTTCAGACTTGGCATCTGTTGGAATTTTTTTCATGCATTCATCATGCCGGCCTTTTTTGCAGAACCAACAAATGTGTTTTATATTTTCTAATTCCATGTACCTTCTAAAATACAGTTACATCTCCTGGTGTAGGAGAATGGTCGCTTTTTTTGTGAAACTCGACAAAATCTTTATGTTCAATTTCCTGATGTCGTCTTAGCTCTTCTATGTT
This sequence comes from uncultured Nitrosopumilaceae archaeon, assembly GCA_964447595.1. GTDB lineage: Archaea > Thermoproteota > Nitrososphaeria > Nitrososphaerales > Nitrosopumilaceae > Nitrosotalea. The sequence goes on from CAYUTC010000078.1 coordinate 2,038, forward strand.
TTCAAATACATTGCTACAAAGATAACATTTGGGCTTGTGCTGGTCTTTCATTGATAGAACCATGTGTTTCATCTACTCTTTTGATGTAAATGAACGTTTCATGATTTGCAAATTCAGAGAGGGGTAAGCCATTCTATGAATCGCTCATCTCTGCCTCTTGATGCTTCATGGAATGCATTTTGTAATTTGCGAGTTATTTCACCTGGGTTTCCATCTCCGATTGTTATGTTATCAATTTCAGTCACAGATTTGATCTCAGCTGCAGTTCCAGTCATGAAAACTTCATCAGCTACGTAAAGGTCCTCTCTATCAATATCTCTTTCATAAACTGGTATTCCTTCAGCTCTTGCTATCTTGATTGCACTGTCTCTTGTTATTCCTTCTAGTATGCCTGCACTTAGAGGAGGAGTAGAGATTTCGTCCTTGTTTACTAGAAAGATATTTTCTGCACTGCCTTCAGATACTTTTCCATGATAATTTAACATGATTGCTTCATCATAGCCATCTTTTAGGGCCTCTACTCTTGCAAGTGCAGCATTTGCATAATTTGATGCAGCTTTTGCTTGCATTGGCTGGGATCTGGAATCAATTCTAAGCCAACTAGATACTTTGCATCTTGCCCCACGTACTTTACCTGCACTAGACTCACCAGTATTCCACTCCCAGCATGCTATTGCAACATCAATTTTGTTGGGAGTTGGTGTCAGGCCAAGAACTCCATAACTATAGTAAGCGATAGGTCTAATGTAACATTCCTTTAACCTGCTTGCCTGCACTGTTTTAATTATTGCATCAGAGATCTCCTTTTTGGAATAAGGAATTTTCATTGAATACATTTTTGCAGATTTGTAGAGTCTGTCAATATGTTCTTCTAGTCTGAAGATCATTGAACCCTTTGTTGTTTTATAACATCTAATTCCTTCAAAAACAGCTGTTGAATAGTGTAACGCATGGGTAAGCACATGTACCTTTGCATCCTTGAATGGTACCAATTTCCCATCCATCCATATCTTACCCTGTTCTTTCATATGAAAGGAACTAGATTTTGGTAATTTAAAGAATGGTTCCTGTCTAGCTCAAACTAACTAATCTCACACCAAAATTCAAGTTTCTTTAAATGAGACGATGCCAATTTCTTATTTCATGAATTACATACTCTCATCTGTTGCAGCGGCATTACTAGTCATAGGCCTTGCTGGAAATGGTTTTGAGATGAGAAGGGCAAGACTCTCAACAATAAAAGATGAGGATATGACCTCAAAGAATATGTTTTCAAACAAGAGAAACTTCAAGTGGTACGCATTAATTGCTGCTGCACTCGTGCTTATGGCAGTAGGCAGTGCCTATACTTGATCTATATAGATCAGCTCTAAATATTTCCTTGACGTACCATACACTAGCGCGTGTTTTGGGTAACGCCGGGCTGATTCTAGATAGAGGCCCAAGAACAAACCCACTTTGACTTCCTACAGGTATAGACTTGTGGAGGTCAATGCTTGTGATAATTTTTGATTTCTTATACCGTACCAAAGAGATAAAAGCAATCTTTGAAATCTTTGCATATCATGGTAAAAAGAAAGAAAGGCAAACACATGCGAAAGGCAGACCAACGAGCTACTCGCAGAAAAAAAAGAAGGTAAACTTTTCACATAATTTACAATTCAACTAGCTTTTTTATTTAATTAAACAAATGTTATCTTTGATCGTTCTGCGTGTACAGTACGTATTGCTTTTTCGATGTTGTCTCCACTGTCTTCTATCACTATTATGATGCGTGAGGTTTCTTCCTGTGCATCCATGTTAAGGATGTTAAGCCCTGCTTCACCAATTCTTGAACTAGCTTTTGATGCCACTTGTTGTACGCGCCACATCTCATCACCAATCAAGGTAATTACACCTCTGTTGTATGTAATGGAAGCTAATGGATCAAATGCTAGTACATAACGTTCATTACGTTTTACATAGTCGCCATCTAGGAAAAGAATTCTTGTAAATTCAATGTCATCTTTTGTAAATGGAGATAAAATTATGAATTCACTATATCTTTTATCTTTTTCAAGGGAATCAAATAGCCTCTGTGCAGACTGGCTTTCTATTCTAAGTATGGCACAATTTTTTTTTCCAGTAACTATTTTCAATGGGTGCCCATTTTTCACATCAGGTTTTCTCTCTATAGTAGTAATCCTATCAGGTTTACCCATATCTGTGATTATTATTGGCATATCTACTCCATTTTCAACTATTTCTTTTATTGCAATTGGATCAAGTATCTTCATTCCAAACATGCCTGCAATACGGGCCTCATTGTATGATAGATGGGTTATGTATTCCAGTTCATCTCTGACAATACGTGGGTCAGCAGAAAGTACCGCACTATCTTTTTCAAAATCAATCTTGGTATTGTATTTCTTACTCAGTAAAATTCCAAGGTCAGCAGCAGTCCTATCAGAACCGCCTCGTTCATATGTAGTCTCAATACCGTCTGTAGTTTTTCCGATAAATCCACCTATTGATAATACATCGTTTGTTTCAAGCAATTTTTCTAGTCCGCTAATGTTCTGTGCTGATTGGGTAAAAAGAAAGTTTGCTGATTCAATATTTTTATCTGTGATTATGGGCCAAATGTCAAAACTTACAACTTCTGACCTTATACCTGAACTCTTTAGAACATAGTTCATCACATGTGACATTAGTATTTCGCCTGTGTATGCTAATGTTCGTGCCCTCATCTCATTTGCAAATTCTTTTTTCTGTGATATTTCGTTCAGTGAGCTAGATGCTTTTTCCAAAAAAAGTTCAATAGACTTTGAGCAATCTCCTTGGAATTTTTTGTCTACTTGAGAAAGAATTTTTTGATAAGACTTTCTAATGTTTTCAAAATTTATGTTCTGACCCTTTTCTGCCTTTTGTCCAATCTCAAGGGCAATATCAGTCAGTGATCTTTGTTTATCGTTATATTTTGTCAGTGGTGCTGAAAATACGGCAATTACCTTGGCATCCTTTTTAAGATCATTAATTCTCTCAATAATTTTTGGAATGAGTATGCCATCTACTCCTACTGCACTACCGCCAAATTTTGCTACAACAAGATTTTGCAAAACTTGATTACATCTCCTTGTACCTTGTATAAAGTTTGGCTAGTCCGAGTTTCAGATTTGAGTCTTGATGAGAGAGATGCAGATGATTTGTACGCATGCCTTAAAAGCAAAAATGGCCATTTTATGTCGTGTTTGAAAATTATGGTGTTCTATTGTGAATATTAATGAGGGCGAGCTATTCATAGACAAGAACACAAACCACATACTCCAATTTCATCCTGATGTCGGATTGGTACATAATGAATTTCTGTGCAAGGAAATTACTGGCTGTATTAATTTTCAACAAAATAATTGATTACAAAAATTTTCTAATTAGTTCTGCAGCTTTTCTTCCACCTTGATAAGGCTGAGGGTTTCGCTTCTCGTTGAGTTTCTCCAAGATCAATTTGTCTAGCCTAAATAAATCCTCATAGGAATATCCTAATTCTTTGGCATTTTTTTCTTGTTCAAAGTGTCCTTTTATTGGTATAAAGATTCCAGGCGTACCATAATGTTTTGATTCGTCAATGGTAGACTTTCCTGCAAGTGATATTACCAAGTCAGCAGCAAATATTATTTCATGCAGGTTATTGACGAAACCCAGATTTCTTGTTATTGTTTGAGATAGTTGAAGCGTGGGCCCAGAAACTATTACTAGATCTGCATCAAGATGCATGCTTTTAAAAACATGAATGACTTTTTCTAAAAGAAACTTGCCAGAATCAGTTCCACCTATGCTTGCAACTATTGTTTTTCTATTAAACAAGTATTTTTTTCGTAAATCATCACGTGAATGGAATGTTTCCCTCACTATGGGACCTACTCTTACAATATTATTATAATTTTGACCATTTTCTGGTACTATAACAAGATTACACTTTTCTATGATCTTTTTCATGGTATGGTTCATTCGTTTTTCAACAAGTGAGCCAATCCCTGATGTGAATTTGGTTTCAAGAATATCTGTGAAAAGGATTGCCTTGGTTCCATTTTTTTGTGCTACCACAAGTGAGCCAAAGTCCTCATCACTTATTATCATTCTAGGTTTTTCACTTGTTATAATTTTTGAAGATATAGTTTTACATCTTTTATAATAGGTATAGTAACTGAAAAGCCATTTGAGAGGATTTTGTAATTTGCCATTTTCAACTTGAAACGATGGAGGTCTGTAAAGATCCTCTACTCTAAAACCATATTGAAATAACAATTTAGATGCACCTTCTCCACTCACAAATTTTTTTGAAATATCGTCTAGATATTGTACTACCGCTATGTCTCTTGTCACATGCCCTAGCCCAATTGGACTTGAAAAGAAAAGTAAATCAACCATATGTCTGAAAACTAAATTAAAGGATAATTCATTTTCTTTTTTGTATAATTCTCAAAGTTTAAATGCATTTTAAATTGGACCTTGCTTGGGTCCATAGTCCAGTTGGTTATGACGTCGCCCTTACACGGCGAAGATCCAGGGTTCAAATCCCTGTGGACCCATTCCTTCATGGGGTATGGAACCTGCGATGAAATTCTCAATTTTGTCTGATTTGTAAAGTTTTGACCGGATTTCATTTTTTTGCAAGTATTGTGTTTGCCCAAGTTTGAAGAAGTTCCTGCATCTTTCCAATGTCTTCAGGTGTTGCTTTTTGTATTGCATCTTTCATGGCATCACTTGATGATGTTTCTACAGTTGGACTTTCAATCTTTTTTCCATTTTCAAGATCAAGAAACTCTTCACTTCGAATGAAGGCATCACGCATTTC
>CAYUTC010000079.1:0-6822 GCA_964447595.1 uncultured Nitrosopumilaceae archaeon
TGGTTTTACACATGAAGGATACCAAGAATTTTGTCTTGATAGAATAGAAAAAACACTTGCAAAAAATGACACCATTGCAGCCTTTGTCATGGAAAGTGGTGCTCAAATGGCAGGAGGTGTTACAATTTATCCTCCCCAGTTTCAGAGAAAAATTTCCAAATTATGCAAAAAATATGATACATTATTTGTACTCGATGAGATTGCCACAGGTTTTGGTAGACTAGGTTCCATGATAGAATATAAAAGCCAAGACAGCATACCAGATATCGTCTCATTTGGGAAAATGCTAACAGGCGGTTATTTGCCACTTGCTGTAACACTAACAAACAAGAAGGTTTATGATGCTTTTTTGGCACCTGCTGAAAAAATGAAACAATTTTTCCATGGCCATACATTTACTGGCAACCCGCTTGCGTGCGCTACTGCCATTTCAAATCTTTCCCTGTACAGAAAACACAACCTCATTTCAAAGATACAAAAAAGATCTATCCAGATTCAAAAACGAACAAGTGAGATTTTCAAGCTTGGTTTGGTTGGAGATGTACGACACAAGGGCATGCTTGTTGGAATAGAGCTTGTAAGTGACAGGAAAAAAAAGACGCCAATAAGTCCTGACAGACACATATCACAGAGAGTTTTCAACCAAGCAAAAAGACATAAAATCTATCTAAGAACGTTAGGCCATATTATCATGCTTGTACCTCCACTTGCAATCTCAGAAAACGAACTTGACTTTTTAATTGATGGAACAATTGATACCATAAAATGCGTAACAAAATCAATGTAACAAATTTACAACTTAATCAGACAACAGTAAACCAATAACTATTTTGCAGTTTACAATTATAACAATATTAATTAATGGAACTCTAAAAGTTACATCATGAATTCAGAATGCGACCTTATCTCAATTTGTAAAAACAAGGTCTTGTCTGGACAACAAATTACAGAAAAAGAAGCTGAAAAACTAATCAACATATCAGAAAAATCATTACAATTTTTGTCAGATGCCGCAAATGAGATAACACGCAAATTTTGTGGCAATACAGTAGATGTTGAGACATTAATTAACGCAAAGAAGGGAAAATGTCAAGAAGACTGCTCTTTTTGCTCCCAGTCTGCATTTTATAAAAGTGGAATTGACACATACAAACTATTGCCAGCTGATATCATTGTGCAAAATGCTCGCAGCTCAAAACAAAATGGAGTCAAAAGCTTTTGCCTGGTATGTGCGTGGCGAGGCCCAACAGAGCAAGATTTTGAGCAAATCTGTGATATTATAACACAAATCAACGACAAGGTAGGCATCGAAGTAAATTGCTCACTTGGATTCATAACTGAAGACATGGCACTAAGACTCAAGGAGCTCAAGGTAAGACGATACAATCATAATTTAGAATCATCAAAAAGTTTCTTTTCAAAAATATGCACAACCCACACATACGATGAAAGAATGTCTACCAATCTAATGATAAAAAAGATAGGCCTTGAGCTGTGCTGTGGAGGAATAATTGGAATGGGTGAGACCAGAATGCAAAGACTAGAGATGGGCCTAGACCTTGCAAAGCTGAGTCCAGAAGAATCACCAATTAACATTCTGGTTCCACAAAAAGGAACCCCGTTGGAACTGCAGACACGACTTGGTTTACCTGAAATACTACGCACCATAGCAGTCTTTAGATTTCTCATGCCAAATACCATATTGAAAATAGCTGGAGGGCGCGAGGTTTATCTTGCAAACGAGCAAGAAAAGGCTCTTCTTGGAGGTGCCAATGGCATCATAACAGGCGGTTATCTCACAATTGGTGGAAATTTACCAGATGATGATTTTCAGATGATATCAAAGATAGGCCTTGAAGCTTAGTTTTATCAATAAAAAATTAGCCAAAATAAAAAAATCTCACCTATATCGAAGTTTACTTTACAGCAAAGTATCAGGTCCCTATATCACAATAGAGAGAAAAAAACTTGTCAATTTATCCTCAAATGACTATTTGGGCTTAGGGTCTGTCAAAATCAATACAAACCAAGGCCAATCAAGCTCAAGACTTGTTGCAGGAAATGATGTTTTATTCAAAAAACTCGAATCAAAGCTTGCATATCATAAATCCCAGCAAGGTGCACTTGTTTTTCCTACAGGTTACATGGCAAACTTAGGCATAATTTCCATTCTTCCACAGAAAGGAGATCTGATACTAAGTGATGAGCTAAACCATGCAAGTATCATAGATTCTTGCAGACAGGTTCATGCAAAAAAAACAATCTATAAACACAATTCAATCAATGATCTAAAAAACAAATTGCAAAGAAAAGCCAAGCGCAAATTTGTCATAACTGAGGGAATTTTTTCCATGAACGGGGATTTTGCAAAGCTAAAAGTAATTTCTGACTTGTGCAAAGAACATGATGCGATATTAATTCTCGATGATGCACATGGAGATTTTGTTGCAGGCCAAGATGGAAAAGGCACTGCAAATCAGCTTGGAGTAGAAAACAAAATCGACGTATACATTAGTAGTTTAAGCAAGGGTCTTGGGGCATTTGGCGGATATGTTGCTGCAAAAAATAAAATAATTGAGCTTGCAGTTAACACTTCACGGCCATTTATTTACACATCAGCCCTGCCAAATTTCATGGCACAGCTTGCGCTAGACAAACTTTGTTCTAACAGAGAACAAAAAAGGACCAAATTATGGAAAAATGTCAGACATTTGAAAAACAGCCTAGAGTCTCTTGGATATTCCATTGATTCTGAGAGCCAAATTATGCCAATCATAATTGGAGATGAGAAAAAAACACTTGATTTTGGAAGATATTTGTTTGATAATGGGATATTTGCCCAGCCAATAAGATACCCTACGGTAAAACTTGGCTCTGCTAGAATTAGAATATCCGTAACAGCGTGGTTAACTGATGATATCATAGACAGATCAGTTGATACATTTGAGAGAGCAGGAAAAAAGTTTGGCATACTATAAAAGATTTGGATTAGATTTGGAACAAGGTCTATATAAAAAAATGACATGACATAGCCGTGGTTGAACTAGGAATAGGCATTGCAGCAGTAGCAGGGCTTGGCTCATTTCTTGCTCCATGTATTTTACCAATCATTCCAGCATTTCTTGCATACATTTCTGGAACCACGCTGACTGAGCTTCAAAGAAACAATGGTACTGTAAATATTATTTCAAGCAGACTAAACATTTTGCTCAATACAATTTTCTTTGTTGCAGGCTTTACAATTGTGTTCTCAGTACTTGGTGTCATACTAAATAGTATATTATCAACTTCTGCAGGAAAACTACTTGCAGACTTTAATCACATTGGCGGGCTCATCATAGTTGCATTTGGAATCTTTATGTTGTTATCAACCAAGATATCAAAATTAAATTTTGAAAAAAAGATAATCCCGTCTAGGGCTAAGGCAAGCTATCCGCTCTCTTTTGTTTTCGGACTTGCATTTGCAACAGGCTGGACTCCATGCGTTGGACCAATTTTGGGTAGCATATTGACACTTGCTGCTGCCTCGCCAGGCCATGCATTTGTATTTCTTCTAAGCTATTCACTAGGACTAGGAGTTCCATTTATTTTGATGGGCGTCTTTTTTTCACGATTTACCAGGTTTATAAAATCAATGAGCAAACACCTAAAGTACTATTCTGTCATAATGGGTGCGCTAATCATAATACTTGGAGTGCTAGTTTATACAAATCAGCTTGCCGCAATTGCAAGCTTTCCACTGCTAAACAATGTCTTGCTAGGACGATGATACAATGAGAAAGGAGATTAAAAGCGCAGTTATTACTGGAATCATCGTAGTAGCCGCAGTAGCAGGTATCGCCTATTATTTTGATTCATTAGACAAATCAACAGGTACTTCAAATGTCAATTTAGTAAAGCCACTACCTGCAAATACTTCATCTATCTCCATAGATGAAAGCCAGTATCCAGTTGTTCCAGATTTAACTGGAATTACAGGATACATCAACACATCACCTGATAATTTACCAACACAGATGAAAAACAAGGTAGTGCTCTATGATTTTTGGACATATAGTTGCATAAACTGCCTGCGAACATTACCATATCTTGAAGCATGGAATGCAAAGTATGCAGACAAGGGGTTGTTGATAATTGGAGTCCACTCGCCAGAATTTGAATTTGAAAAAGATATCAACAATGTTAAGATGGCAGTACAAAAATATGGCATCACATATCCTGTGGTTCTTGATAACAATCATCAAACATGGGATGCATTTAACAACAGATACTGGCCTGCTGAATACCTGACAGATTATACTGGACACATAAGACACACCCACTTTGGAGAAGGAGACTATGATCAAACAGAAACAGTCATTCAACAACTATTAGCTGAGCGAGATCAGCGACTTGGATTAAGTGTTGATTCCAACATGAGCTTGGTTAATTTGCAGCCGCATCAATTTTCAGATCAGCAAACACCTGAGCTTTATTTCGGATATGACTTTGCACAGGGTCGAAGCTTTATTGGAAACCAAGAAGGATTTCAGCCCGACAAAACAGTAACTTATTTGCTTCCATCAAATCTTGTCCAAAATGATTACTATTTGCAAGGAGATTGGCAAAACTTGCCAGACAGCATGAAATTGTCATCATCGGATGGCAAAATAGTTCTGCCATACTATGCAAAAGATGTCCATATCGTGGCATCAGGACCTGACACTGATGTTCAAGTGTTACTTGATGGAAAACCAATTACAAGCTCTGATGCAGGCCAAGACGTACAAAATGGCATAGTTCACGTGTCAGAGAACAGGTTGTATACAGTTGTTTCTTCACAACAAGTAGCAACACACACCGTTACCTTGATTGCAAAACCAGGCTTTCAGATTTATACATTTACCTTTGGTTGACACCGTTGCAATAACTATATTTCAGAATTCGAATTTAGAAATATCAATCACAAATCCAGTGATGGAAAAATTGTAACCACAAAGACCTGTCACTGCAGTTACACCACTTGACAGAACATGGATGTTTAAAACATCAATTCAGATCAGGCTACAGTTAGAATCATGAACTTTGCCAGTAGATGGAATACACAGAAAGACAGTATATCACAAAAGGTAATTGACAAAGTAAAACCTGATGCTCCACTCAAGCCCAAAATTGATGAGGCGCAAAAGAGATTGCAGCTGCAGGTTGCAAAACTTGATTCGATAGGCAGAAAACTAAAAGAAAAAGACGAGATTATTTTCAAAAAAGTCGTCGAGGCAGTTAGATCACAAAACAAGGCATATTCTCATGCATATGCGACAGAATTGCATGAGATAAGAAAGATGACAAACATGGTCATCAGCGCGAAATTGGCTATGGAACAAATTCAGCTGAGACTCAATACCATATCAGAGCTAGGAGATGTTGTGGTAACGCTCAGTCCATGTATGTCAATCATAAAAGGACTAGGAACCGGCCTAAGTGGACTAATGCCAGAGGCAAACTCGTCAATGCAAGACCTCTCAAGCATTCTAGGAGAGATAATGGCAGGAGCATCAATGAAATCAGAGAATACCTTTACGATGGAGACCTCAAGTGCAGAGACATCACAGATACTAGAGGAAGCTCATGCAGTACTGGAGGGTCATGTCAGGCAGACAATTCCAGACCTTCCTTCCACATTGTCTACCACTGTCAAAGCCCAGGAAACTACCTAGAGCGTTTTTTGCTAATTTCGACAAAGTGTTTTTTTATTCTAGATATGGTAGGATAGCTGTATCCTAGTTTTCTATAATTTGATATCATCATTTTCCAGTTTTTGAGCCTCCATTGGGCTTGCTCATATGTTACCGAATGAATTTCGCGTTTGATTATGCTTTTTCGACCCACTTTCAATACACCTGCGTCTTTTGCAGTCCACCTGTTTTTTGCAAAATGAAGGCCTGCCAAGATCTCATCAAGTGGCATCTCACCAAAGTATTCCTGAAGCTTTCGTGTCTGGGATTCAGTAGGTTTCTTATTTGTAACCAGTTTGAGTTCAAATTTCTCCATGCCAGGCCTTGGCAAGCCCATCTATTTAATATGCAGATTCTCCTTTTAGGAGGGTTTTATGTCCAAAAAGGGATTCATTCCATAAAACAGATAATTTTTATGAAAAAAGTGCTATTTTACATGATTTCCAATTATGGTATTGTGTCAGTACGAAATATTACATGACACTTGATAATATATCCAGATTCCTACCCATTGGATATGCTAGTAATCCAAGAGAAAAGAGGCGAGTTTCAGATGCGTGACACGATGGGTTTTAGAAATTCATCATTTTATTCAACTCTATCTGATAGTGATTTAGAGAAGTTAGTCAGCCTCAGAGAGAAGGTAATAACTGCATTCACAGAATCAGAGCGAAGAAACGACGAGAAAATATTTACAATAAAAAGCAACATGATAGACAAGACTGTTAACACCATGATAGAAGCAGAGAAACAAAATGATCAACGAATAAAAGATATGATAAATGCAATACCAGATTACAAGGCCATCAGTTCTGAAATCGTTTACGAATCAAATCAATTTTCCTTTGATTTGATTTCTGCGCTACAATAATAATTATTCATTATTTTTGCATATTTGACAGTCACATTCAAACATGCCAGCTTTGCCCATGCATTCTTCGTGTTTGTTATCAAAACACTTGTGACATTGTACCATACACAGAATAGTTCAAAATATGTTAGTTATTTGTTTTGATTAAAGTTTGCACAATTGACGGGCTACTGTTTGCAAGCGGTGATGCATATTTTCAAGTCTTACCCGTGTTGCCAAATCCATTTCTTCATCATG
>CAYUTC010000080.1:0-4224 GCA_964447595.1 uncultured Nitrosopumilaceae archaeon
CATATTTTGTTCCATAAATTCATTTTAGATAAAGCATGAAACTGATTATCATTTTTGATAATTATAATAAATGAAAAAATATTACATTAGTAACAATCGGGTATGTTATCACAAGATGGATTGACTACAAGTTATTCTTATTTTGAAGTTCATCTTTTGCCTTTTGAAGAAATGCAATCTGCTCTAGCATCTTGAACAGTTCCTCAGTCTCCTTAAACATGGCACATAGCTCAATTACTTGGTCACGGTTCATGGTATTTCTATTAGGTATAGTATGGTCTTGTATCAGCTCATCAATCATTTTCCACAATTCTTCCGTAGAATAGTAACCCAGTTTGTATCGAATAAAGGTCGTAAATGACAAGTCTTTCGAAAAATGAGAAAATTATCTGTTATAAAAAGAAATTGTCAATTTTCATTTTTGGAAAATAAAACTTGTATAATTTGCTTTGAATTTTAAGTTACAGTATTAACCTATTTTCTACGCTGGCCTGGCTTGTTCTGCCCAGGTACTCTTTTGAGAACAAATCTCTTTCTAAAATTTTCTCGGTTCCTTGATATTGCAATGATTCCGTGTCTTTCTCGTGCCTGAACCTTTGGAGTCTGTCCTCGAACTTTTCCTGCTTTAGTAAGCGAACCGTGAGTCGGCATGAAGGATTTTTGCTTTTAATGCAATTTATGTATTTGGTTTGTCTTACCAGTACTTGGCCTTGATTGTATCAATTACTCTTTGATGTTCAGCACCCTTCTTTCGTGCATGTTTTTCCATCGCAGCAAGTGGCACACCACCTAGTGACCTTGCAAGGGCAGTGAACATTTTTCTCTTAATTGTATTGTTGTGTCCTGTTTTATCCATAAATTTCTGAATGCCATACTTGAAGTTGTGCTGCCAGGTTTTGTACATTACACCAAGCTGTGCAGCAGTCATCTCATTTCCTATATCAAAGAACTCTGACTTTTCAAGCAGCCCTATTGGAACAAATGTTAACGGTGTAGTTGTAAACATGGATTCTGGTTGTTCTCTTTCCAGATCGCTGATTAATCGTATTGTTTCCCATGCATCATCTTCTGTTTCTGCGTTATCCAGTCCCATGATAAGAGTAAATGCAGGTATCCAGTGATTTTCATTTAGCGTTTTCACACCCTCTTTTACCACCCAGTGCCATTCTTCTGGCTTGTATGGGGACAGTTTTCTGTCTGCATATTTTCCAATCAATCTCAAACTTCCAGTCTCAAATCCACATTGGATTCCAATCTTATTAGTTGGGCTTGCTCGAATTATTCTAGATATGTTTGGAATTAATTTCTCGTCTGCTATTGCACCTGCAAGTGTTCCATGTGTTGGGTTGGTATGTACAATTCCAGTTGACATTACTGCTGTGAAGAGCTCCTCTAGTGCTTCTCTGTTTGGAGCCATGTTCTTTGTCTTTCTTGGGTCCAGTCCATATACGAAAATATCATCACTGTGTAGCCAAGCATTTTTCTGACCACTTTTCTTCAGATTTACTTCGATCTCTTTTTTGACCTTCTCAGGAGGATAGTATCTTAGTGGCCTTAGTGTAACATCACAAAACTTGCATCCTCTTCCACATCCTCGCATGACTTCGACCATTCCATGCATGCTGGGTTCAACAATTTCTGGAATCTGGTCAACGTCTGGCTCATCCCAATAGTGGATAAATCTTCCATGGAACTTGTTGCCATCCCTGCCAAACTCTTTTACCTCTACCTTGAAATCACTTTTAACAAACGGATTCATGTTGTCAAATTCGTTGTTGATTAGTTTATTGAAAAATAGTCCAGCATGGCCATCAATTTCTGGAGCAATTCCTCCAAGTTCTCCTTCTAGTACAGCATACAAACCATATTCCTGTATCTTTTTTGGATCGTAATTGTATTGCCAAGTTCCTGATGCGCCAGCAATTACTTTGGCATGGCTCCCATTCTTTTTCTTGGCTTCATTAATTTTTTGATGTAAATAGCTGTTGTAATATTCATCATATGAGATCTGTTTTCTACCATAAGTAAACGTCATTGTAACAGGACCCATACCAAGTGGATCCATTTCATAGGTTCCAACTACTTCGGTTTCAGGACCAATGAACTTGTCCACGTGGTCAGGATGTGCCACAACCACTTCCTCTCGTTTGAATCCATCTCTGAGCAATGCTGCCTCTACTTTACGCAATCCATATGGTGCAAAGTTTGCAATTCCGTTACTGTGAGGGACTGGATTGCAAATAAAATCAAATAGTATTTTTGGTGTGACTTGATTTTTGAAAATATAATACCAAATCGTATCTTTTGCTCTGTGAGGGTCAATGGCAGGTGCGCAGCCAAAAAATGTAGCCAAAGATATCCCGCGATATGGCGACATTAGTGTACGATCTGCCGTTAATACAATTTTTGGATGACCCAATTTTCAATCTCCATGATTTTCCATAGCATTTTAAGGTTTCCAGCCTTTTTGCGAATCTAATAGTTCTCTAATATGCCTGCCTTGTTTCTGTGAGTGTATCCAAATTCCTTGTTTGTGAGTAAAAATTGACCATCAAATACCGTTCCATCTTTGCACGCAAGGACATCCCCAAAACAGCAACTACCACAAATTCCCATTCCACATTTCATCATTCGTTCAATGCTTGCCTGTGCAAAGATCTTTTTTTGTACAGCAAGCTGCACCACCTTGTGCATCATTTTCTCTGGTCCGCAAGTATAGATTGCATCAAAGGCAACACTTTGCAGTAATTTTTCCATTACATCTGTTACCAGTCCTGATTCTCCATATGTTCCATCTTCTGTTGCAACTATTACCTTGTGCTTGTTTTGGGATAAAATATTATTTGCTAGTTTTTCAAAAAAGACTTCGTCCTTTGTCTTTGCTCCCATGATAATTGTAACATCATCATTTTTTTCAAGAAATGTTACCAGTCGTAAAAGCGGTACCAGTCCTGTCCCACCCCCTACAAGCAATAGCTTGCCATGCTTTATCGAAAAAGAGTTTCCATATGGTCCTCGTACACCTATCTGTTCTCCTGCCTTGATTGAATAAAGCGCTGTTGAGGCCATGCCATGTTTTCTGACTGTAAAGGCAGCTTTTCCCTGTTCAGTAGATATCATGACACTCATTGGTAACTCATTTACACCTGGAATCCAGACCATAGCAAATTGCCCAGGCAATACCCCAGATAAAAGATCATCAGAGAAAACTAGTGTTCTGACTGTTGGTGTTTCATCAATTACTTTATCAATTGTTACAATTGTTGGTGAATCAATATTTCTTTGCAATTCCTACCATATCCCCAATTTTTCTCAAGTTTTTTCTTTCCATGTATTTTGATATACCTGCATTTATTTTTGAAAATACTCCAACCCATTTTTCTGCAACAGCACTGCCAATTTGGACTGCACTTGCGCCAGCTAACATAAACTCTACGGCATCGTCCCAAGTTGAGATGCCACCACAGCCAATTATTGGAATGTCAAACTTTGATGCAATCTCATAGACACATCTGACAGCAATTGGTTTTATTGGAGTTCCAGATAGTCCTCCTATCTTATGGCTTAGTACAGGACGAGTGGTCTCAACGTCAATTGCCATTGCCCTTATCGTGTTTATTGCTGTGATAGCATCAATTCCAGCTTCGCATGATACCCTAACAGTTTCCAGATAATCTGAAGAGCCAAGTCCGACTTTTGCAATTACAGGAACCTTTGATCTCTTTTTTACTTCTTTTACAATTTTTGTTACAAGGTCAGGGTCGTCACCTACCTCTAGTCCCACTTTTTCAACATGTGGACAGGAAAGGTTGAGCTCATATGCTAATATCTTGACATTTTCAAATTCTTTTATCATAAAGGCAAAGTCTTCTGGAATAGAACCTACAAGACTTACTATGATTGGAATTGTTTTGTTTGCTGAAATCATTTTTGCAAAGTATGGTGCACCAGGATTTGAAAGTCCAACTGCATTAAGATATCCGCTTTTGACACCAACTACAGTTGGATTTGGATATCCCTCCCAAGATTCCTTGCTTAGTGATTTTGTGACAAGCGCACCTGCTCCCTCCTTATATAGACGTGCAAAAACATCAAGTGAGATTCCCAAGATCCCCGAAGCAAGCATGGTTGGCCGCTCAAGTGCTATTGGACCAACAGTAGTTGAGATGTCAGGGTTCACTTCTTATCATTATAAAAAATAGTTCTCTTATAATGGTTGATGCA
>CAYUTC010000080.1:4324-6683 GCA_964447595.1 uncultured Nitrosopumilaceae archaeon
CTTCTAAAGAGAACCCAAGTTGAAGTTGAATTAATGGAACAAAATAAAATCGAGACAATCCAGTCATCAAAGTTAAGGGTACTTGTAGACTCGGGCTTTGCATCAGATGAAAATGATGCAAGGTCAAAACTACGAGATTTTGCCATGCAACTTTCTTCATCAAAGGTGACCGAAGTTTCAGAAAGTCCAGACCTTCACATAATCCAAGCTATTAGCATGTTAGATGAAACCGACAAGGTAGCCAACTTGCTTAGCTCAAGACTTAGAGAATGGTATGGCCTTCATTTTCCAGAACTTGATAATCTAATTGATACAATAAGCGGTTATTCCAAAATAGTTCTTGCTGGAAGAAGAGAGAATCTTTCGCAAAAGACCTATCTTGATGCAGGATTTCCTGAAGAAAAAGCCGAGATGCTTTCCATGTTACAGGAAAAAAGCAGAGGTGGAAAGATCTCAAATGAGAATTTAGCTCTAGTACAAAGTCTTGCAAAACAGATCTTGGAACTGTTTGAGCTTCGAGCTACACTAGAAAAACACATTGAATCTCAGATGTTGGCAATTGCACCAAACGTTTCAGGAATACTTGGTACTTCTGTTGGTGCAAGAATGCTTGCAAGGGCAGGCAGCCTCAAAAAACTTGCCTCCATTCCTGCAAGTACGATACAGGTCTTGGGAGCAGAAAAGGCCCTCTTTAGGTCTCTGAAGACTGGTGCACAGCCTCCAAAACATGGTTTGCTGTTCCAGCATCCGTTAGTTCATGCAGCACCCAGATGGCAGCGAGGCAAAATTGCAAGGGCAATTGCAGCAAAAGCTGCCTTGGCTGCAAGAGTAGATGTATTTGGAGCAGGAAGAAATGAGATGCTCTTTGAGAAGTTAAACATCAGAATAAAAGAGATTGGCGAAAAATACAAAGAGGCACCTGAAAGACCAGTCCAAGTACAACAAATACGCAGGCCACAACAAAGAGAATTCAGACGCGGAAACATGGACAGACAAAGAGACAAAAAGAGCGACTGGAAGAAAAATAAAAGAAGGAAATTTGGAAAACACAGAAGGTAACATTTTCTGGATAAAAATAGATGGCGAAAAAAGACTTGCAACTTTAAATCTAGTTCCAGGAAATCAAGTTTACAAAGAAAAGATAGTCAAGATAAGTGACGAGGAGTTTAGGTCATGGGATCCCTTTAGGAGCAAGCTTGCTGCGGCCATAATGAATGGTCTTGCAACACTTCCAATTATCAGAAAATCCAAAGTGCTCTATCTTGGAGTTTCTACTGGAACAACAGCAAGCCATGTCTCAGACATTGTTGGACCGAGCGGAATTGTCTTTTGTGTAGAGCATACAAGTAGAGTTGCACGAGAATTTTTAGACAGAGTAGCTTCACACAGAAAAAACATTGTTCCAATTTTACAAGATGCAAGAAACCCCAAGGAATATTTTTCAGTCTATGGAACTGTAGATGTAGTTTATGTTGATATTGCCCAGCCAGACCAGACAGAGATTGCAATATCAAACTGCAAAGCGTATCTAAAAAAAGATGGCTATCTGATGCTTGTTGTAAAGACAAGAAGCATAGATGTTACAAGGGAGCCATCAGAGATAGTTCGCAACGAGACAAAAAAACTAAAAGAAGATTTTGATATAGTTCAGGAAATCAATCTTGCACCCTATGAAAAGGATCATAGTATAATTATTGCAAAGTTTCTCGGATGACTTTTATTTTTTGAGAATAAGCTTGATTGGCTTCCAGCTCTTTCGTACAAATTTCGGCGGCATTCCGTTTGATTCAATGTATTTTTTGATAAATCCCATCGTTTTTGAATCCGATGGATAACCACTGCCTACATCATGATTTGCCCTTAGTTTCTCAATTGCCCTGTCTCTTGTAACCTTGGCAATAATAGAGGCAGCAGAAACTACTGGAAATCTACTGTCTGCATGATGGCTAGAATGTATTTTTTTGATTTCAGAAAGCTTTGAAATTTTTATCCCAAATCGCTTTGGGTTGACATCACATGAATCCACATATGCTGAATCTGGTCGTAGCTTTGCAATTACACTAGCCATGTACTTGCATTCTAGCTCGTTTAACTGATTCTTGTTTACGCTTTTATCTATGACGTTTGGCGATATTTTTGCAACATGATAATCTTCAACGATTGAAATAATTTTTTTGTATAATTTTTCTCTGGCATGTGGTGTTAGCTGTTTAGAGTCCTTTACACCAATCTCTGAGAGACGTTTTATTTTGTTGCGTTCAATTAAAATGCCTGCAATAACAAGTGGGCCAATAACAGAACCTCGTCCTGCATCATCTACCCCACTGATTAGCATTTGAGTTGGGTTGTTGAGGTAGAC
>CAYUTC010000081.1:0-6614 GCA_964447595.1 uncultured Nitrosopumilaceae archaeon
GACATACCAGAACAATATGATTCTAGAAATTAAACTTTAGAATAGAAAACGAGTTATATCTCATTTTTTACAAAGTAACTACTTTGAATTCCTTGGGACTTGTATTTGCTGTTGCAGCTGCAGTTAGTTGGGGAACTTTTTTTGCCCCTATAAGAAAAGTCAATGTTGGAAATGTTTGGCAATTGCAGGGTGCAACAGGAGTAGGAGTAATTCTCTTTTCTATTCCTATTGGTTTTGTATGGGGATTTGAGATTTTACCAAGTGGTCTGCTCAGCGGTGCTATATGGGTAGCAGGAAATTTACTTGCACTTTATTCTGTAAGGCTGATTGGACTTGCAAGAACATCTCCATTTCTTGCCGGCTTTAGCATTTTGATCTCCTTTATGTGGGGAATTGTATATTTTGATGAAAAATTCAATTACCTTTTACTTGCAATCGTAGCTGTTGGACTGTTACTAGGAGGTTTACCGTTTATCTCAAATGCAACAAAGGGTTTGGTAATACAAAAAAAAGGATACTTTATTGCTGCAGCTTCAGGATTGGTAGGGGGTTCTTATGTCATTCCCATGCAAGCAACACATTCACTACAATCTGGTTTCTTTTCCTCTAGTCTTTCGATATTTATAATTGGGTTACCAATGTTAATTCTTTCAAGAAGATTTATCAAGAAAGAAATTATGGCTGGAGTTTTATCAGGAAGTTTATTCAATGTAGGAAGTCTATCTGTTTTGATAGCAGTTGGTCTTGTAGGAATTACAGTGGCTTATCCTATATCACAGACAGCCACTCTTTTTGCTGTATCTTGGGGAATTTTGTACTTTAAGGAAATAATTCACAGGCATAACATACTAAGAGTGGTTACTGGCGCGGGCTTGATAATGTGTGGCGCCTTTCTCCTTACTATAGCATAGTTAAACATTTTATTTGGTTAAAAACGATTGCAATCGAATTGAAAGCAATAATAGTGTTCAGTGGTGGAATAGACTCTGTATGTGCCGCTGCTTATTTACAAAGACGTTATGAACTATATGGAATAACTTTTTCCTATGGACAAAAAGCTGATCAAGAATTACAAGTAGCAAAGCATTTTTCCAAGATGCTGAAATTTCGTGACCACAAAATAATCAATATTGATTTTATGAAGGAGTTGTACCAAAAAACTAACGCCTTAACGGACTCTCAAATGAGAATTCCATCAGAGTTTGATTATTCAATAGTAGCCCCTATAAGAAATGCAATTTTTCTTTCTATAGCTTCTGCTTGGGCATTTTCAAAAAATGCAAAACTAGTGGCCTATGGTGCTCATAGGGATGATCAAAAATATCCTGACTGCAGACCCAAGTTTTCAAGATTACTCACACAGGCATTCAATGAAGGTGAAATAGATGGTATAAGGTTAGGACTCAGAAAGGAAATTAGAATATGGAGTCCCTTTGTAAGTAATCTTTCAAAAAGTAAGCTACTAAAGATTGGATACAATCTTCTAGGCGATAAAATATTTAGAACTTGGAGTTGTTACACCCACTCAAGGATTCAATGTGGACGATGTGAGTCTTGTAACAATAGGAAGTTGGCATTTAGACAAGCCAAGTTAGTTGATAAGACAAAATATAGATTCAATTAATCTAAATTTTAGATAATGAGGGTCTTTTAAGAATTAGTGGTCTTGCAATAAGATAGTAAACAAGGTATATGGCACCAACAATTCCCCAAAAGATCCAATTGGTCATTGATTCATCAAAACCTATCTTCTTGAAATAGTCCATAGAATTGTTAGATATCAATAATCCTGCTGCCATCACAATAAAAAATTCTATAGCATACCATGCAAATGCTGGCCATGAATCTTTTGGAGCATGGACATTATTGTGTACACCCACAAGTATCGTGGGTTTGGTATTGCTATTTAATTTTTTCAGGTTATACAATATTTGGAGGAGATCGACCACTATATATCAGACTTAGAACATCTGCTCTTGTCTCTTTTTTATCGTAAATCCCTCTTGATGCAATTGTTGTAACCAAAGCATCGTTTCGTACACCACGCATCTTCATGCATAAATGTTCACCTTCTGCTATTACAATAACTCCTTTAACACCCTCACCATATAGTTCATCAGCAATGTTTTTTGTAATTCGTTCTTGAATCTGTAACCTTGCAGAGTATTTCTCAACAAGTCGAACCAATTTAGATATTCCAAATACTTTACCGCTAGGTGCATACGCAA
The DNA here is from genome assembly GCA_964447595.1 of uncultured Nitrosopumilaceae archaeon. GTDB lineage: Archaea > Thermoproteota > Nitrososphaeria > Nitrososphaerales > Nitrosopumilaceae > Nitrosotalea. The sequence goes on from CAYUTC010000081.1 coordinate 2,229, forward strand.
CAGTAATCTTGCCAAAAAATGGAAGTATGTGATGTTCGCACATTGAATAAAACTGTATGTCCTTTGCAATTACAATATCTGAGTCTTCAGAGAATTTAACAGAAAGTTCGGATTCTGCATCATATCCTTTAAAGATCTCCTCATACATGTCTGCTATTCTACTAGGTGTATCAGCAAGACCTTCTCTTGTTGGATCTTCTCCAATCTCTGCTATGAGCTCTCGAATTAATCTTTTAACTCTGTCTTTATTCATCATGGTGCTCCTATCAATTTGTGTAGTTGAGGTACTATACGCACTTCCTCATAATAAGTATGAACGGTATCATAAAAGCTAAAAAGCTGTTCCAAATTAGGTTCTGCTATACCATAGGTAGGCTGTATTATAAATCCTGCAACTTTGGATTTTGGTACAATATTGAAAATTCTTTTGAGAAGTTTTTCAAATGGACCAAGTTTGGTCTTTGAGCTTACTACTACTTTGATGTATGTAACCTTGTCTGAATTGGTTGCAAGTTTTAAACAGGCTAGCTCATTTTCCAAAAGTCTGGAATAATGATTTTCATCAACAAATTCCGAATCAGGTGTCTTGAATTCAATTTTTATATAATCAAGATATGGTAAAACCTGATTAAACTTTGCCGAATCATAACAAGAGGATTCTAGATAAGTTGGAATCTTTTTTTTCTGAACAAATTTTGCTAACTCTGAAACTGCTTCAGATTGTAAAAGTGGATCTCCCCCTGTGAAATTTACTTTGTATGTGTTTTTTTCCAAGCTTTTTTCAATCAATTCTTTGGCTTCATCTATGGCATATTCTTGTCCAGAATTCATAGAAAGTGCATCTTTGGTGTCACAATAGAAACATTTGAAGGGGCATCCAGCTAGCCTCACAAAAAGAGTCTTAGTTCCATAAAGTATTCCTTCTCCTTCTACAGATGTGAATATTTCATAAATTCGTACTTTCAAGCGTTCGATCTGTACATAATCGCTATTTATTTAATTGGATTTCATTATGAACAATTTTTACTAAAATGATTTATTTCATTAAAAGAAAGTAGCATGTAGTGAAAAAATTAATTGTACTTTCTATTTTCTTTTTTACAATAGGGTTTTTGACTTTGCAGGAGGCAAACGCTGTAACCATAACAGCGACTCCGAAATCACCAAGTTTTGGACCTAATGATTGGATAATAATAAATCTCAACATCAAAGGATATGGTGGAGGTCCTGTAACATGGGTAGCACATAGACCGGACAATTCTACAATATCAGGTACAATTTATCAAATAAACGGAGGTGTTGCATCACATCAGATACAAAGAAATGCATATGACAATTACTTTGGTACTTGGTCAATTGATTATAGATACAATGGAGTAAACCAAACAATTTCTTTTCAGGTAAATCCAATTGTACTTACAGTTAGTACCGATAAGGAACTCTATTTCGAGCCTGATGTGATGCAGATTAACATTACAAGCTCATATTATGTACCAGTAGCTGCTCATGCAGGTATCTATTACCTAAATTTTTATGATCAAAAAGGCAATCCTGCAACGTATATACCTTCAATTGAGATAAGAGCACTTCAGCCAAGTATTGTTTACAATTATCCTATCAGCCAGCTCATCAAATACAATTCACCAGGATTATACAAACTAAAAGTTCAGTATTATAACAAAGTTGTCGAAGTTCCATTTCTATTAGGAGAATACCGTACATTTATGCAGATATCGGCACAGACTGACAAACCTGGTTACAGAATAGGAGAGGATGTTAACCTAGAATTACTTGTCACAAGAGTTTCCCAGTCTACTGGAGTTCTGAAAATAACAGACCCATCAGGAAATACAACTTCTCATCCATTCAACGTAGATTCAGTACACACATCTCTGGTTTTAAAGGGTATTACTAACAAAATAGGCACATATCAATATGAAATACAATATGCTAACATCAGTCAAAGAGGTTCATTTGCTGTTGTTGCCAACCCAACACAATTGCCAAACATAGAATTAGAGATTTTCCTTGATAAGCTAAATTACAGACCAGGTGAAATTATTCATGCAAAAATTCATACCTCAGATATAGTTGCAAATTCAATAGCTAGTTGGGTGAGTGATCCTAATGGGACAAATCGTCATCTGTTATTTTTTCCGCTAGTAACAAATGATATCATATTACCACAAGAAATAACCAAGAATGATCTTCCGGGGAAATGGAAGTTTTATGTAGATTATGATGGCATCATTAAATCTGTTTCATTTTATATCAAGGGAAGTTCAGTTGCTGACAATGAAATAATCAATACTAATCAGTTTAGCATTCCCAGTTTTGTTTCTGTGTTTGATTCGTCTAATCTTATCAAACCAACTGGTATTGCCATCGATTCAAATGGTGATATCTATGTAACAGATTATGGAGATTCAAAGATAAAGAAATTTGATTCAGATGGAAAGATACTTCAGGCATGGGGAAGTTCAGGAACTGGTAATGGTCAGTTTAATCACCCAATGGGCATCGTAATAGGACCCAAGTATGTGTATGTAGCAGATACTGGCAATGCTAGAATTCAGATGTTTGACAAGGACGGTAACTTCATTTACGGATGGGGGGCGTATGGAGACGAACAGGGAATGTTTCATACTCCTATTGCATTAGCTTTGGATGAAAGTGGGGATCTTTTTGTTGCAGATTCTGGACGAAATACCATTCAAATATTTGATGCACATGATGCCTATACCGATGAGATAAAACCTTTGCTGACAGATGGTGGTAACTTTTCTGCAACAAATGGAATTGTGTTTGATTCACAGAACAACTATTATGTATCTACTGCAGATAACAAGATCCTCAAGTTCTCTGATTCTGGTAATTTTATGAACTTTTATGGTTCCTCTGGTATTGAAGAAGGTAGATTTAACAATCCAACTGCAATAGCCATTGATTCTAAAGGTAATTTTTATGTTGCAGACACCAATAATCACAGAATTCAGAAATTTGATCCATATGGAAATTTCATTCTAAGTTGGGGTTCAGAGGGTCATGGTGTTGGACAATTTGAGGAACCTGTAGGACTTGCAATAGATCCTTCAGATAATATCTACGTGGTAGATAAGAAGACAAACAGTATACAAAAATTTGCCTTGTATGGTTCTACAAATAAAACGGTTACACCGAGCTGGGTACGAAATACTGCAATGTGGTGGTCCGAAGGAGCTTTGGATAAGACCAATTTTGCACAAGCGATAAGATATATGATTAATCAAGGATTGATACATCAGACTAGGACAGAACAAAACTATGTGAAAATTCCATTGTGGATTAAAGCAGATGCTTCATGGTGGGCATCAGGAGAGATTGACATTAACACATTTGCTCAAACCTTACAGTATCTCATTTCTGCAGGAATTGTAGTAGTTTAAGAAGCAATACGAGGTGCTTTTCTTGCAAAAAGTCCGGCTATAAAGATGAGAACCCCTAGAATTCCTATAAGGCTTCCTACAAACTGTATAGTATCACTAAGGCCTAGTTGTGTGGGAGCCAAGAATAAAGCAAGTAATGCACCAACCACAATCATTGGAATACCAATGCCTATTGTAATTTGCTTTGAAGCCATCCTTTTGCTCGCTTGAAAAATCTATATGAATTTTATGAAAGTCTTCTTCACAGGCTATAGATTACTATAAAATTTAATCATCTTTGGAATTAGAATTTTGTTTATCATTATGGCGTTGTTCTTTATTGTATTTGCCCTTTTCTGGGTTAGATGTTTCATGACCATTTGGAGTTGAAGATATAGTGTTTGATGATGTAGGTGAATTTGTGGCATTAATTGCTGTTGTATTTGCAGGTACGGTTGGGTGTGTAGGTTGAGGTTGTGATGGAGGCGTGATTGGGGGCTGAGCTGGATGTGTTAAAGGTGTGGTAGACGATTGCGAAGGCTTGATAGGAGGCGGTTGAGGTTGTGAAGTATTATTTGTTAGATTTTCTACAGAATTAAAACTAGAAGTTGGTGACAATTGTCCCGTTTGTTCTCCTGTAGATTTCTTTTGATATGCTTCAATTAGTTTTATGACCTTTAGTGCTTCGTTAATTTTACCCTCAGACATTAGTTTCCTCAATTCTGCAAGCAATTCTTGAGGGTTTTTCTTTGTAATTATACTTGAATTATTTTGTACAGAAATTGTTTGTGGTAGAGTTACAGATGTATTTGTGGCATTGATTGCTGTTGAATTTACAGGTATAGTAGGTAGTGTCGGTGGAGGTTGTGATGGAGGCGTGATTGGTGGTGAAATTGGTGTGGATGTAGGCTGAGTAGGCGATTGCTGAGATGGTATAGGAGGTGTTGGAGGTTGTGATAAAGTATAATTTGTGGCATTAATT
>CAYUTC010000082.1:0-6608 GCA_964447595.1 uncultured Nitrosopumilaceae archaeon
GATCTAGCTAGTGCTCTGGATGCTGATACTGTATCAGTAAATGATGGTGTTTCTGATATAGTGAATGCGTTATTTCGTACATGTATTTCCACTGCATTGAGTTGTATTTGTACAGTATTTGAACTAGTTTTGGCACTAAATCCATAAATTTTGCTTGCGTTAGCATTTCTATCTTCATATAACAAAGCATAGTCATTTTGAGTATTCCCAGTGGTACCAGATGCAGCAAATCCTCTTGTATAGGTATTATTTGTTAATGAAGTTCCAGGAAAATGATTTGCAAATAATAGAAGATTATTGTTTGCCAGTTGTGCTGTGCTTGTTGAACTTTGATTAACATCGATGCTTCCTATAATGACATTATTTCCTGAGCTAAAGGCGGTACTTCCCAAGTAATTACCTACTTGTTTATTAGATGTTGTTACAGCTGTATCTGTCCCAGAAAACGGTATTACCATATAATGACCTTGCAATATCATCATTTGGACATCTACTTTGACACTTGTGCCTGCTACACTTTTTGTTGTGGCATTAACATCGTAAGTAGGACTAGAACCTCCTGTCGTATCATTTAAAATTAATAACTCAGTAGTACCATTTACTGTTCCACTATTTGCAGGCAAAATAATAGCATGTGGGTTTCTAGATTTTAGAGTTCCAGTATGATCACCATGTCTACCCAACGCTAGACCGGGACCTCCTGTATTAAATGCCGCAGGCAAGTTTGCACCAGCTGTTGAGGTACCAGCTGTAAGATGTACAACTGCAATAACCAAGTTATTATATCCTGCCAAAAGTCCAATGGATGCATTTGGCGTCCATTGAAAAACAGTTTGATTAGTTGTACCCTGGCTAACTGTAACATAACGGGTTTGGTTTATTGTTCCAATCTGAGTAGCATTTTGAATTACAAGTATCTGACCACCAAAAACTAGACCAGTACGGTTTACATTAGCATAAAGTGAATAACTTGGAGATTTGCCTGAAGTGTCGTTACCAATTAAAACTGTAGATGTGTAATTAGATGGGGATGATGTGCCAAGAAGTATAGCTTGTGGAGTTTTAGCAATGGTTGAATTATCCGCACTTTTCAATTTGATAGAGCTTATTGCTGTAGATAACGCAGTTGTACCAGACCTTACCTCTATTGCAGCAATAACTATCTTAGTGCCAGTGGAAGGCACATTAGGGGTGACAGGCCCGACTATGATCCTATCTTGTCCTGTAGTTGAGAGTGTTTTGTTACCTTTACCATAACCAGACTCGGGATCATTTGCCACATACCATGGTCTTGCCTCCGTAAACGTCTGACCATTACCGTACGTTATCTGGACTGGTCCTAATGCATACAGTTTTGGAAATTCTAGCGGAACAGAATAAGAATATTGAATAAATGTCTTATTTCCTATAACATCTCTATCCCATGTGAGAATTTTTGTATCCCCTATTGTTTCAACTCTGGCATCGGTTGTAACATTAAAGGAAGATGGAACAAATTCCTGGATCCTAAGATTCCTTTGTGATACAAACGATTCAATGTTAATAGTTACATTGAACAGGTTTGGATTATCTACTGGATCTATCTTACTGTCTGCAGTTCTAATAATATCAAAATCAAATGATTTTTGGACTGAAAATGATGTGCCAAAGTTAGCTGTACCAGAGGGGTTTTGTGCGTTTACATTAATTGTATAATTTCCTTCTGATGTAGTAGTATAATTAGCATTATACAGTCCACATATGGCATCTGGAATAATTCCATTTTCGGTAGTAAGTGTAGTTATGTGTGAGTTTGGATCTGCAACATTCATTGCGATAGTAGAATTACAGACAGGGTGTCCTCCGTTATCTAGTACAGTTATGATAAAGTTTGCAATTTCCCCTGGTCTATAGATGCTTTTGTTTGTATTAAGTGAGACAAGACCCCATGTAAAATTTTCTTCGGTTTCATAGGTATTACCATTTCTGATCAATATTGTTTTTACTGTATAAAGACCTGGTGTGATATCTCTTGTTGAATTAAGTGTTATATCGAATTGTCCATCTACTATTTTTTCAATTGTCGTTTGTACTGATGTTACATTGCCCTTTGGATCTATTGTCTGAACTAAAATGGTTTGATTGGAATCATTCCACTTTCCAGACTGTATATTTCCTAGATCTGCCCCTACCGTGGCAATGGTTTGTGCTGAGCTAGTAAGGTTCTGTGGGTTTGTTATCTGTGCTGTTTGTTGAATTTGATCAGCTGTGTTATTGAGTACTGTTGCTACCTGTTGCACCTGTTGTGTTACTACAACTGTTTGATTTAGTGCATCTTGGATTTGTTGAGGAGACTTTGTCTTTTCTGCAGCAATTATAGTTTGTTGTACTTGTTTGAGCTGTTCTTGGGTATCATCAATTTGTTGTTGAGCCTGGTTGATCTGTGCTTGTGTTTGATTTATCTGCCCAACTGTCTGAGGAGTGATTTGATTTGTAGTACTATTGATGACAACTTCGGTTTTGTTAAGAGTTTCTTCAGCTTTGTTTATTGTTGTTAGATCATTTTTGATCTCTTTTTGTGCATTCTTTAGAATGTTAGAATCATTAAGATATTGGAATTGTAGTTGTGGTGTTTCTGTTAGTAGATAATTTTTCTTTGTTGCAGTTAATTGAGGAGTTATCGTAGCATTAGCAGGTACAAAATCGTTTGTTAGTGTAGCATTTACCAGTGAAGTGGAATTTAGTAATGATGTTGCGTTGATTAATGATGTTGCGTTGATTAATGATGTTGCGTTGATTAATGATGTTGCGTTAATCGATATTCTAGTACTGTTCAATGGTACAGTTGAATTTATCAATACATGAATCAATCCAGTAGAGTTTGACGTGATTGGTACAGTAGAATTTCCTGATGTATTCACTGTACCCAACGGTACCGGTATAACAACAAGTGGGCTGGAATCATACTGTTGTGCAATCTGCTCTGGTGAAAGTACAGTATCATACAGCTTTACATTTTGGATTGAACCAGAGAATGAGTTTGTGGGGTTGTTTCGTATTGTATCATAGTAGGCACCAATTACTACATCCGCCTTTGATGATAGGTTGTTTACTGTCTTGGTATCAAACTGCCCGTTGACTGATATTGTAGGAACACCCTGTAGCTGTGCAGAGGATTCCAGCTTGCCGTTGACATAAAGCGATATTGAGGTACCGTTGTACGTGGCAACTAGATTTGTCCAGTCCTGTTCAATGGTACTCTTTGAGTCTATCTCGTTCCATCTTATACCGTCAAAGATAGAAAATACTGCCTTGTTTGCAGGAGGTAGATTATTGTTTACTGCTAGTAAGAATGTGTTTTCCTTGCTGATAACAGTAACCTGTGGTGAACCTTGGCTGTAATCAGGTTTTACCCAGGCAGAGATTGATAGTGCTGATAGATTTGATGTGGAATTGACGTTTTGCTTGAGATAACCCTGTCCGTTTAGCTGCAGTGACGTTACGTTCTGGTCATGTTGTATCTGGGTGTTTCCAACTGATCCTTTTTGTGGTATGGAACCATTGCCAAAATCCCATGAGGATATGGTATGTGGGAGTGGCATGGTGGAATTGGCAGGTGTGATTAGAGTACTATTGGTACCCTGTGTAGCGGAAAGATTTTGAATTGTATTAGTGGAGCTAGAATTTATACTAGTACCGTTGGTTCTAGCAGATACCAAATCAGTAAATGGTATTGTATCTGAGATACCTGTTGCATTGATAGAGTTGATACCAGTTGGTTCAGTACCTGTAGAGCTGGTTTTGATAGTACTGGTGACATTGGTATCATTTGTCATGATAATATTTGGTAATAAAGTACTATGAGAGGTGGAATTGTCTTTGTTTGATAACAAATTATCAGTATTATTAATAACCTGACTTGGTACAGATACAGTACCAGACGAGTTTGAATTGGAACTAGTGGTATTATCAGACTGGGTACTGTTCATTTCTTGTGCATATACACTCGAGAGGTATAGTGGTGAGATTGATAGAGGTGTGACCACGACGGAAGAAATCAATATTGCAAAAAAGAGGGATGAGACAAATTGTTTTTTTCTGAAAAATTTCAAGTTTGCCTCCTCTGCCCTAAGAAGAATAAATCCTGAAAGGGGAACCGACAGAAGTAATACTGTTGGATTTTGTGATGTTGTTATATCATGAGAGAATTTGTTGATGTCATGTTCAATTAGTTGCAAAAATGAAAATCCGTTATCACCGTTTCCATCAACTAATGCAAATGTAAAGATATCATATTTGTAAAATGGAGTTTTGAATAATTTTTCGACTGTCTTAAACGGATTGTCATCATTCCAGTTTATAGTTGATAGCTTTACATTTTCTACTAAACTGTCCAAATTGTCAGAGAGGTGATTCCATGATAGATCATCAACAAACATTGTTTTTCCATTGTATCGAATTTTTACAATATTCCATATTCTTTCTGGTGTTGTAAAAAATTGGGGTTCATGTTTTACAATTAATGCAATATTTTGATTCTCGATATCGGTTCTAAATGATAATGTTTCTTGGATTGTGACAAATTTGTCTTTTGAAGACTGTGTTGATATTATTTGATCATTTTGTGGGTTCCCATTATTTTGTGGGTTTCCATTGGTATCAGAAATTCCAACATTTTCCGTAATACCAATTTGAAAGTGTTTATGATTTTCTGTTTTGATCAGATTTGATTGATCAGTTATTTTTTCATTGTTTCTAAAAACTTCAGGTGTATTGTTAACAGTTGACATTGGTAAACTTGCATCGACACTTGTAATCAACGATGATGCAAGTAAAATAAAAACAAAAAGTGGGATTTTTTTTATTCTAATGTAATTCTTATTATTTTGATTTGTTAAAATAAAATTTCTAAAAGCCTTGATCGATTCAATATTAACTATAATCGAGATTAATGAAAGTATAACATTGACAATTTTCTTGTTTTCCACAAACATTATTGGAACGATTTAGTCATAAGAGCGGTGGAATAGAATAATCAAATCCACAAACCAACGTGGCAAAGATTGGTCCTTTAATGACCATTTTGGATCAAGTCATTTTAGGTCAAAAATTCCATATGCAAAGGCTCATAGTTTGGAGGCAAGAGTACATTCAATTATTTTACTAATGAATTTGTTATGTTAAATTTTTATAAAAATTAAATTAAAATTTTGTACTAATAATTTGAAAATTTGTGTCTAAATTTAACTAGCTAAAAATGTTTCTAATATTTAGACTAGTAATGAAATGACAATGTAAAAGATGGTTCCCAGAGAGAAAACTGATTTGTTTTTTAGTAATTCTACAAATAATGTCTTTGTCATGTAAAACAATATCGACTGATTAGAACAATACCGCGTCAATTTTTAACCATTGAAGATTGATTAATAACATATTTTGAAAAAACTAATCTTTCAATAATTACAATTGCATAAATAGTTGTTATCGCAACTATGTTGCTGTTGTAATTTCTGTATTGGTTGTTATGATTCATCTTAGACAATCTGCAATAGAAGTAACTGAAAAAGGAAATGAAAGTACATCTCAAAAAATCAACGAAATAACTAATGCATTAACTAATCAAAATAGTAACCTAACAAACTATGATCTACCTATCTTAAATTCTACAAATGCCACACAAGTCAAAAGGTGGGTTCAAGCTAATGAGAATATTGAAGGCAAGATAATATCCACATACATTCCAATTGACGAGTATAGATTTACTGTAAATTATACAATAAACGAACAACATAAAATAACTGGAAGAACAATTTCGTTAAATCCAAAATTCAATGACCTGTATAACGAGGTTGGATTTTTCGGCAGACCTGTTGATACAGTAATAGTTTATCCATTATTTACTCAAGCAGCATACTGGCAACATGGATTTTATGATTACTATGGAAAAATCTGCGATTCTAGTTGCTTGACAGTCAGCATTCCATCTGAAATAATACCTCTTTATCAAACAAGCAAAAATGCATACGATGTATTGAGATTATTGCGCTATGACATTGTGACTGATGAAGATGTCGACAAAAATCCAGACATATTGAAAAAATACAACAAGGTTATTGTATTACACAATGAATACGTGACACAAAAAGAATTTGATGCAATAACATCCCATCCTAACGTAGTATACCTATATCCAAACTCTTTGTATGCAAAGGTAACCACTGATTATGACAATAACACAATTACTTTGGTTCGTGGTCATGGCTATCCAGAAGAACAGGTTGATAATGGTTTTAATTGGAAGTTTGATAATTCAGAATATGAATATGACCTGCAATGTAATAACTGGCAATTTCATGTAATTGACAATGGCAAAATGTTAGACTGTTATCCTACCTTTAGGATACTTCTTGATGAATCTCTGCTTCGTGCAATAGCACAGTAACTGAATATTGCTATAGTCCTATTCTTGACAAAGAGGTGCATCTAGTTTTTTGTTTAAGATGATGCTATTTTCAGTCTATGAATTTATTTAGACTAATTAAAATAAAAAAATAGGTGTATTGTATAAGATTTTTTGCTTTGTCGCATAACTAACAACAAGATCTAGATTATTCTACCAGCCAAGCTTT
>CAYUTC010000083.1:0-3249 GCA_964447595.1 uncultured Nitrosopumilaceae archaeon
AGTATTTGAAAATCCAAAAAACAAAAGCTGCAAACCAGTTGTTAAAATCACCATACAGTATCACTTCGGAATTAGCAGTAATGCCATTTTTTGACATCAACTCTTCAAATTGTGATTTGCTTACAATATCGCGAGTTATTGGGTCGTTAATATCCCGTTTCCACCAGATCAAGCTTGCATTTTGAATATGTCCTTGCCTATAGGCGTTTTCTGGATCATAATCTACCTCTACAATTTTTATTGCTTGATTGTTCAAATTTTTTGAAACTGTTTCGGTATCAACTAAAACTTCAGGGTGTGCGTAAGCCATAATTATTCTTCAATTAAATTACAAAAAAGGTCCTTAATATTTGATACCTTTCAGATGATTTTTAAGTGAATTGGAAATAATACTTTTGGTTGGATCTTAATTACGTAGCAGTTGTAAGCAAGGTTGGCTCAAAAGAATCAGAAGACGCTGCTAGAAAAGTGGCAAAAAAGCTGCTTGCAAAAAAAATCAGAGTGTATACGGTATCTCCGATAGAAGTGGAAGGAGCAAAAAAAGTAAACGACCTAGAAGAACTAAAGAAAACAAAACTGGATCTCACAATTACACTTGGGGGGGACGGTACCACTTTACGAACATTCAGATATTTAGAAAACGAGGTACCAAATTTAGCAATCAACGTTGGGGGAAACAGAGGAATTTTATCAGAGATAACCATGCCTCAGATAGATACAGCCATAGATCAGATTTTGCGTAACAATATCTTTCTTGACAGGCGAACCCGTGTGGTTGCTTCCTGTGGCGGTCAAGACTTTCCTCCAGCACTCAATGAGATCTACATTAATAGACAAAATCTGACCAAGACATCACTTTTTGAGATAAGATTCCAAAACGATACTGTTACTCAGAAAATGGATGGGGTAATAGTTGCAACCCCAAGCGGTTCTACTGGACACTCGTATTCGCTAGGTGGTCCTATTCTTCATGAAAGTTTGGATGTGTTAATCATAACACCAGTTGCACCAGTTAACAAACTGCCGTCAATAGTTGTACCTGATGAAAAGATCGAAATAATCAGCAATCATGATTCAAACATAATCATGGATGCCCAAGTAATCAAACCAGCTAGGTTTGATGAAGTAATAACAATCAAGAAATACAAAAAACAAGCAGTCTTTGTTAGACTCAAAAAACAAGGTCTAAGACAGATGAGCAAGCTTGGCTTTTAAAATATTTGACGCCACTTCTTTTTACGCTGGCATACCGTTTTCATCACAGGAAACAGGTTACACTACTCCTCTAGTCTTTGAAGAAATCAAGCACATCAAAAAAGATCAAGCCGCCACAGCTGTTCTTGTCGAATCAGAAAGGCTGGTAATCATAGACCCCGAACAAAAGTTTACTGATGTTGTACTACAAAAGGCAAAAGAGACAGGCGATTTTTCTAGTCTTTCAAAAGAAGACATTTCTGTGCTTGCATTGTGTTTGCAGCTTGGCGGAGAACTGCTAACAGACGACTTTGCAGTATCAAACGTGGCAAAACATCTCAATCTCAGAGTTTTGCCCATCATGACAAAAGGTGCAGATAAGGTAGAGTGGACTTACTTTTGTTCGTGTTGTGAAAAGTCTTTTTCAAAAGTTTCTGTTTGTCCAATATGCGGCAACAAATTAAGACGAAAGTTAGCAAAGAGCAAGTGACTGCAAAAACTACAACGTAAGATTTTATCGTCTGTTATATGTCATGTAGTGTTTTCTGGCCTGTTTTTTTATCGCTTTTAATTCTAGCATCAAGCATCTTTCTTATTTTTTGAGCTCTTGCTTCACCCATTCCTTGTATTTTTGAGAGGTCTGCAACAGAGGCATTCAAGGAATTACTAGGTGAGCCAAATCTTTCCAACATTCTAGATGCAAGTTTCTCGCCAACCCCCGGAAGACTACACAGTACAGAAAGTTGCTGATTTTTGATATCACTTGATTTTTTTATTTTCTTAAGGAACGGCCCTTTGATGTTACCCTGTCTTGCACACATGGCTATTAACAACTTGGCTGTATGTGATGCGTTTGGAGTTGGCACTACAGGTATCTTAAAATCCAGTACAACTGACGATACTGCACCATAAAAAACAAGTGGGTTTTCTGTGATTTGTTCAATCTCATCAATATCACCTTCTATTACTATTGATGGGTTTTCATAGTGTTCTTTTAGTCTGTTACATTGGTCAAATAATCTGCCATCAAATACTGATGATATAAAATCATAAACGCTTTTTCTTTCTACAACTGTTTCTGAAGCAACAATGTAATCACCTATTGGGAGGTTTGTTAATTCCACCTTTACACCTACTTCTTTTAGAAGATCAGGTATGCCACTCTTTCTTTCTCGCTCATCTACTACCATTCTCAAGTCTTCTATCTTCAAACCGCTAAAATTCTGCAAGTATTTTATTTAGGAGTATCTGTCTTTTGTTGCCCACTTTGGGCAGGACCACGTAACATTTCTCTGATCTTTGTTTCTGCTTCTTTGAGATTTTCTTTAATTCTTGCCTCTTGTTTTGACAATACAGTTAGTCGTGTGTTGGCAAGCTCCTTTTTTTCTTCAAGTTCTGAAATCAAACTAGTTTTTGTTGATTTTATTAGAATTGAACCAGCTGCCTTGTACACAACCTCATTGTCGTCTGCTTTTTTCAGTGTCTCAAGAGCCCTATCTGTTTCAAGTTGTTCTGTCTCAAGATGTTGTTTTTGCATCATAATTGATTGGAGGTTTTGTTGCAATTGCTGCAATCTTCCTACTTGCTCTTGCAGCCATGGAGGCATTTGTTCTCCTGAAGACATGTTTGTTCCAGTAGTTGTTTTGTTTATATTTTTACCGATTCTAATGAATCATTACTTGCCTGAACAAGTCGCAGTGTTGAATTTAGATTTGCGCGAAGATGTGAGATTTCATCAGTCTCAATTAAAATTGTAATTTTTTTATCAAGTGACATTTTTGTTTTTGTTGGATTTTCGTCGTAGAACTTGTTGTCAGTTTCAATCGATTTGAAAATTGCTTTTGTATTGTTTCCTGCAGAGATCTCAATTGTGGAGCTAAAGTTTGACGTCATAGGCCATACCTGCCACCTTAAAACCACATTTCTTACAAACCCATATGCCAACTGCTTCTCTACCAAACCTACCAGAGCCACAGTCAGGACATTTTCTTTTTGTCTTCAAGAGTCTATGTACTGCAGTAAACTTTTTGCGAGGTTTTAATCCATATTTTTGTC
>CAYUTC010000083.1:3349-6421 GCA_964447595.1 uncultured Nitrosopumilaceae archaeon
AAGAGTCTATGTACTGCAGTAAACTTTTTGCGAGGTTTTAATCCATATTTTTGTCCTAGCCCTTTAAGCGAGGCGCCTTTACTTTTTGCCATACTTACATCAGCTGCTCAAATTGCTTCCTTATTTTTGTTCCCACAGAGAGTGCCAGTTCTGAACAATGTATGAGTTGGTCAACAGTGAAACCATCACTTCCTCCCTTTTGTAGTGCACAGATATTTCTTTCAGAATTTGTTGTTATGGTAATTCTTGCATCCATGCATGCTTCTTCTTCTTTTGTAGGATCTACTATGATATAATCGCCTATTCTTGCCATCGTAACTGAAACCGGAATTGTTTTTATTGGAGGTTTAGAAGTTTCACCTTCAACTAATACTGGTGCTTCTTCTTTGATTTCATACTTTGGAACAGAGCATGAAAGTATGCCGGCTACAGAAGCATATGAGCAGGCATCAAAAAGATTGCCATCAACATCTATCACACTGCTATCTATGAAGAATCCTATCACTGATTTATTTTCAATTAATACCAATTGATGCAAATCAATCATTTCAGTCTCTCTAATTCCTCTGTCAACTACTCTTGCAAGCTCGATTACATCTTCACCAGGAGGCCCCGGTTCAACATGAGGATCTGCAAGAGGTAAAATTTCTGCAGTACAAATTAAAATTCCCTTGTCTCCTAAATCAGGAAATGGTTTGTCAGGCTGTATTTTTACTCCTGTGATGACTTCGGTATTTCCAAGTTGGATTCTTGCAGAACCATTGGCCTTTGGAATTACGCCAGTTTCTATAGATAATGGTCTTTGTTCGTCTAGTCTTCTTCCATCTACTCTTTTTCCCTGTTTTAAAAGATCTAGAATTTTATCTCGTCTTAGCTGATCTAATATTAGTGAATCCAACTTTATGGTGCTCCGCTTTCAAAGTATTTTTCCATGAGTGCCTTTCGCTGAATTTCGTAAACTTGTCTGCATCCACCAATTGCCGTCTGCAGGCACGTCTTGTACTCATCAGGCGTTAATATTCCATCAAGCTGCATAAGGGTGATCTTGCCTACGTTTGGCATCAATGCCACTGGCATGTCTGCCTGACCCTCTTGGTCCTCTTCGTTGTTAACATCTAAAACTATTCTATCTGCCACTTTTCCTGCAGCACAGGCGGCTACCAAATCCCTCATTGGTATTCCTGCATCTGCTAGTGCAACTGCTGCAGCATCAAGAGCTGCACAACGCGAACCGCCATCTGCCTGAAGTACTTCAACAAAGACATCTATCACGGTTCTTGGAAAATCTTTTAGTATTAGAGAAGGCTGTAATGCTTCTTTTATTACCTTTGAGATCTCGATCTCTCGTCTAGAAGGAGCAGGATTTTTTCTTTCAGTTACAGAAAATGGTGACATGTGATATCTGCAACGTAAAATTCCCGTGTCAGGGTCGGCCATGTGTTTTGGATGTACGTCTCTTGGACCAAATACACCAGCTAGAATCTTATTTTTTCCAAATTCAATGTAGGCTGAGCCATCAGCATTTTTTAAAACTCCTACTTTAATCGATATATTGCGTAGCTGATCTACTCTTCTACCATCACATCTAATTCCATCTTCAGTCATTAATTGTGTCATTATTTTCACCCTCTGGTACCCCAAGCATAGATTTGACTCTTTCAGTCAAATTTGGCGTATGCGCCAGGGTATCAACCATTCTAATTGCTTCAATGGCCTTTAATAATCCCTCTGGATCCTCGCATGATACTACAACCCAACCATTTTGGCCAATTGTAATCATTGCCTTGGTTGCCATTTCAATAGTTTGAATCATGGAACCTCTTTTACCAATGAGTCGTGGCACTTTGCTTGGTGCAATCTCTACAAGTTCACCTGATTCAATCTTACCTAGGTCTCTGTCTTGTACTGTAAGAAGTGGATCACGTGATCTGTCAAAATTTGCAATTCGTGCAGCAACCAAGTCTCCAATATCCAGCCTTTGTTTTAGCTCATCTTTTGTAGGAGAGTAATCTCTTCCAAATACATCTTGAGCAGGCAGGAAGCCAATGAAGCATGAATTAATATCAAATTCCCATGAAAGTGGCGAGGTTCCTATGACCTTTCCTATGACAAGATCATTTGTCTTTGGGACATATGCACCAGTCAGTGGTATAACTCGTACAGCATTTTCATAAATTTCAGATATTCCAACACATGTTGAAATTATTCTTTCGCCCTCTTGGTATACGTTTTGTTCTGGTCTTAGCGGGCCAGTTGCAATAACATCACCGGGAATAACATATCTTCTTTTTACGTCAATCATTTAGCAACCTCAACAGAAGCGGTGCCTTTTGTAACCGAACCTAATCTATCTATCACATTTGCCCTTGCCGCAGCCGGTATATCTAGTATTACTTTCAATGAACCATTTGATTGCCATTCTTCTTTTTTTAATGATCCAAATGATTTCAATACGGAATAAGACTGAGCTGCAAATTGTGGTGGAACAACAATTTCAAGTAACATATTTTCTGATTTTAAAGGAATAATAGATCGTAATTGTTCGACAATTTCTTTTGTCTGTTCATCTGTATTTCGGAAAGGATCAATCGATATTCTTGCATCATCCATGGCTTGTTCTATTCTAAGCGGTGGGTGCGGTAGGTGTGAACGCGGGTCAACAAAACTTTTTGCAATAAAATCTACTATTTGTTTGCGTTTCTCTGCAACCATTTTTCGCCTTTGATCTGTAGTAAGATTAAGATCACCTTTCTGAAGTATCAGTGTTGCAATGGCAGTTGGATCAGTTGTCTTGAATGCCTTTGTTAGTTTCTCTGTTGATGCCCTAGTTCCTTTGTTAGAATCTGAATATATCTCGTCAGAGACAAGTACGCCAGAAATTTCCTTTCTTTTTCCCAGTTTGTACTCTAAAGCAGGGTCAGGTTTAACCAAGATTTCAAACTTTTCTCCTTCTACTGATAGCCTGACTACGGTAACTTTATCCATATTTTTGGTATTCAGTATTGGTATTTATCTATACAGAAAAACTCGCTAGATTTTTATTTGGAACTTTAACTTCTCCAATAAGATTTG
>CAYUTC010000084.1:0-6335 GCA_964447595.1 uncultured Nitrosopumilaceae archaeon
CTTGAGAAGATCTGTCTTTTTGTTTTTGGCAGTGGTTCTTTTTTGTTCTGTTACTATCTCTGTCAATTTGTTTCCCACATCAGACCGTTTATGGCGGTCCTCATCAGGCATAGCAAGTGTGTTATCGTATTTACCCTTTTCAGAATGATCTAGACTAAGGATCTCTTTCTCTTGCATATCTGGTAATATGTAATCAGTATTTATAAATACTAGTATATTATAATACCAGTTATGATAGACGACATAAAAGAAGAGATCATAGCCAATTTGGCATTATATGGAAACGAAGGATGTTCGGTAAATGAATTGTTTAAGAATTTACGGTGTAGTAAAAATGATTTTGTTAAAACAAAAAATAGCATGATAAAAGATGGAATCATTGAATCAAAAAAGCAAGGAAAGCAAAGAATCAAACTGTGGTTAAAGTCTGATTATTTTGGTAAACTCGATGCATCTTTTTACCATATTCTAAGAAGATACGAAAATCATGTGGATGATGCACTAAATAAATTAAAAAAGCTAAAACCGCTTTTTGAGCCTGCAGATGATCAGAATGAACTTTCTGGAGTAAGAGTCGTTAATCTGGATACCGGTAGACTGCTTCAAAGAATAACGGGCATACTTGAAGAAATTTCTCACTATACTATGGTTTGCACACTACGATTCCACATCGACCCAGCTAGTAGATATTCTCTAAAAGAGAATCAAGAACTCGGATCTCAAACAATACGAAATATCATAGACAAACTAATTAAACAACACAAAGATGAGGAAACAGAGCTTAGAAGATACCTCTTGTGGGGTGCAACTTCGTCATTTTCATACGTGTTTTAAGAAATGCGGAATATATTCAAAAAAACTACAGAAAAAGAGAGAAAAGAAGAGGAAGAGAGAACAGAATGGCATTTTTCAAGACGTAAACAGGTAAAAACAACATCAAGTGAAGCAGATTTGAGATGTGAAGAAGCAATAATGCAGGACAAGGAGAGGTTTGGACGGGTTCGTAATAGCCTAATGAAGCACTTGAGAGCAGAATTTGGTGAAGATGTGGCAGACAGAGCACGAAGGAGAATCAACAAGAGGAGGACTGAAGGATATTTCACAAATGAAGGATCATAGCCAAGTATTCCTATACTTTACCGCTATGAAATATTTGTAATGATATCATATCATAATAATATCAAAAAAAAAAGAATTCAATGAAATATTCGTAGTATTCCCAAATTAAATTAAAAAAAGATTTCACAAACCTGTTCTAGAACAATCCTCTTGGCAAAAAAGTATCAAAAAGTTACAGATTCTCTCAAGTATTTGAAATCTCATGTTACCAAGTCAAATCAAAACAAGATAATATCTATATCAATAATGTCAATTTTGATATTATCATCAACTGTATCAATCTTGAATCCCTTACCTAAGACAAATGCAGTATCACAAGGAATTCAGATAGACCATGCAAATGATTACATGAATAAAACCAACAGCGATGGTTCTGTAAGTTTGGTTCCATATGTTTTATCTCAAAGTTACAACACCATCACAGTACAAAGCAAACAGGGTTCGTTTGTTTTCAATAATGGAACCTGTAACATATCCTATTACAATTCGACTTCTGTATCAGGTCAGCCAATAATTCCATTTGACACTTATAGGGTAATGGCAAAACTCAACGGTACCACTACATGGAATAATGTTGATGTTATCAACACTGTACCATGCATTTCAAAAATATTTACAAACGGAAATGACATTACAATCCAATCAACAAAATCTGTTGCAGGTGCAGGAACATTTCAGATTAATTATACAAAACATGCAGGTCGAGGTACAGAGTTATCATTCAAGGCAGTAAATCAGAATCCATCATGGACAAATTATCATATTGGTATCACTGAAACGTTAAGCTTGCCCAGATACGTTACTCTAGGAAACCAGACGCTAGATCTCTCACTGTACAATAATACAACTCTATCTAGGACTTGGCTTAATCAATATCACTCTCAGATAATTTCAGTAAACAATCAAGTTCGTTATGACATGGGCTTGGCCTGGAACAATGTAAATGATATCACAATACAATACAGAAATAATCAGGCTAGCCTTTCCATTGATTATACATACAACACACCCATATTGCAGCCAAATGGTACCATCTTGATAGACCCTGTTCTATACGACATATCAGGTGAAACAAATTGTGGCACAGGAACTACTTGTACACAAACAATAACTGTAGCAGGCAACTCTAATCGGGCAATCGTTGCCCTCGTAGCTACGTGGTCGCCTGCTCCTGGTACCACTATAACTTCAAGTGTAACAGGCGCATCAAATCCATTTACAAAAATAAAAGAATATTGTGATGAATCTTACTTTGGAAGCTGCATCTCTGCATGGATCTCACTTAGTCCAGCTGCTGGCTCTAATACAATAACAGCTACAATGAGTGCATCAGAACCACATAGTTGGATAGGGCTTTATTCTTTGTATAACGTTGACCAAGTCACAGGATATTACAACAACATGATAACAGATAAGGGCAACAGTAACAATCCATCCGATAGCATCACCCCAACTTCTACAAATTCATTGTTAATGGATGCCATAGTGGGGGGTGCATCTCTTAGCAGTCCAAGCCAGACACAGGGTTGGATAGATAATCATTCATATGGGAACTTTGGTAGTTCATATGTAACCAATCTTGCTACCATCAACCCACAAACTTTCTCTTGGGGTGCTACAGGTGGTGGCTGGGCGCATCTAATTGTTGAGATAAAGGGTGCAGCTGGTACGTCTATCATACTATCTCCATCAAGCGGACCTGTCGGCACTACAGTAAACGTATCAGGCAGTGGCTTTTCTGCATCATCTAGCATCACGGTACAATACAATGGAGTAACACAATCTACAACTGGAACATGTGTCACCGATTCGCTAGGCAATCTGCCCTCGACCAACAACTGTGATTTTACAGTACCATCATCGTCAGGTACTAACACTGTAACAGCTACAGATAGCAGTGGCAAGTCGGCTAGTGCAACATTTACAGTAGGAAATGGCATTACATCAATCAATGGCGATACCACACCAGCACAGGTAATTCAAGGTGTAGCTGGTAATACAACAGTATCAACAAGTTCTGGTACAACTACGATTAACGTAGGTAGTAAAGTACTTGTTAATTCTGGCAACATTACAAGTACTGCAAGATCAGAGTTTAAGATAAGCGCAGGTTCTGGTGTTGCAATCTGTATCGGGACTGGATGCTAACAGAATTGGAGTGATGGTACCATGAATCATTCCAAAAAGATAATCATTTTATTTGCAGTATCATTGATCATATTGGCAACTTCTGTAGCATATGCACAAACTCTAGGAGGAAACTCTACAAGTGTTTTGGGTAATGCTACATCTGTTCAGAACAATAGCTCTATTACTCAGAACACCACTATAAATTCATTACAAACATCTAACTTTAGTTCTACTAATCAAACTGCAATTTCAAATCAAACAGCAAATCAAATATCTTCCTCATCGTTTGTTATTCCATATCATCCAAGGGATCCTGTATCTTACTATGCAGAGAAACAGCGATTAGATAACGATACACGAGTCTGGCTCAAGACTAACCAATCTAAGATTATACCTGATCCATCAGGTGTGAATATCTATCTTGGATTGAATAACCCACTTGATGCAGCATCCAGTGGGTTATTTGATCCTCCAGATGTACAAGTAGCAGTCGGTCCAAATCATGTCTTTGAGATGGTCAATCTATATGGCGAGATCTGGAACAAAAATACACAAACATCAATCCAAAACGTTACTTTGAGCTCATTTTTTGGATTCCCAAGTTCTGATCATATTAGTGATCCCAAGATACTTTATGATAATCAAACTGGAAGATGGTTTGCAACAATCGAAGATTTTACTACCAATACTGTTAGCATAAAGGTCTCTCAGACAAATGACCCAACAGGCACTTGGAATTCACCAATCTATGATTCGGCATATTACTACTGCCCCGACCAACCTAAAGTAGGATTAAGCAACGACAAGTTTGTAATAAGTGTCAATGATTTTCCGTGTTCAGGCGGATCATCTCTTGGTGCAGAATACCATGTATTTGATAAGACCAATCTGATCAATGGAATCAAGAGCATGTGGAAGTCCGGACTTGTTGTTTCTGATTTTGGAGTAACGCCTGTCCAATCACAAAGCTCAACTTCCACTCTTTACATGATAAGTGACGGTGGTGTATCCAGTACAAATCAGGTTCGTCTCTATACTCTAACGGGCACAGTTCCAAACATACTTAACAACACATCAAATCTTATCGTGCGTACCATAGGTACAGCTCCAAGTGCTGTACAGCCAATCACCACCACATTGCTTGATACCGGAGATACTCGTGTTTTGGATGCAGCTTGGTACAAAGGTAAGTTATGGTTCTCACTTGATGATGGTTGTACTCCAACTGGTGATTCCATAAAACGTTCTTGTGTTCGCTTGATCCAAATAAACACCAATACAACTACAGTGACACAGGATTTTGATATCAATGCAGTTGGTACCTATTATTATTATCCGGCATTACGACTGGATGGTTTTGGAGGTATGGGAACAATATTTGGTACATCTAGTTCCGCTACTTATCCCAGCCTTATGGTTACAGGGCAGGGTGCATCTGATCCTATTAACAGCTTTAAACAACTATCATATCTTATACAAGGATCACGGTATGAAGAAAATGACATATTTAATACAGGTATTACAAGATATGGTGATTATTTTGGCGCAGGCCTCGATCCATCAGATTCTTCACGAATCTGGATAGGAGGAGAATACAACTGGAAATCGCCTGGACATCCCGCTGCATCATGGTCAACTTTCATTGCAAGTATAAGCTTTGATTGCATGCCTCTATCTAGTGGAGATTGGGTTATATCCACCAGTTGCACTCTTGCATCTAGTGCCACACCTCCTGCAAATGTCATAGTACAAAATAATGCTGTTTTGACTATTCCAAGTGGAGTAAACTTGAATCTTGACTTTACACGTTATCACTTACTAGTATATTCTGGTAGTGGCGTATTGATACAACCAGGTGGAAAAATTTTATAATTTTGTAGATTAAATGCATCTGATGAAATAGTCTTATTAAGTTGCATTCGTTTCAAATTGGACCGTTTCTAAAATGTCATATTTGTCAGTAGGATGGTTAATTCGTAAGAATAATTCCATTGTAATATGCAATGAACTGGGTTTTGTTATGGTGTAAAACCCATATCCAAATCCAGCGTAATCAAAATTGTTAAGATTCTGAGGCCCAGCTGGATCTGGTGATCCGTAACTTGTATGAGTATCATTTGGTTCAATAATCCGTGGCCCGTCAGCACATTCTGGAAGGCGTTCCCTCGGAAAACTTGCTGATACTACATCAAATGGATATATTATCACACCTATTGGATGAGCCTGACAACCCTCATAGGCATAAAGTGGTTCGCCTAATATGTTCTGATAAGTAATACTGAATGTTGCTATTTCTCCAACCTTTAGTGGATATGGTGACAAACCTATCGATATTATTTTAACGGAATTTGGTTTGTTTGATGTAATTGTAACATTTATGGGAATTGTTTGATTTTGGGTAATAAGATTGATTGTCTGTGTGTTAATGGAATTATTAAGAATGTTATTTGTTGAATTTGAAATGCTTGTACCATTTGTAGGAGCTAAAGTTTGATTGACAGCAGTTGTATTGTTTGCCAAAACATTTGGAGAAATCACACTTGTTACATTGCTTTGTATAATTGGTTGAGCAGATTCAAACTTTTCTGGTGTTATCCATCCCCGGTCCAAAAGTTTTTGTTCTGTTGCAGGTCTCACACAAGCAGGTGTACCATTTTCGGCTATGATCAAAACCAGATCCTGATTACATTTTACATTCTGTGGCAATACCCCAGATTGGACTTGCTTTAATGGAGAGATAAAATTGTCTAGTTGAGCAAATGCATTTGAAGAAATAAACATCAAACCTATTGCTACAAATAGCACTAGGTACACATATCGCATTTCATATTACGTTTGGAATTCTATCTAATTAAGCATTAGACTAAATTATACCTGTCACGAGGAGACTAATCTTAATAATCATCTTTGTAAAATCATTTTTTTCAAAAGAAAAAATAAAAAATTTTAGGAAAGGAGTTTCATGCTACTCCGATAAGCTTCTGCCATTATTTTTGACCAGATTTTCTGCCCTATCCAAACCCTCTGTAGGGAGAAACACCTGTGGACCCACTAGAATCCTCTTAGTCCAATTGGTCTGCATATCT
>CAYUTC010000085.1:0-5756 GCA_964447595.1 uncultured Nitrosopumilaceae archaeon
TAACGGAACTAAGAAATTGGATTTATGGCTTTGGGTATAATTCATACAGATTGATTTTCAAGAGAACACTAGTGAAAAATTTACTTCTATATTAGAATCCACGTCTATCTGATATAATTTATATCAATAATGATAATGGTGAATATTTTTAAAAATATACAAAGGTTGTTGTTAATTTTGGAGGAAAAAATTCCATGAGCCAAGAGGTTTCATGAAATTCTACAACTCGTTAAATAAAGAAAGTGAATTGGATAATGAGATCAATGATGCATTAGATCTACTCAAAAAAGATCTTACAGTTGGAGATAAAATCCAAAGAGATCATTATTTTTTGTATATGTCATACGATTTGTTTGTGATGCAATTTCTAACGATGTAACATTGAATTGCTTCTCAGTCATGTTTGAGGCATATTCCACATGTACCGTGTACGTTCCAGTTTGATTCAGATGCAATGGACCGCCCAGATCCATCATACCATATCTGTCTGCAATTGTTTGCATTGGATAGGGACACGACACTTCGGCTGACCTGCCCCTCCAAACTATATTTCCTTCACGTATGACCAAAATAGAAGGAAAGTCACAATGTCCATACCCCTTTACTGTTATTCCAAAGTTTACTGGTTGACCTGTTGCATATGAGGGTTCAAGCCCTGTTATTGCTATACTGAGATTTTCTTGTGGGATTGACGTATCCACCCCCACAAGTCTCAAAATGGCAAGATCATCTGGGTTTCTGCATGTCTCATATCCACGATAACTTGGTGGATACACACAGTAGCTTGAAGGATGCACTATGACATACTTGTCAGCTCCATTGATGGTTATTTTCTCGATGTAAATGTCAGAGCCAAATTTCTGTGCAGTAAAGGTGTGAGGACCCATTGGGCATGGCAATGCAAATATTTCACAGGGACCTGGAATTTTTGTATCGTTTACAATAACAGCCTGTGTTACATTCTCAGAAGATTGTGGCAATACCAGTACCCATCCATGAAGCCATGGATGCGGTTCTGCATGATACCCAAATTCGCCAGGCCTTGTGAATGTAAAGTTAAACGATTCACCAGGTTTTAGAAAGATTGGCTGACTTGCAATTCCTTGTGCATTTGCCAATGTTGATGTAGCAGTGGCGTCAAAAAAACTAGGATCGTTTTGGTTGTCAGCAACAATTCTACTTGTTACATCTCCTTGATTTATCCATTGAACTGTATTGTTTATGCCAAGTACAACTACTAGATATTTTGGTTCAAAGTTCTTGCCAGATGCAGAGTTAAGAGAGCCATTTGGAATTATAACATTAGAAACATTTGTAGAATTGACAGCTCCAGTTATTGTTGATTCTCCAAGATCTATAACCATCGTTTTTTCTGGTTCCTTTATCACAACATTGTCTGGTTCCAAAGTCACAGTAAATGCCTTGACCGAAATATGCACGGTATCACCTACCTTCCAAGGCAAATTTCCCAAGTTTATGTGACTTGCTTCAAGACCTACAGTACCACTATAATTTTGTGGTACCTGTGCAAGATGAGCATAAAGCGAATTGTCTAACTTGCCTTTTTTGCATGATATTCCATTGCATACCTGATAACCTACAAACTGTATCCCTTTTTCAGAAGTCAGGACAAGATGTGGTGTGGGAGGCATAACACATTTTGTAGGGCACATTATTCCTGTATCTACTTCCAACACCACTTGCGCTTTGATTCCTAGAGGGTTTTCAGTTGTAGGATTTGAAAGATCCAAATCACTATCTTCCTTTGTTCCTGACATAATAAAGAAAAAGAGTAAGCTAAAGACAATGGCGATTAAAATTCCAGAGCCAATCACTATCGATAGGTATAGTGTTTTCATCTATTTTCCACACTTGTTAGTAATTTCATTTTTCCATCGTAGAATATCAAACCTGCTTGTGGATTTGTATGATTGCTGAACATGGATGGAATGGGGTTTGTAGGACATGGTGGAGAATCTACTTGTATATGTAACAACTCATGACTACCATCTGTAAACTTGGCATCAGTCCAATAGTATTGGATTTTGTCAGAGATACTACCGCATGGGTTGGGTAGTCCTCCTCTAAATCCGCTTGGAAACAAGGTAAAAACTACATCATGAAATGAGATTTGTACTGGATGAAAATATGCATCAGGAGTATAATTTGGTGTTTCAAAATAATATATCTGATTTCTAAACGTAACAATTCCAGTATCACTTTCCAAGATTGAAGTGTTATTTGCTTGTATTTTCTTTTCAAGAGATAAACGATTTTTCTGTACTTACAAGCAGCTTGATTTTATCATGTAATATTGTCATGCCTGCTTGTGGTTGCACATGGTTACTCAAAACAGTCGTCGAGTTTACTGCTTGATGTGGTCCATATTGTGTGGGAACTGGGATTCCTCCAAATTCATTTTCAGTGTGAGTTCCATAAACTTCTTCCATACCGTCTTGGAACTTTATATCAAGCATTACAAATGCCCCTACTGGAGTAGCCATTGTACCTTCAGGAAAAGTAAATGTAACATTGTGAAATTGTAGAGGAGTATCTTTTGGCAAGTTGTACACAGAATAGTCAAGCGTGGTCTGATAGTAGGTTTGATTATTGATTGATACTGTAGTATTGTCTTCATTTTGGATTCCATCGTAGATGTAATCATTTAGTGTGGTTTTGGGTTCAACATGCATTACAATATATGGTACAGATCTTGCCCACCCAATGCTGACAAGTCTGAAAACACTTTCAGGACTGACACATGCTGGAGAGCCATCTTTTGATTTGAAGACAAGTTGAAAGTTAGATTTGCACTGGATATCCTGTAATGGTACGCCTTGCCTAAATTGTAATAACGGTGGCAAGATGTAATGCGGTTTAGGAAGTGGATATTTTGGTGCAAGCAAGTTCCCGACTATCTCAACTTCGGATGTATTTTTTGTAAAATTGATTTCTAGTGTTCTGATGTAGGTATCGTCTATTTCAGTTACATTGGCTTTTGACACTTTGTTTTCTTGATTGACCGTAACAAAGAATGGCTTGTCGGCATCCTCGATCTTGGAGTCAATTATGCTTCTTGGCAGTTGAACAACTAGTTGTCCATCATCAATTGCTTTTATGAAAAATATCAAGGCTTTGGCTGGAAGATCTAATGGGGTGCTAACTACGGTAGCGTTAGTTATCTTGTACCATATTGAAAAAGAATCGGTGTCAGTTTTGAAGACCGCTACGCGATGCCCTGTCAGACCACCGTACTCTGTCTTTACTTCAGTGTCAGCATATGCTACACTAATTGAGACTACTAATACTATGACTAGAAAAATTAGAGTTTTCATTTTCTAATCCACCTTGAAAACAGCTTTTGTGTAAAATGCCTTGGTAAAGTTATACATTTTATGTCCAAGAAAACATGATTTGGTCTCGTTTGAAATTATTTGAACATTCTTAGGAAATGCCACTTTGGTTTCAAACGGAGATGCATATTTTAGAGAGTATTCACCATTTGAATCAGGAAACATCCCCCATTTGCTACCTTTTACTAAAACTAAGGAATTGCCTTTTTTTATTGGAAGTGTATACGGTGAATCGCCATCTCCTACAACCTTTTCTGTAGGACTGCATATTATGGGAAGCGATAGTCCAGTTCCAGCAATTCCAAAATTATCAGGCATACGAGATTTGTCAATTATATCATTATTGTGTTCGTCTACAATCCACGATGAAGTGGAAAAGTTCTGTGGTACATCCAGTGTAATGTGATTGTTATTACAACAATCAACAGGTCTGAAAGTCCATATGGTTATAGAATCAAGTGATTCTGCATGGTTTGTAATCTCTGTAACTGTTACTGGAACAAGTCCGTTTCTATTTGGTATCTTGTTTCCTATCGTGATAATTTCTTGTGTTTTCTTACTTGCAATTTCTGCAGTATCACTAACACCGTAAACCCATCCATGTGATAATAGTCTTGGAAGACTGACATGTCTTACGCATGCTGGAGATTTTTGAGAATTTAGTACCAGTTCAAGTTCATCTGAACATTTGACATTTTGAGCTGCTATGCCAGAATGTAGTTGTTTTAGTGGTGAAATCACTTTTGTTTTAGATATACCAGAATCATAATTGTTTATGTTGACGACCTTTCCAAAAGTTGTGCCGTTGTCATGGCTTGAAACAAAAAAGATCTCATTTCCCCTGTCCTGAGTATCAGCAGTTACGTATACGTCATCTCCTGAAACCGTGATCTGTGGGTCATACATGTCATGTGGGGTAGGATTCAGTTTGTTGAGATCTAATGGTGTTCCAAATGTCTTTGCTCCATCTGAGCTCTTCTTAAAAAAGACGCCTGCAATATCAAAGGTTGGATTTGAGATTCCAGGATATAGATAGTACATGTTTTGTCCCTTGCCAAGTGCTATTCCACCTTGTTGCAAGTTATAACCCATGGATACAATATCGGTTAGCTTCTGTTCCGGACCAAATGTATCTCCGCCATCAGTACTTGTGCGGAGTAATTGGTACTGCGTCTGTACAGGTCCTTGATGTATCTCTTCCCATGAAACGTAGATCTTGTTGCCTACAATTTCAAGAAACGGATTATTGAACATGTCAGTATCTGGTTTGTTTGTATTTAGTTTTGTCAGGTTGCCAAATGTAGCACCAAAATCGTCACTTTTTCTAAATGTCAGATCATTGAAATAATTGTCATAATAATCCAGCCATGTAACATAGACATGATTTTGATTTGAAAACACTTGTGGGTTTACATGTGAATTTTTGTTGTTACTCAAATTAACTATATCACTAAAGGTATTTCCACCATCTGTACTTCTTCTAAAAAGAACACTATCAGGTGTTGATACAGGAAAGTTTTCTTCAGTTATGGTATAAACATTTTTTCCTTGTATTGATGCCCAAAATGGTCCGTTTGAGAAGACTCCCATGCCCTGAAAGAGTATGATGGGTTTTCCAAAAGTAGTTGCATTATCATGGCTTGCTCGGAACACAATGCTACCTTCTTGAGAGGCTATGTTGTAACAGCTGAAAAACACGTATACATTAGACCCAGTGGACTCAAGCCCTCTAAGAGAATTACAAAGTTTGTCTGGATTGCTTAGCATAATGGTAGGTCCAAATGTATTGCCATAATCACTGCTCTTTTTCAAAAATATAC
Organism: uncultured Nitrosopumilaceae archaeon; assembly: GCA_964447595.1. Lineage (GTDB taxonomy): Archaea > Thermoproteota > Nitrososphaeria > Nitrososphaerales > Nitrosopumilaceae > Nitrosotalea. The sequence continues at coordinate 5,174 of CAYUTC010000085.1, forward strand.
CGTGATGGTTTTCGGTATCAGTGTCCCATGCAAGATAGACATTGTTATATGAATTTGATATTCTTGATATATCAAATCCTACATCATCTGTTACTTGGATTGCTTTCCCAAACGTGTTGCCATAATCTGAACTATGTGTAAGCATTATAGAAGCTGTACCGTTTGAAACCCTTTTCCATTCCACATAGACATGGTTTTCTGATGCAACTGTTTGTGAGAGCCTTGCCACAGGATCAGCATATGCGTGGTTATGAGATGATGTTGGAATCACGTATAGAAAAAACACAATCAAGATTAGAGAAAGAATGATTTTTTTCATGTTTTGTATGTATTGGATAAGTATGGTTTAAAAAATTGGCGTATAATTTTCCTTGATTTTATAAAATATCATTAGGACAGACATGCCAACTACCAATACAATACCAGCAAGTGGAAACTCTGGAATTATCGATGATGAATTTTGAACAAGTCCAGTATATGGAACCCTGCATGCAGAATTTGTTCATTGGGTTTCAAATCAGGACCGACAAACCCACCCCCGGTACTTTTGTATTTTAAATCATATCCATTTCAGCCGTCTTGT
>CAYUTC010000086.1:0-5681 GCA_964447595.1 uncultured Nitrosopumilaceae archaeon
CATTTCCAAGTACTGCCCCACAGCTGCTGCAGCAGACCTCGTTTTCTACAATGCAGAGGCGTGTGCTTGTACAATATGGGCATCTTGTTTTGCCATCATATAACCAACCTGTCATTAACATGTTAGTAACATGTTACACATCCCATATAAGGTTTATTGACGAGCACATTATGATCGGTGCACAGATACTGTGCTAAAAAGAATTGTTAATATACTAACATGTTTATAACATGTTATGATCAAGTCAAAGCGCAAGCCGACAGTAGCAATTGAACAGACGATATACACAAAGGCCAAGGCAAAGGCAGAAGAAAAGGGCTTGACACTCCAGGACTATGTAAACGAGACCCTATTGCTCAACGTAGAAAAAGACGAATTTCTAAAGAGGTATGCCCCCTATTTGGAGAAGATTACCGTAGGCCAGACGCTTGTTCTTCGGGACCACAAGATAAACAAGATTATCGAGGTCTTTCTCAAGAACAATACTCTTTATTGTTCTCATGACGAGTCTGGTGATTGTATGCATATCCATTTTGCACTTGCAATACCCGAGATTGCCAAGCTCAAGTTCAAGGGTGCAAAATAGTTAATGGTGCGTGGGATACGTTGCTGATCCCACCTGTTGCCGAAGTCTTGAAGAAACATGGTCTTAAATTGCCACAATAGAAACTGATTGAACTTCTATAGGACGGACAGACATACCAAGATAGATTGGCTAGACAACATCTCAGCAAGTGGAAGCTAGATTCAGATCTGGCTCATGATGTAAGAGCCTTTTTGAAGAATAGTAAACGAGTTTTACCGATGCCTGCTTTATTTTATATTCATTTACCAAAGTGAAAACGCTTGAATTTATTGGCAAGTGATTCCCCCTTGAAAGATTCCTTGAGTTCAATTGGAGCGTGATCCTTGCAGTAGCAGATATCCTTTTCATCAACAAGAATGTCTTTTTCACACTTTGCTAGACCACAGACCTCACAGACTGCAAAGGTATGCTTTTTTTGCAGGCCTAATTTATGACGACAAAATGCAATGTCGTCTTTCATTATTATGCCTGAGGCAGGAAGAATAATTCTAGTATACACATTTTCTTTAGATTCAAACTCTATTTCCATTTTCGGAACGTAAACTAACCGCGGTCTTGTTGTTATGGTATTAATATCGGGGGCATGATGGTACTCTCTAACTTCAGTTTTTTCTCTAGACACTCTTACTTCGTACTGTATTATTGCCTTGTTGTCTTTAACTATCTCAGTTTTTATTTTGAATTCAATATCTTTTTTATTCAAGCTAGGTTCTAGTTTCAAAACTTGTGAATTTGGTTCCTGAGTGACTTCGATTGTAGTAGGACTGAGCTCTTCTAAATCTTTTACAATTTCTTTTTGTATGCTATCCAAATCATATGGTGTGTGACCATTATCATCTATACTATAAAGTATCTGCCCAGACAGTCCATCTGCAAAATATCTTCCTGAATTTTGTTGAGTATGGATTTGCCTGTCTGGAGTTTTGAACTGTTCACGCAAATTAAATTCCACTATATAATACGGATGAAAGATCAGTTCTCGTCTCTTTATTGTTATTCTATCTTTGTTCTTTAATGTCAAAATAGAATAATCACCAAAAGTTCCTTTTAATTGAAAACTGTTCTCTATTATTGATAACTTACTGCTGCTACGTCCTAGCATTACTGTCTTATATTGTTCCATAAAGGTAGAGCCATCCCATAAATCCAATTGTTTTGAACTAGGATTATTTGAAGCCCAGCCAATTGCATCTGATGAAAAATCCGATGATGTCACAAACAATCCTTTGTTAAGATTGAGATCATCTAACTTTGCTACAAAATCTCTAATTTCTTTGATTCCGACCTTTCTGTCTTCAGTATAATTTTTACATTCAATGGCAAGAGTGATACTGCCACGTTTTGCTAATACATCAATTTCGTTATATTGATCTGATTGACCCTTGATTTTTTGACCTCGTGAAGTTTGATAACCCCTATCTTTGAAAATTCTTTCTACTGATTCTTCCAATCTAGTTCCAAGGTCACGTGTTGTTTTCTGAATCACTGGCTCTTCTGTCTCGAAAATATGATTGGCAGATTCGGTCTCAACACTGTTTTGGTTTGAATTTCCTTTAGGCAAATTATTTAGATTAATACCGCACTCTGGACAGAATTTCTTGCTTCCCTTCAAATCCCCTCCGCACTCTGGACAGAATTTCATATATCAGTTAATGATCCTAGTTGATAAAAAATAGATCCATAGTTCGGCTATATCAGTCAAATCTATATGTTAAAGATTATGGAAATTACTCATGTTCGACATTAACCGTTATGAAAAATGGTTTCATTCTGAGTTTATAAAATCACCTATGCAGGATACTTGGGCGTTATTTCATATCCATTAATTGAGGTGGGTTGATTACAAAGACTGCATCATGCTAATGTAATTTTCTTATGTTATATTTTTTCTAATAAATAAACATAAAATCTAAAATGAGTGCAAAATCTTCACTCCTAACTATATCCCCCTCCTTAAGATGGGATTGACCAGATTTGAACCAAAGTAGGTTAGAGTATGGTAAGACCCAGTTACTGTTTTATCACAATCTCAGACCCATATGAGACCTTTGATGAATATTTTGATCACGGTTTGAGAGAAAGAATTATTTTAATCCACTTCAAATTACAGCGTGCCATTAACAGAAAATCAACAAAGAATTTTCGAGCTTTTAGAAGGATTAGATCCCAAAATCGCTGAAACCTACAAGGGCGGCATATTAGTTTTAAACCAAGAATATCCAGAAAAAATAACCCAGTCTGCCCACTCTATACGTGAAGTAATCTATTTACTGAGCAGATTAGATGAAATCAAAAAACTTGGCAAAGTAAAAACAAGGAGTGAAGGAAGTACTCGTAAAAAGGATCTTATAAAAAATCTCGATCCAGTACAAATTGCTCCAGAAGATATCTATATTCTTTACGATGAACTAACCAAAGATAAATTATCTTATTTTGCTATGGTGGCTCATCACAGTGAATTTCCAAATGAAAAAAAATACAGAAAAAAACTCGAAGAATTTGAGATTCTTATCCAAAAAGTACTAAAACCACATTTTGATGTTATTGCCGAAATTAATGAAACTCTTAAGATTGAAAGACCAACAAAAAATGATTTTGAAAAAATGAAACATTTGATAGCAAGAAATTCATCCTCTTACAATTATTTTTTTCAGAATGCATCAGCAAATTGGTTGTCATTCCTTGTTAAAGGGAATTACATCAAAAATCCCCCTCATGTTATTAAAGACGAAAAAGGAATTAGATTTGCACCATGGCCACTAGCCCATTATCTCTGGAAAATTTCTAGTCAGAAACCAAAAGAAATCTTAAGAATAATTCTTAATTTCCATATACCTAAAAAAGAAAATGAACGTAACCCGTGGTTACTTGACTATTTTGTTAAAGCGGCAATAAATATGCCTCCGAAATATAGCAAATTCCTTGCGTTGAAAATTTACAAAGAAAAATGGACGAATATTTCTTACCATAATTACCTTGATAAACCAATTTCACAATTAATGATAAAACTAGCAGATGCAGGATATGAGAACGAAGTAATTCTACTTGCAAGATGCCTCCTTGATGTAAAAATGGGTGAACCATATGTAACAGGGGGCATTTTGGAGGACTACAAAACCGTACGAGCCGTCAAACCTGTCATTGATGACTATTTCTATGGCGAGTTACTGAAAAACGAAATTCCATATATTTTTCATAAATTTCCTAATTCTGTGATAAGACTTCTAATTGACCTTGTTACTAAAATGATCTATTTAGAAAACGTTGGTAGAGGAGATAAAAAATCAAAAACGGATGCATCTGTCGGATGGCGGCCTGCAATTGAAGATCATGAACAAAATTTGGATTTAGATTTTCGATCAAAACTACTAGGACAACTTAACAATTTCATGATTGAGCTAGGAAAAAAATCAATTCCGTCTCTAAAACAAATTCTCAAGAATTTAGCAAAAATTGATTACCCTGCATTCAGAAGACTAGAACTTGGTGTATATTGGAATTATCCAAAAAACTTTAAAAAAGAAGTTAATATTGCAATAGAAAAATATTTCAATATTTATGAATTGCATCATGAATACTTTCATTTACTAAAAAATACATTTCAATTTGCCTCAAAAGAAACTCGGAAAAAATACCTCCTATATGTTGAGAGAGGCCCAAGAGAAGAGTTACTCGAACTCTGGAAAAAACAAGCCGAACAACAAGAACCAGGATTTCTAGATTTTAAAATGCGATTTTGGAAATTAACAAAATTAAAACCAATAATAAATAATCTTACCGGATCCGAAAAAAAGCAATTTACAGGTATAATTGATAAGGAGGTAGAACTACCGCACCCAGATTTTAACATCCATACATCTGGTATGAAAAGGATCGAACCAATATCGGAATTAAAAGATGGTTTATCTCCAGCAGATGTATTTCAATTCATGAAAAATTACAAACCAAAAAAACTTGATTTTGAACATTACGATGGAACCTCTGAAAAATTTCTAGAATATGTCAAGAATGATCCTGAATCATATTCCAAACTTGCTTCCAAATTAGAAAACTTCTCCCCCGATTTTATTCATAAATTTCTAGATGGCATCAAAAACGCTATCAATCAAAAAAAGAATCCCAATTGGAAACAAGTTTTATCACTATGTTCAAAGATTATTGATTCGATAAAAAAGGGGAAATATGGTGAACAAAAAGAGATTAACCTTCTTGATTCAATTGCGTCACTTTTAGAACAAGGCATAGGTTCTGATTCGATCGATTTTGCTTTTCGAGACCAAGTATGGAAATTATTAAAGGCTCTGACTATCATGGAAAACACAGATGATTCTTGGGAAGGTAGATATCCAGGAGAAGATTGGGATGCCTTTGGGATATCAATCAACACAACAAATGGCATATCATTTCATGCAATACTGAAATATGCTATTTGGTGCAATAGTCACCTAAAGAAGAACAAGCAGGTGTTTGTGCCTGAAGTAAAGGAAATACTTTCAGATTACTTGGATAAAAAATTGCCAAACACCATTTCAAGACAAGCTGTTATTGGTCATCATTTACCTACATTATACTATTTTGATAAAGAATGGATAAGGCAGGAGTTATCCAAATTATTTAAAAATGAAAATGAAATCTTATCGAGAGCTGCTTGGGACGGGTATTTGGTTGGAAATGTTTATCGTGATATTTTTGGAGATCTAACAGATGCATATGATAAACATCTCAAGAAATTAAACAAGCCTCCATTTAAAAATGGTCAGCTCTGGGAATTTGATAGACGAGTAATTCAACACATCACATTGGCATACCTTTTCAGATATGATAAAGCCACAAAATTATTCAGTTACATGATTGACCATTCCCACGAACGAGCACTGGCACATTGTGCTTGGTACATCGGAACACTTCTTAGAGAACAAAAAATAAAACCAAGTAAATTTTTTGACTCGGAAGCGTTTAGAAAAATATGGAAGAATAGCAAATTAACTAGTAATGAAGAACTTCGTACATGGCTAGAGTACAGTCCTTTTGATAAAAATGAAACCATTCAATTACTTCTTAAGTCACTTGAGAAATCCACAAAGTCAATTAAATT
>CAYUTC010000087.1:0-5526 GCA_964447595.1 uncultured Nitrosopumilaceae archaeon
TATGGTGATTTTAACAACTGGTTTGCAGCTTTTGTTTTTTGGATTTTCAAATACTATGGACATGAGAAAGTAAAGATAATGAATGGTGGAAGAAAGAAATGGGAACTAGAAAAAAAGCCATACACAAAAGATGAATCACAAATTCAACGATCAAAATATGTGGCACAACCGCCAAATGAAGGTGTAAGAGCTTATCTGTTTGATGTAAAACGATCACTTGACAAGAAAGATACTACTCTAGTTGATGTTCGCTCTGCAAAAGAATTTACAGGCGAGATCACTGCTCCTCCAGAATATCCGATGGAACACGCTCAAAGAGGTGGGCACATTCCAGGTGCAAATAATATTCCTTGGGCCACTGCAGTAAATGATGCTGACGGAACCTTCAAGGTAGTTGAAGAACTCAAAAAGAATTATGAATCAAAAGGAGTAACCCCAGACAAGGATGTAATATGTTATTGCAGAATTGGTGAGCGTTCATCGCACACATGGTTTGTCCTAAAATATCTCTTGGGATACCCACAAGTTAGAAACTATGATGGCTCCTGGACAGAGTGGGGGAATATGATTGGAAACCCAATCGAAAAGTAATACAGAACAAGAACTACCAATTTTACAGAAAGATATCTTTTACGCTATACGGGACGGTCCAAAAGATCTCATAATGGAGGATAAAACCAAGCGAGGCCTTACGGTACAAGAAAAAACAATCGATGAAAAATACAATGTAATGGCAGAAAAAGGCATGATATATGACATGGATGGGATTGGCCATAAAGTAGGCATAAGATGGTACTTTCCAAAAGTACAGTATACTTTTGAAAAAGTATTGGAACATGCCAAGGAAATGGAAGAAAGATACAGAAAGATTAGAGAAGAAACATGTCCTGACTAGGAATGGTTTTTAAAGTCTCTGAATCATACTAAAATTAAATGTCTCTTTTGCTGAAAGACAAAGTCTATTCGGTACAATCTGCAACCTCAAAAAGAGGTATCTATCCATTACATAGCTACAAACTTGGACTATATCGCTTACCAATAAAACTTGAAGATAAGTATGAGATCGATTCTATTGTTTCCGGTTTCAAAAAAGTCTTTGTCATGGACCAATTTGCTGACAGGATATATGCAACCTTCCGATGGAAAGAAGAGAACCTACCTGATCCTGATGAATCAGGATACAAATCAATCGAACTTGAAGTACAAGTTGAGATAGTAACTGGTGAGGTTGTTGATATGATATACCAAATTTATCCAGTTGAAAAATATGGTGATGGTTTATGGGTCAAAGATTATAGAAAGAAAGCTGATGCTAATGCCAAGATGATAATTGACACCATTTTACGAAATAGCATACTTGCTGATAGACTGATTGAATATCTACTCAAAGAGAAGAAGGACGATTCTGAGCAAGCGCGTGCAGAAGTTGTAAAACAATTGGAAGAGATGACACCACTTGCACAAATTGTTCCAAATGCAAAACCAAAACCAAAGCCTGCTGCGCCTCCGCCAGGTCAAGTTGCAGCTCCAGAAGAGGCTGAGACCCCAGAAGGTGCAAAGGCAGGACCAATAGATGTTGGCTTTAAGACTAAACTCAAGGTTACTGAAACATTTACAGCTCCTTCTAGTGGTAACAAGATCAAGATATTTGGCCAAAGAAAAGGAAACGAGATCTTGGGAATTTGGGGAGAGTTTGTATCAGTTGACTTTGATATCTGTGTAGGAGACGGTGCATGCATTGATGCGTGCCCAGTTAAGGTATACGAATGGGCCGAGTTTGCAGGAAATCCGTCCTCAGACAAGAAACCACTGATGGCACGAGAACCTGATTGTATATTCTGCCTTGCTTGTGAAAACGTGTGTCCTGTTCAAGCAATCAAGATATCAAAAAAGGGATAATGATTACAAAATAGCGCTACGGCTATAAGGACTTGTGAGTTGAGATAATCAAATGTTAATGCATACGGTGCCAACTCCACTAACGCAATTTTTGTGGAATGTATTCATTGCAATTGCAATGGTCATCACTTTATACACTTGTAATTTCTATTATCTTGTCTTTCTTTCAAGACAACAAAAGAAAACTCGAGCCATCGAACTTAAGGAGAATCCAACTGTGACAATTCAACTTCCAATTTATAATGAAAAGTATGTGGCAGCAAGACTAGTAAACGCAGTATGTGCACAAGATTATCCAAAGGAAAAGCTCTGCATTCAAGTACTGGATGATTCCGATGATGACACCAGTGATATACTAGAGAATCTAGTCGTAGACTACAAAAAACAAGGATTTGATATCATACATGTAAGAAGAGGTGACAGAAAAGGCTACAAGGCAGGTGCTCTTCGTTATGCGATGAAGTCTGTAAAAAGTGATTTTGTTGCAATATTTGACGCAGATTTTATTCCTCCGGCTTGGTTTTTGAAAAAAGCATTATCACACTTTTGCAAGTCTGAGATAGGATTGGTGCAGTGCAGGTGGGGTCATGTCAACGAAACATATTCTGCACTTACAATGGCCCAAGCTCTCAGTCTTGATTTTCACTTTCTAGTGGAACAAAAAGCAAAAAGCAATTCGCATTTGTTTATGAATTTCAATGGTACAGCAGGGGTTTGGAGAAGAGAATGCATCGAAGATGCAGGGGGGTGGCATACCGCTACACTTGTTGAGGACTTGGATCTTAGCTATAGAGCGCAGATGAAGGGCTGGAAATGTGTGTTTATACCGGATATTGTTGTTGATGCAGAACTGCCAGTACAAATGAATGCTGCAAAAAGGCAGCAATTTAGATGGGCCAAAGGCTCTATCCAATGTGCAATTAAATTGCTAGGAGATGTTGTAATCAAAAAGATACCATTTGACACTAAAATCCAGGCCTTTGTACAACTAACTAGACATATTGTATATCCACTGATGCTAATGCAGTTTTTGATACTGCCTATTTTGCTTGCTTCAAAAATAAATCTCTATATCATAAGTGGCTTGCCACTATTGACCATAATTGCGTATCTTGCAATGGGCCCTGTAGTATACATCATGATAATACGTGACCTGTATGCAGGGGGGTGGAAATCAAAAGCACTGTCATATCTATACATGGTATTTTATTCTGCTGGAATGTCTGTTAACAATACTGTAGCAGTCTTTGATGCATTCTTTGGCAAAAAAAATGAATTTCTTCGCACGCCAAAATTTGGAATTATAAACAAGACTGACGATTGGAGAGACAAGGCGTATGCACTACCCTTTACAAAGACCACATTGCTTGAGATATTCTTTGGTGTATATGGAATCATTGGCATGTTTATTGCCATTTTTTCAAACAATGCGGTCTTTGCACCAATAATAGGAATCCAGGTGGTGGGATTTCTCTACATAGCCTACCTAAGCATATCGCATTCAACATTTAAAAAAGGCAAATCAAGAAATAGGCCCATTACAACAAAGGTTCAGAGGATGGCAAACGGCTATTACAAATTGGCACTGGCAGGAATCATAGGACTTATTGTCCTAGGTGTAGTCATGGCCTTTGAGGAATACAGTACTACAATATATCCAATTGATCAAGCAAGGGGACTTTTAGTAAGAATGGAATCTACCTCAGACCCTCAAACCATTCATGATAACATTCAATCAGTTCAAGCACTTATTCCAACTCATGGCAACCCTGTATGGATATTTCCCACCGATGATACAGACTTTGGTCTGATGCAAAAAGACCTCAGTACTATGTCGGAAACAAACGACAAGATATCAATCACATCTCCTGATAGCGCTGCATTTCATGCGGGAATGCAAAATATTCATTATGAACAAGCTCAGTTAGTAAACAGTCTTGTTGATGCAACACCATACATGTACGTAAGCATATCAAACATCCTGTTTGGTTGTATATGGGTTGCAGTAATAATAGGAATATTTGCCATGTTAAAGAAGAAAAAGGAACGCCTACGATCGTACGATTTAGAATCTAACTAAGAGATATTCAATTCGTGTCTTACTTCATCAACTGCACGTATTCCAAACAGATCACGTACCTGTTCCATTCTAATTGATTCTTTTACAAGGTCTGATCCTAGCTGACTTATCAACAATCTGAAGACATCAGTAAATCTTATCTCCCATCTGTCTGCACAATCTAAGAGCTTTGAGATGCCCCATTGTTTTACCTCAAGTGGTAATGGCATCTTTGTTTCAGCCTCGATTGAGAGCCTGTCAAATAAGTTGATCATGTCAACTGTCTGTGCTACCATTTTTTCAATGTCTTCCAAAGTTCCATACTTGGATTCTGATCTCATTCGTATGTTTGACTGGAACTCGGAGAGACGAAGCAGTCCTATTACTTCCCTTGATGTATTCTGTGAAGTCTTGTGTGTTATACCGCGTATATCATTGAGTTGCTGAGAAATTTCATACGTCTTTTTGTTAAACTCTGATACTGATGCAGAGTTTCTGTTGAGCATCTCTGCAAAATCTGACATTTTCGCATCAAGTTCTTTTGTCTTGCCTAGTATGTTTTCCTTAAAGTTACTAAATTCGACATTTACATTTCTAATATCATTGCCAAGTGCCGTAAGAGAATCTGTTTTCTTCATTAAGGTATCAATCTCAACCCCTACGTTTCTTATCTGTGATTCCAAGTTAACGATTGGCTCAGTTTTTGCAGAACCTATCTCAGTTTTTAGGTTAGATATGCTTTCTTCCAGACGAGAAAGCCGTTCTGCTTTCTGGGAAATTTCCTTGGTACTTTGTTTTACCTCTTCAAATTCTTTGGTAAGATCAGGAAATGATTCTGCTTTGTTTGCTACGTTTTTTAGTTCTTCTCTTATTTTTTCAGTTTTTTCTGAAATGTGCATTATCATTTTTGTGTTATTTCTTATAGAATCAAGATTGTCAGCAACAGTTTGCATTATTTTGTTAGTATCTGGAATTGTTTCCTGTTTCTCACGGATTTTTCCAACTTGGTCCTGTAACCTGCTTACTTGATCATTTATCTTATCTATGATATTAGAATGTGCCTTTACTTGTGTCATTCCAGTAAAGAGTCTCTGGGTGTCTTCTTCTAGTATGTTAATTTGCCTTGAATTTTTTTGAAGCTGTTCTAGTGATGTGTTAACAGCATCTATCATGCCCTTTAGGGAGACCAATATCTTCTGATTTTCAGCAAAAATTTTGGACATTGCCTTTACTTCTAAGGCCAAAACCTTGGTGGCCTCAGAGATTGAACTCATTTTTTTGAGAACGTCTCTTGTAGGATCTCTATTTCGTTTTCCTTGATCTGGTCTCTTTGATTGTTTCACTTTTAATTACAACCAATATAGCCGATAAAAGAGTTCGGTTTTTAATCTTGACAAAAAATAGTTGAAAAGTTAGTTATTGACTAACTCTGGACCATGAAGTACTTCATGGAAGGTCTTTTCTACCAAGCCGTTTGCAGTTTCAAAGAACTGTTTTGGGCAAAACTCACAATTTAACATGGATTACCGTACCATACGGTACTATTAACTCGCAGGTAACTTTGGTAT
>CAYUTC010000088.1:0-5525 GCA_964447595.1 uncultured Nitrosopumilaceae archaeon
TTTGTAATTGTAACATCGCCTAGTGAATCTACTAACATCTTGTCCATTCCGCGTGGACCAAGACTACTGTGAACAATTTCTGCTATTAGTTTGGCAGCAGTGATATTATTTTTCTGTGCATCACGACCTTTTGTTTGCTGTGCACCCTCTTTTAGTATTACAACGGGAATTCCGCCAGATGAAGCCTGAACTGACATGTTTTTTTGAGGGTCAATTTTCCCTTATTATTTCTTATGTAGGCCAAAACCTTTGGAATTGTAAATAAATTTCGAGGTTTTGCACCATATTTTAAATTAGGAAAACCTGGCTAACAAGACATGCCGCGATTATCACCACGAGCAGCTTACAACGATGTACTATCGATGCTTAAAACTCATAACCAATGGTTTGCAGATTCCATTCCCCTTATTGCAAGTGAGAATATTCCAAGTCCTGCCGTTCGAGAGGCAACAATATCTGACTTTGCCAATAGATATGCGGAAGGCTGGCCAGGTGAACGTGTCTATGCAGGATGTATCTACATTGATAAAGTAGAATTCCAGTGTATGGAGCTTGCCCAGAAGTTATTTCGTGCAGAATTTGTAGATGTAAGGCCAATTTCTGGTGTTGTTGCTAACCTAGCAATCTATTCTGCATTTACAAATCCAGGCGATGTAATGTTAGCTCCCTCCATTCCATCAGGCGGACACATATCACATGGTAAAAAGGAACATTCAGGTACTGCGGGTTTAGTTCACGGTTTGGATATTGAATTTTATCCATTTGATGTAGAAGAGATGTCAATTGATGTGGACAAGACAAAGCAAAAGGTGCAAGAGCTTGAGAAGGCAGGTAGAACTCCAAAGATTGCAATGTTTGGTGGTTCGGTCTTTTTGTTTCCACATCCAGTAAAAGAGCTTGCAGATTTTCTGAAAACCTACAAGATGTTTGTCAATTATGATGGAGCACATGTTGCAGGTCTTATTGCAGGAGGCCAGTTTCAGGATCCACTAAGAGAGGGAGCTGATGCCATAACCATGAGTACACATAAGACTTTGTTTGGTCCTCAGGGTGGAATGATCTGCTCGTTTGACAAATATGGCGAGGAGATCAAAAAGGCAACTTTTCCTGGTATGACAAGCAATCACCATCTTCATCACATGGCAGGAAAAGCTATTGCATTTGCAGAAATGTTGGAGTTTGGCAAAAAGTATGCTATCCAAGTTGTAAAAAATGCAAAGGCATTAGCAGAAGCTCTAAACTCATATGGTTTCAAAATACTTGGAGAAAAAAGGGGATTTACAAAATCGCATCAAATTGTGGTAAATGTTCTTTCATTTGGTGATGGTGGTACTATAGAGGCAGATCTGGAAAAGGCCAATATTATAGTAAACAGGCAACTAATCCCAGGAGATATCAAGGCTGGTCGTAATTATTTTCATCCAGGTGGAATGAGGTTAGGTGTTGCAGAACTTACGCGTATTGGTATGAAGGAATCTGAGATGGAACAAGTAGCAGAGTTCATCAAGAAAGTTGTCGTGGATAAAAAAGACAAGAAAAAGGTAGCAGCTAAAGTAAAAAAATTCAGAAAAGACTACCAAAAAGTCCGCTATTGCTTTGAGAGCAAGATGGGTGGATATGATTACGTCAAGCTTCGCTAGGCATAGTCTGTAAGCAGAGCCTGATTACCATCTTCTTTGCCAAATACTAACTCTAGCTCATCTAGCAAGGATAGAACCCTTCCTCTTAGATATGGTTCAATTCTGTATTTGTCCAGCATTCTTCTTGCAAGCTTGAGATATTTCTGAACAGATGGCCTTGTCATTGTTTGAATAAGTTTATTGTTACACTCGAGACATTTGGCTGCAAGTGGAATTCTTCTATAGCTTGCACCACATGCTGTGCACCTAAATGATTGGCCAGAATATGCCCTGAGATTTCCCATGATATCAGGCAAGAGATGGGTAGTCATTACCATAGAGACCACCTCGCTTGGATCTACAGCATTTATGATATCTGCAGTTCTAATCTGCATGTCGAGTTTTTCTAAAATAGAACCAAGTGTGGAATATGCACTGCGGGATTTTGTAGTAGTAAGGGTAGAGGTAAGGTGTGTGAATTTGTATCCATAAAACTGCTTTTCCGTTTCTAATCTTGATTTTAAAATCTCGACATCTTTTATCTCGCTTGCCTTTTTCTTTAACAGCGTAGCTTCAAAAAATGATAATGGATATGTATCTACCACTTCAAAGTTATGAGCTTGTCTTTGGACTTCTTGTGGAATTACAATTGGTTGAACAAGCAATGGCGCATCCATTAGACCTCCAATTCTATCAGACAAGAATAATCTTGAAAAGTTAAGCAAACTATCCATCAAAAGCATAACAGAGTCTGCATCCCCATCTGCATCTCGCCTCTTTGCCGAGTGCCATACGGCAGAACCTAAGCAAACCTGTGTATTTGTATATCCAATTATTCTTCCGACAATTCCAACAGATGTATGTGGTGCAAGGCCTATGATAAGATGGCCTATCAAATCATTTGTGTTTTTCACATTATAATATGCAGGGTGACCAAATAGCTTGGTTAATTCTCTGTCGATGTATTGGCATACTAGTACTAGGTTTTCTCCACACTCTTTTGGAATAATCACGTCTTGGATTTTTATCTCAACTGTTTGTTCCTGGTTTTCAAGAGGTTTATCATTAATATCATGTGTATATCCGAGCTTGGCTAGTTTTTCAATGGATGTGCCAATCCATTTTGGTTTAAAGTGGGAAAGTGGTGCATTAGTTGTATCAAATCTTATTGTTCCATCCTTGAAGACATTGAGACCCACACTCTGTCGTATGAGACCCTTTTCCAGTGGTTCTGGCACTCTGTCTTGGTTTATCAGCTCTTTTACTCCCTTGAATGGCTCTTGGGCTCGAATACCGGTTTTTTCTTGGGCAGAATAAAGCAGGTCTTTGAGAGGAAATGCGCGATACGAATGTCCTAGTGCACGAGTCTTGCATTTGTCACAATAATCGTTTTCTAACTCATCTCGGCATTTTGGACAAATAAAGATCGTACTAGTCTTTGTCTTGCATCTTGGACATGCAATACTGATAGAAGGCATGTTACAGTTCTTGCATATCCTGTTGTTGATGTTGCAATAGAAATTAGGTTGTTTTGCTGCCTTTAGTAAATCACGGGAGGCTCCACCTTTGCTTCCAACCGGAAATAGTGTGTGTACAGGAGGCTTCATTTTCCTAAGTGATGCCTTTTCAGGTCTTCCTACCCTTACCCCTATAGAGGTTGAAAATTTGTTTCTTATTTTGATGCCAGATGAGTTAGAAATTATGTCAGTAACTGTACTGGTTTTATCAAGATGAATTGGTTTTCTAAAAAGAAGGTAAAAAAATATTCTAGATTCGGTGCCTTTTAGCAAAAGTGTTTCCCCCGATACCTCATGAGGTACCCCAAGTTTTTCTAAGATAGGTTTGACATCTTTTGAATAAACTATGAGTTCCGGGTCAATTTTGCTTGGATTGAGAATTGCCTCAAGTTCCTTTATAGATAGTTGGTCCCAGTAGTACAGGTAATGAGGATGAAGTCCGATACCAAAGTTCAGCGAGATTCTAAAGGCTTCTTCAATGTCCGGAATTTTGGTGATGTATCCAAGTAGCTCTTGGTCATTTGGTTCATATTTGGAAATTTTTTCTTTTAGTTCTTCTATCCAAAATTCTTCTACATATCCACTTGGAACAAGTTCTGCATTGTTTTCAAGAAAATCACCATAGCTTATGAGAATATCACCTAGGTGCAAGATTTTTTCAATGTGTGGTTTTAGGTGAATTCCATGATAGATGTCTTTAATCTTGACCACGTTGCCGTTTGTCAGCCTAACAATTGGTGTATCGATAGAATCAACAAATGCCACGGTTGCAGCCTTGCCTGGCATATCGAGCTTGATCTGGGTACCAACTGTAACAACATGATCTAAAATTTCTGCAACTACCGGATGAATTCCAACAGAGGCAAAGCCGGTATTGCTTGCTCTCCCATATCTTAACCTAAATCCCCCAAATTTTTTTGCCATTGAAAGTACTGATCTTCCTGTAATTACCTCCCTCATCCTGTGAGCTGCGGCATCCTCATCACCTGTCTGGATAGCCCCCTTCAAATCCTTTAGCCAGTACCAGCCGTCCAGCTTGAATAAATCAATCAATTTCAAAAGTTTGCGTGACCTACCAATTAGACCATCATTGAGCACACGAAGGGCTCCTCCTCGTACCCTATTGGTGCTAACTCGGACCATGTTTCTGTGACTTACAATCTCTACCAGATCAGTGTCTACACCGTCAAGCTCAACAGGTAGATTGGAAATTACAGTTATCACGTCCTCATCGGGAACATGGAATTGAAAGTTGCCTACCTCCCTTTCGTATAAACGAAGTTCCTCTACGAACCTGCCAGTTTCATCATCATAGGAATTAGCTTGGTATTTAGCAAGACCTGCTATTTTTCGCACATGATCAGCAATAAGCATGGTAGAAGCAGCCTCTGTTCCTCCTGCAGAACGAATTGGACCTGCAAATGAGACAGATAAATACTCAGAGCCATCCGCATTCTTTTTTATTTTAATCTCACTTATCCCCTGAAGAGGAGCAATGGTTACACCTTCTGTTACTATAGCAAGGCCCACACGGACTGCTAGGTCTAGTTTTTCTTGTAGACTAGTATCAGGACCAGAATACTTGCCCTGCGCTATATCCTCTGCAAGCTTTAACGCAGCAAGTTCTTTGGTAGTAGTTTGAATAAGTCCTCTAAGATTTTCAGTGACGTCAATATCATGCATTTTTGATACTCTATCAGCAAGATCAAATGCTATCTTGGGCTCTACCATTCCAGAGGAATCTGATAAAGTTGCTTTTGCAGCAGCAGCCTTTTCAAAGATCTTAAAGACCTCATTTGATATCTCAGTGTAATAATCAAAATAGGAATCTGGCATTGGGACTTCTTTGAGTCTCAATGATAACGTCTCAGACATGCTATTTCCTTACGGATTGGATGGTTTTTACGATATCGGAAATTGTTTTGAAACTGCCACCTTTCTCAATAAAGGTACCAATGACTAACGCATCGGCCCCTGCTTGAACAATCTCGCCTGCTGTGTGTGTGTTTCTAATTCCACCACCTACGATGAGGAATCCCTTGAAGAGTTTTCGCACAGCTGCCACCATCTCAGGTCTAACGTTTGATTTTGCACCAGAGCCTGCCTCAAGATACACAAATCTCATCCCCATGAATTGCGCTGATAATGCATACATGGCAGCTAGTCCTGGCTTGTCAAATGGAATAGCCCTTACCGAACCAACATGCCATACAGTTGTGCCCTCTCCTATGATGATGTAGGCTGTGGGAAGTGGTTCCAAGCCAAACTTTAGTACGTTTGGGGCACCCAAGGCCTGAGCTTGTGAAATGAAATATGGATTGTCAGAGTTCAAAAGAGAGCTGAAAAGTATAGCATCTGCACCAGGAACTACACCAGTAACATTTCCAGG
>CAYUTC010000089.1:0-5407 GCA_964447595.1 uncultured Nitrosopumilaceae archaeon
GTTTTTCTTCTACATACATTCCGCAGACGGGATCTTTTGCCATATTGGTTACGCCTCTAAATTATGATTTTGAAATTTATAAAACATTGATACTGTTACAATAAGGTGTTTTCTTATCTGCAATGTAGTCCAACTACGCACCATACTTTTTCGGATTCTTTGTAAGCGGGTCTTTACATGCAGCAGAGCAGAGATAGAAATTCTTTCCGCCAATCTCTAGTGTATGCTGTGCTTTTTTCTCATCTATTGTCATTCCGCAGACTGGGTCTCTGAACATAAATAATCTTGGAAATTGAGACTAATAAAAAGATATCATTACAATTGTAAAATTATTTCGGTAATGATCTGTTTTTTCAGGATTGATAACTGTCTGTTTCCATTAAATACGATAGAATTGATATTTTAACAATTTGAGAAACATTACCAAATATGCAGCACTGGTATTAAGAAAGAGTGCCATCAAAAGACATGGAAACGCTGTGGTCTTGTGAAAGAAAGCGGTTATGGAAGATGGAAGAAAGATGAGATTGCGCAGAAAAACGGAGTAATGCCCATACCTATGTTGAAAATGTTTTTTAATGGAAGAGAGGTAAGAGATAGTGAGATACATGACAAAAGAAAAACTCGTCTTTGAATTAGACAGGTTCCTCATAAAAATTTCTGACTGCCTGACGCAGATTTCAACACTACCAAAGGGAATCACTGCAAAATGAGTAACTTGAATACTGTGGGTCAGGCTCTTAAAAGACCTTCTTCGGCTATTGCAGCCATCGTAATTTCACTGGGCCTTGGTGCCCTATTTTGGGCACTTACCTTTAATTTTACACCAACACCTTTGCCTAAATACATCCAGTGGTATGGTGTTTCCTTCACCGTTACTACCGTCACGATGGGTTTTGTCATAGCGATACTGACTGGCATCAATACCGCCCTTGCTCTTTACAAAAAGCAGATGACAGGAAGTCTTGGATTCAAAAAAGGTACAGGATCTAGTATAGGTAGTGCATTCACAGGAGCAGTAGCTTCAGGATGTCCAGTTTGTACCGCACCGCTATTGGGAATATTTGGACTGGCAGGTGCTTTGGGGTTGTTACCATTCAAGGGACTGGAACTTAAAGCTATAGCAATAATTGTGCTTGGAGTTGCGCTATACTTCACGACAAAGAACATGAAGATAACCTGCAAGATGTAGCAGAAGATCTTAAACTAGTAGGCGTAGAAAATCTTGGCGTCTCTCTTGTAGAACAATCAATAGTCATAAGACAAATCTTGAACAAATAAAAAATTACATCAAAAATCCGCCAAGTTCGCAAGTTTTTTGTTCATCAATATCTTTTATTTCCGCCTACTTTTTTTCTTTTTTAAAATTTTTTTAGACAGTCTAACACCTTATCCTCATTACCTATGAAAACATTTTCTTGCATTCAATTTTTGTTAATGAAATTAACTTGTCAGCTCTCTTTTTCTTCTAAGATAACTTTACAAAATTTCAAATCCTTAACTGCTTTAAGATTCTCGTATTGCTTGCATGTCATTTCTACTTTATAGTCATCTTTTCCGCCTGATCAATTCCGACTACAACTTGCACTGGTACGTTGTGATGTTTCTTATGCTTGTAATGGAATCAGTAATTCCAAATTCATAATATGATGTTTTTCTTATACTTCAAATTGTTATATCGACAACCATAAACAAGATCTACATTCATCCCCCCAACTATTATAAAAAATACGGGAACTAAGCCACCTACTAATATCGTAGTAACATATAGTGGGGCTGATAAAATAGATGTAATTGCGATCCTAAATCCAGGTCAGAAGATAGCACTTTCGCCACCACAGAGTAGCGATTTAAGGCAAGTAACCGTAACAACTGCGCAAGGAATCAATGTAATTAAACAGTACACCGTTCCTTCAATTGCACTCTGGCCACGTGACAAATCTAGCGATATATGTAAGGAGGAATATTAGATATTGTTGCAAAGGGACAGGTATTCGGAGTGGTTTGTTCCAAAGTTTGGCCCAAGAAATTTTAGACTATGCTGTGGGATTCTTTTTTTACCATATACAGGGATGGTTGTTTCATTTGCGGCGTGGGGCTCGTTTGCCACAAGCTTTTCTTTAGAAAGGCTTGTTGCAATATGTATTCTTTATTTTCTTGCTCTCGGCATTTCTGCACATTGTCTTGATGCGCTAGGGAGCAAAACCAAACCTTGGGGAATTTTATCGAAAAGAAAGATCCTAATAGTTTCTTTGTCATCTTTGGCGATTGCTTGTACCATTGGTTTGTACTATGCTTTTTTGGACTCGTCGCTCCTAATTCCAATAGGAATTGCAGAAACCTTCTTTCTTTTTGCATATAATCTAGAATTATTTAAAGGTAAATTTCATAACAATATCGTCTTTGTAATATCGTGGGGAATACTTCCTGTCTTTGCAGGTTGTGCAATTCAAACAAATACAATCTCATTTATGGCGTTGGTACTCTCTGGCATAGCAGGCCTACTAAGTTTTATTCTTATAAAGACATCAAGAAAATACAAGAAACTCATAGGAGAATCAGCTAGGATATGTGATGCAAATAAAGAGGAAATTATTTTGAAGCTAGTAAGCTTTGGAGTTATTGCTGCAACTATATCATATCTTGTATTAAGATATACTTAACTGAAATAAACTCGGTATGATATCATGGAACCTGAAATAGAACAGATTGGAAGGACACTACTTGAAGCTCCTGTAGGTTATGTCGAACAAACAATATCCGATATTATCAAAAAGCCAGTCTATCTCAAAGTCGTCGAACAAAATTCTGTATCAGGTACAAAATATGTAAGAAAAGTTGTAATTGGATATGACAGTTTTCCAATACTTCGAGCCTTCGTAACATTTGATTCTAAAAATATACCAAAGCCAATAATGAATGCACTCTTACAAAAAAAAGAAAGTATAGGAAAGATACTTCGGAACAATAAGGTATTTGCGCAAAGGAGACCTATGGCAATTGAGGTAAAGCCAGAGAAAAATACAGTTACTCGAGAATACGAAATTTTATGCAATGGTTTAGTTTGGTTTCAAGTATCAGAGGAGATAAGATTAGACTTTCTTCGTGCCTGTAAGGATGACTGAGGTACCAAATGTAAGGTATCGTATTTCTACATCCAAATCTCTTCTTTCCATGATGTCTTTGTACTTCTCAACCCAATCAACTGACCTTATGAGCTTTGGAAGATTTTTGAATACAACCCTCCAATGTGGTACAAAAATTCCAACTACATTCAAAATAACAAAATAAAGATTCCATGAGAATCTGATTATCTTGTTTTTTGGATATACAAAATCCTGCAAGATTATTTTACCTCTAGGATTGAGGTGTAAAAGACATTTTTGCAATAGGATTTCAGGATTACAGTATTTTGGAATATAAGATGAAGTAATACAATCAAAGGTTTCGCCAAGTTCTAATTTTTCTGCATCACAGTTTAAAAAAGAGATTTTTTGGCAAGGGCTTGGCTTATTTTTTGCAATTATAAGATATTCTTGAACAATGTCAACACCTGTAATCTTCGAATCCGGAAATTTCTTTGCTATTTGGAACGTCAATAATCCTGTACCACAGGCAAGATCAAGAAATGAATTGCATTTCGGGATTATTTTCAGAATTTCTTCTTTCCAATAAGCATCGCGTCCAAAGGTTGTCAGTTTTACTATCTTTTCATATGATTGTGCATTATTGCCAAAAAATTTTTTTGCCAGCACTTTTGGAGAGTCTGCTATCAAACATATTATAATCAGAGTAGACAGATATTCGCTTTGCTCTTGGTTCATTTCAACAGCCCATTGCCCCGTCATTTTTTGTTGAAATTCTTCCAACAATTGACAACAATAAATAATTATCCTGTACAAGTGGGCCCAGAAATTGTATGAAGAGGTAAATTCATACAAAAAAAAGAGATGTTTTCTCACTTCATGTGAGAAAATACGGTATCTGCACTAAAGAACGGGCAGTTGACTACCATGTTCATCGACATTATTTTTGTCTGGTCTGAGTGTGAAGTTATGTCATGGGAATTTTCAAGTAATGTAGCCTTTGAAGGGTCGTTCCATGATATCACAGATATTCTCCACATTGGACTGT
Source organism: uncultured Nitrosopumilaceae archaeon (assembly GCA_964447595.1). Lineage (GTDB taxonomy): Archaea > Thermoproteota > Nitrososphaeria > Nitrososphaerales > Nitrosopumilaceae > Nitrosotalea. The sequence continues at coordinate 4,135 of CAYUTC010000089.1, forward strand.
AGAATTGATCTCCAGGTTTTGTACTTCCAATTCCTGGCTGGAAGCCCATTGGTCCAGTTCCCTTGATGCCGTTACCAAATTGGTATAGATCAGAAGATGCACTTGAGGCAAAAGTTGCCTGTGTCTTGTTGGCAAGTATTACTCCCATCATCTTTGCAGGATCTGCCATGACAGTATCTGTTACGATGTAATATATTGTGGAACCATCAGGTGCAAATCCTCTATGAGCTACAAATGTCACCTGCATCTTTTGAGTATCAATGTTGAGAACCTGTCCACCTCCATATGGAGTAGTGTCTGTCAGTGTAGTATCGCTTCTTATTTGCATGTGGCCTGCTGGAACAGTTCCTTCTTTGTCACCGCTCCACTGTATAATAGGACAGTTTACAACAACATCTGTCGGTGTGATTGTTACAAGACCCTTTGATGCTGCATCAGCAATGTCATCGTCTGAACCAAGAAGCGTGGCCTTGGATGGATCCTTCCACTCTACAAAGTTAATTTTCCATAACGGACTGTATTTTGCTTCAGTAGGAATGGAATCAACAACATTTGGCTGGAATCCTAGCACTCCTCCTCCGGAGATGCCGTTTTTGAAGACATAGATCTGTGCAAGTGCTGAATCAGGAGTCTTTGATAATGCAGGTGCAAAAGTAACGGGGAAGCCCGTGAACTTGGTAAGGGCGTTTGCAACATCTGAATCAGATGCTTCCGTTGATATGTAAAAGACATCCTTGCCATCGTACAGGCCCCTGACTAGTGGAATTACAAGAGGTAGATTAGCATTAGATAACGTCAGAACAGGCCCAGTACTTGGAGTTGGTTGGGTGACAGTAGGAGATGGTGGAGCGGTGCTAGGTACTGGAGCACTTACTGACGGAACCGTTGGAGCGGGGGACGTTTTTTCTCCTTTAAGCTGTGCTGCAGTAAGCTGTACCTGTAATTTTTCCCATTCGCCGGGGGCACATATGTGATCTCCGCATACAATGGTGTTACCATATCTTGCGGTTAGATGTTGGTCATTTAGATAGTAATAGTCCCGTTTAATCAGTGCATTTGCTGGAGAGATTGTTGTAAATGTACTTGCCAGAGAAAATGTAAGCAAAGGAACAATTAACAACAATCCAAGATATCGTTTCGTACTCATTGCAAACAATGGTATCGGTATTATTGATAAGCATTTTTCCAAATTCACTCCAGATCATACCATTCAGAAAATAATTTAATATTGAATGCTTCAAGGAATAATTGAATCAAATATGGTCCGATTCAA
>CAYUTC010000090.1:0-3679 GCA_964447595.1 uncultured Nitrosopumilaceae archaeon
ACAGAAAAACTCGCTAGATTTTTATTTGGAACTTTAACTTCTCCAATAAGATTTGACTTCTCTTGAGATTATTGAGGAAAGTGAAAACAGAATTGTTGTTAAACTAAAAGGAATACCGTTACAATATGCAAATGCACTTAGAAGAATTTCCCTATCCGGTGTACCTGTCTTTGCAATAGACGATGTAGTAATAATTGAGAATTCGTCAGTTCTAGCAGACGAAGGGATTGCTCACAGACTTGCAATGGTACCCTTGAGAACAGATCTTTCAAGATTTGTAGAACCATCAGCTTGTGACTGTCACAGTGAATTAGGATGCAGTCGTTGTCGAGTCTTACTAATGCTTGATTCTGGCAATTCTGATACAACTAGAACCATCACCACCCAGGATCTTAGCTCTGAGGATGAAGCAGTCAAGCCAGTTAGTCTCAATATACCAATAGTACAACTTGCTCCAGGACAAAAGCTAAAGGTTGAAGCATATGCAAGACTTGGAAGAGGAAACGAGCATGCCAAGTGGAATTCTGCCACCATATCTGTCTTAACTCAAGGTGGAAATTCAGAGGAGCACATCCTGACCATAGAGACCGCAGGAAACCTCAAAGCAGGAGAGGTTCTCCGAGCAGCAATTAATGAATTAGAGAAAAGATTGGACGAGTTCCAGCAGACAATCGGTACACTTAGCTGAAGCATATATTATATTTGGGTTAAAAATGGCATAATTACACATGACTAATCAAGTTGTATTACACATGGCAAAAGAACTTCAGGTGGCTTCAAAGAAAAACAAGGCACCAATATGGTCAAGACTTGCTGAATTAGCATTAAAACCAAGTCGTGCAAGAAGAGTTCTCAATTTGGGTCAACTTGATAAATTTGTAAGTGATAATGATGTCATCGTTGTTCCAGGCAAGGTACTTGGCACAGGAAACATTTCACACAAGATAACACTATGTTCGTTTTCAATATCTACCAGCGGGGCAAAGAAGGTAGCGCAATCTGGTGGAAAAATTATTGATTTTTCTCAGCTAATCAAGAACCATCCTACTGGCAAAGGAGTGAAGATAATTGTCTAAACAGCAAGTACAAGTAAAAACAGAATCAAAATGTCCACAAAACATCATAGTTGATGGAACAAATCACATAGCAGGAAGACTGTGCTCGCAAGTTGCCAAGCTTTTGAAAGAGGGAAACCGAGTATCAATTGTAAACTCTGAGAACATTATGTTGAGCGGTTCTAGAAAGATGATAATTGAGGAATATAGAAAGTTTCTTGAGATAGCAAGCATTACAAATCCCAAGTTTGGTCCTTTCCATCCTCGCCGACCTGATACAATAATAACAAAAATGGTAAGAGGCATGCTTCCAAAGAACAAGCCATCAGGAGAAACCTCATTGAAGAGACTCAGAGTATACCTAGGCGTACCAAATGAATTGAAATCAAAAAAGACTATGCAGTTCGATGATGCAAAAATTAGAAAACCAGCACCATATTATACCACGTTAGCAGATCTAGCAAAACTAGTTGGGTGGAATGAATAATGGCCAAGCTTGAAAGTTATTTTGCAACAAGAAAGACTGCTCATGCACACGCATTTATCACAAAAGGAGCAGGACGAGTTAGAATAAACAACGTGCCAGTAGAAATGGTCCAACAAGAAGTTGCACGAGAAGTAATCTTAGGTCCACTTGAAGTAGTAGGTGATTTACGAAACAAAATTGATGTATCCGTCAAGGTGCGCGGTGGAGGATTCATGGGCCAATCATATGCAAGTGCTATTGCAATATCAAGAGCACTAACAGGTTGGACAAAAACCAGAAAGGAACCAAAGGACCATCCCTTTACCAAGTCTGTTCGAGAGGATTTGAGAAAACGAATCTCGGAATACGACAAGCACTTGCTAAGCGGTGATGACAGGAGAAAGGAGCCAAAGAAATTTGGTGGTCCTGGCGCTAGAAGAAGAAAACAGAAATCCTACAGGTAGCTTTTTGAAAGCTGTAATTTTGGCCGGAGGTCGTGGAACACGTGGAAGACCATTTACAGATTACATTCCAAAGGCAATGATACCAATACATGGCAAGCCATTGATATCGCACATTGTAAAATATTTGTCATCATTTAGCATCATTGATGAGATTATAGTTCTTGCAGATTTTCATGGCATTGGCAAACAAATTGAGAAATATTTTGAGAATCATCCCAGGCTAAAAAAACCAATCAGATTTGTCCAAGACTCTCAGAGTGGAACAGGCGGAGATCTTGTCTGTCTTAATGGCAAGTTAGGTAAAGGTTCAGAATTTGTATTATGGTTTGTGGACAATCTCTGCCCAATTGATATTAAAAAAATGCACCAGTATCACAGGGAAAAAAAGTCACTGGCAACAATAGCTACTAGGAGATACAGAAAAGAAGAAACCGGTTATGCCATAGTTGAGGATGGATTAATACGCCAATTCAAGGAAAAACCAGTCATCAAACTTGAGATTGCAGAATGCCTTGGAATATACATACTGGATAAAACGATACTAAAAATCATCAAATCAAAAATGACAAGAAAAAAAGAAGTAAATCTTTCCTATGATATTTTACAACCATTATCAAAGAAAAAACACATCAGCTCTTACGATATTGCAAAAATACCGTGGCTTGACGTTGATTCACCCATTCGTATCGAACGAGAAAGCAAGCTAGTCGATACCATTATCAAGAAATTGTAAATCTAGAATTTTGAGACTTTTCATAGCTTGAGATCTTGTCATTGTATCGTAACGTGATTGCAATATCATCTAGTCCCTCAAGAAGAATCTTTTTCCAGTGTGGTTCAATGTCAAATGGTTCAGTTTTTCCATCTATTTGTATAGTTTGTTTTTCTAAATCAATTTCTACTTCGGTACTAGTTGCAAACAATTTTTGCAACAGTTTTTCATTTACCCGTATAGGAAGTACGCCATTTTTGAAACAGTTGTTATAGAAAATGTCAGCAAATGACGTAGATATGATTACTTTGAAGCCAAAATCTTCTAGAGCCCATACAGCATGCTCTCTGCTTGAACCACATCCAAAATTATCCCGTACTAGAAGAATTTTGGAATTTTTGTATCTCTGATTGTTCAAAACAAAATCATTTCTTGGATTTCCATCCTGATTGTACCTCCAGTCATAAAACAAGTATTGGCCAAATCCCGTTTTTTGTACCAGTTTTAGGAATTGTTTTGGAATTATCTGATCAGTGTCAACATTGACTTTGTCAAGTGGCGTAACAATGGTTTTTATTTTCTGAAACGGTTCCATCTTAGTTCAAATCCATCTCTCGGACATCAACAAAATGCCCCTTTATTGCTGCAGCAGCTGCCATAACCGGACTTACTAGGTGTGTTCTACCCCCTGTTCCCTGTCTTCCCTCAAAATTTCGATTAGATGTGCTTGCACATCTTTCTCTTGGTGCAAGGATATCAGGATTCATACCAAGACACATGCTGCATCCTGACTCTCTCCATTCAAAGCCTGCATCCTTGAATATCCCATCCAGACCTAGTTGCTCTGCCTGTTTTTTGACCTGTTGTGATCCCGGAACTACCATTGCTCTGACCTTTGGCGAGACCTTTTTGCCTTTGACTACTCTGGAAGCCTCTGTCAAGTCTTGTAACCTTGAATTAGTACATGAGCCTATGAAGACTC
>CAYUTC010000090.1:3779-5389 GCA_964447595.1 uncultured Nitrosopumilaceae archaeon
TCACGCCAATACTGGACTGATTCATCATAATTTTTTGGAACATATCTTCGCCCTCTTAGGTATGCAAATGTTTTCTCGTCAGGTACAATGATTCCTGCTCTTGCACCTGCCTCAATTGACATGTTGCATATTGTCATTCTTTCTTCCATGGAAAGATCAGAAATTGTATTTCCTCGGTATTCTATTACGGTTCCAATACCGCCAGCTGTTCCAATCTGTCTTATTATTGATAAAATGATATCTTTTGCAGTTATGGTATGAGGATTCTTTCGTTTTCCATCCACTTTGATTTCAAATGTCTTTGGTTTTTCCATCCAGATACATTGAGTTGCCAAAACATGTTCAACATCACTTGTTCCAATTCCAAAAGCAAGTGCACCAAAAGCCCCATGGGTAGATGTATGACTATCTCCACAAACAATTGTAGTGCCAGGTAATGTAATTCCCAATTCAGGTCCTATTACGTGTACGATTCCCTGATTTGGACTGTTAATGTCAAAGAGTTGAATTCCAAATTCTTTACAGTTTCTTTCAAGTGCCTTTATCTGAGTAGCAGATGTCTGGTCTACAATTGGCAAAGACCTGTCGCTTGTTGGCACGTTGTGATCCATTGTAGCAAATGTAAGATCTGTACGACGCACCTTTCTTTTGTTTTTTCTTAGACCATCAAAGGCCTGTGGGGATGTGACTTCGTGTATCAGATGTCTGTCTATATACAGTAACGAACGGCCATCTTCTTCTGTTACTACATGCGAGTCCCAAATTTTTTCAAATAATGTTTTTCCCATTTCAACTATTCACCTTTGAATCAGAGATATAATGGTATAAGAAGCAAACCGGTTTATTTTATCACGGTTTGTAATTGAACAGTCCACCTGCGGCAATAATTTTGCCTATTAGTTCTGGAAAAGGCTTCATTTTGTATACCTTGTTCTTTGTCAAGTTTCTTATTTCATTTTTTGAGGTTTCAATTTCTAGTGTATTGCCTTCTGATATCTCCTTGTAGGTGCTTTCATCTATCTCAATTGGCAACAAAAATGCACCATCTACTGCATTACGATAAAATATTCTTGCAAATGAAATTGCCAAGACTGCCTTTATTCCAGAATATGAGAGAGCGATTGGAGCATGTTCTCTAGATGAACCACATCCAAAGTTTCTGCCAGCCACTATGAAATCTCCTGGTTTTACTTTTTTGTGAAAATCCCTGTCCAGTCCTTCCATGGCATGTTTTGCAAGTTCGTTATAGTCATGGATCTTAAGATAGGGGCCAGGCAAGATTACATCAGTATCGATGTTGTCTTTTTCGTATTTTATTACAGAGCCCTTCATTTCAAATCCCTTGGGTCAGTAATCTTTCCTGTTATTGCAGATGCGGCGGCTACAAGTGGGGAAGCAAGATATGTCTGAGATTCAATGTGGCCCATCCTTCCAGGAAAGTTTCTGTTGGTAGTACTGATACAGACCTCATTTTTTGCCAAGACTCCCATGTGTGCACCACAACAAGCACCACATGTTGGAGGACCTACAACCACCCCAGCATCCATGAAAATTTTTAACAATCCCTCATCCATTGCTTTTCTAAATATAGATATTGCAGCAGGCAAGAC
>CAYUTC010000091.1:0-5289 GCA_964447595.1 uncultured Nitrosopumilaceae archaeon
TGTCCTTCTTTATCCTCTAAAGAGAATTCCGCACTAATAAAGTAGAGTCCAAATGCAAGAGGCTCCTTTGAATATTTTTCAAGTGTAATACCATCCTTCAGTGTTGTTCCGATCTTTTTTGCAATCTCGTCTAAATTACTTTCAGAATCTGCCGGCAAAATTTTTGCCCGTAATGATAGTCTTACCATTTCTTATGGTCCTTCGAAATTGCAAGATTTACACTTGTATTGCCTTGCCGCCTCTCTGCAACTTTCACATCTCCAAAGCAGAACTGAACCACAGTTAGGGCAGTTGAACTTGACACACTTGTCATTGGGCATTATCGGTCTATGGCATGAACTGCATACTGGTAAAGCAATAGATGACGACATGAAACCAGCTAAATTTTTACCGAATTTATACCTTGCTGGTTCTATTGCAAATTCGCTTTGATAATATGAGATCATTTTTGAATTTGCAACTTGCTTCCATCTACTCCAAGGATTAGTGGCTGTAAGGTACCCACATTCCTTTTCACCGCTTCCTCTGGAAGCCCTCGAGGATGGCAAAACCTACTCCACCCCTTGTAGGCAACATTCATGGATGCAACAATGTCGCGATCCATGGACTTGCCACAATTAATGCACAACAATTTTCTTCTGTGAAATCTGTCCTCTTGGATTCTATCTCCGCATATTGGACAGAGCTGGCTTGTGCGTCTTGGATTTACAAATCGTACAGGTATGCCCTCCCATGCTGATTTGTATTGAATTTGTCTTTGTAGTTCATAAAATGACCAAGAATTTAGTCTTCTTCTAAATTTTTTTCCTTGACCGTTACCTTTTCTATACAATTTTCTGATTTCTTTGATCTCTTCAAAAACTATCATGGATTTTGTTTTCTTTGCACGTGATACTATGTCTTTTGATATTATATGCAGATACTGTTGTATGCGTCTTGATTGTCTGTTTCTTCTCTGTGAGAAGAATTTGTTCTTGACTCGCTTGTCGTTTCTTCTAAATGAAGCTCTGACAAATTGAGAATTTTCCTTGATTGATAATAGTTTGTTAGTCTGATACATGATGGGACCAGTGGAAGTGGATATAGTAGTATTTCGTAGGTTTCTGTCTATTCCAATTATATTTGAAGGTTTTAACTCTTCAATTTCTTTTTTAATTGATATGGATATTGAATTTGGTGTAATGATAAATGATCTTGGCTGTACTCCTTTCTCTGAGAGTTTTTGTAACATACGTCGATTCAATACCACATTAATGTAGTTTCTGTTTCCAATGGGAATTGATAATAACATTCCATTTATCCTAAACCCATAACATGATACTAGGAAGGGTTTTCTTACAAAAGGCGGGGCTACTTTCCTTCCTTTCTTGATATTCTTTTTCATCTGAGAGAGTCTTCCACAGGCTTGTGACATAGCTGTTAACTTGTATTTGGACTGTATACTATAGTGATCAAGTTCATGATAAAACATTGATGAGAACCTTTGCAGAGTAGTGATATTATTTTCAAGGCCGATCTTGATACAGCGGTTCACCATATCTCTGAATGTTTCCATCATGGTTGAAAGTTCCAAATTTGCCTTGTAATCTTGTTTGACTGATTTGAGAGCATTCAACAAGTTTGAAAAATCTTATATCAATAAAAAAGAGGTGGTTATAATATAATCAAGAAAGTTTTACGTATTTTCTCTCAAGTCATCAGTCTTCTAAGCTCATTTCCTAAAATTGATTGTACAACTTTAACAGATCCCTTGACTCCCAAAAGTTTTGCAACAGATATTGTATGAAAATCAAAACTTCCTTCTTTAGAAATTTCATTCAGAACATCAGGAGTGATAGAATCAAACAATCCATCAATTGATTTGTTATCTAGTCTCTCCAAAAGAGATCTTGCAAGCATCATATGTTCAAATTCTTTTCCAAATCTGTCATGCCAATTTTTTTGATATTCTAAGAGATGTTCATTTTTTCCCAATTGTATGTACTTGGAAATGGCTTTGCCTGCAAGTATTCCACCAAGCCCTGACGAGTAAATTCCACCTGCAGTTGTAGGCTTTGCCTGACCTGCAGCATCACCTACCGTAACTATGTTTTTTGTCACAAATTCCTTGATTGGCCCCTTTATCCATATGGGGGCAAATATTTTTCGAATAGTAGAGTATCTTCCTTTTTCATTTAGAAACTTTTCCAAAACACTAGCAGAGTTTATTCCTCTTCCTGCTACTCCTACCTTTGCTTCATCTCTTCTTGTGGGAATTATCCATGCAAAAAATCCTGGATACTTTTCTTGGTCTAAATATACTTCAACTCTTTCTTTATCTATCCAGTCTGCATATACTTCATACTGGGCTGACTGTAAAATTCCAGTTCTGTCTTTGTGAATCAATGAAGAAACCCCTCTTGCATCCACAACAATCTTGCATTTTATATCGCCCTCTGATGTCCTGACTCCGTCTTTTGTTATTTCTCTAAGCGATGTCCTGACTCTAATCTCTGCACCATTTTCTTTGGCTTGGTGGGCAACCTGTTTATCAAATTCGCGTCTATCCAGTACAATGACCTGTTGAGGTCTTGCATCTAGAACAAAATTTTTTCCAGACGGAGATATGATGCGAGCAGACCTTACCTTGTTATCAAGTGTAGCTCTCAATGGAATAATTCCAAGCTCATCGATGGCAGGTACACTTACAAGACCGCCACAATGTTCTGGTGTTCCTATCTCATAGTCTTCCTCGATGACAAGTACACGGTGGCCTTCACGGGCAACCTCTCTTGCACACAAGAGACCTGCTACACTTCCACCTGCGACTACAACATCATAATCCATGACCTCTTAATTTCTGTCAATTATTTATTTGAACCTTCAAAAGTTTAACAGATACTGGTATCATTTCAGATTGATATGGGTGCAATCAAACAAGTAATTGTTGTAAGAAAGGATCTTGGCATGGGTACAGGAAAAATTGCAGCACAGGTAGGTCACGCATGCGTCCTTGGTGCAGAAAATGTTAGAAAATCCCACCGAGAATGGTTTGATGAATGGGAATATTCAGGTCAGGAAAAAGTAGTTCTCAAGGTTTCAAGCTTGACTGAGCTGCAAGATGTAAAAAAACGCGCAATATCTCTTGGGTTACCATGGTCTGAGGTTACAGATGCAGGCCATACCCAAATCGAACCTGGTACTACCACATGCATATCATTGGGCCCTGCTCCTGAGGAAACAATAGACAAGATTACAAAAGACTTGAAATTACTTTAGATCTGTTTTTCGCGCTCTTATTTTGCCATCAAATGTGGCAGTAATGTTATCTCTTGGTTTGGCATTGCATGGAGGAATATGGATTACAAAACCATCATAGGTCTGAACATGGCATCCATTTTGGTCGACTGCTTTGACTTGGACCTCTTCAGTTACCATGCGTGGAAAAGGTTCCAGAAAGGAAAGATTGCAGTTGTCATAACAATGATTGCACCCGCAATACCTGCAAACGTACGTCTTTCCTTCCATGATCTTTGTTCGAGTTGGCTCCATATTTAGCATTGTGTTAAATTGGATGCCATTTACAAGAAATGAAAATCTTAGAAATCTTCTTAAATGATTCAATTGCGCAAGATCTTGTGTTTGTTGTAGTAGCAGAGATTGAACTCAAAAAAGGAATGGAGAGCGAATTTACAAAGTGGATAGGAGAATCAAACAAAGAACTTGCAAAATTTGATGGATTCATTAACAGAAGGTTACTACAATCACGTACAGGCAAGCACTTGATATTAGTCGAGTTTGAGAATATGGAAAAGTTTGAAAAAATGCATCAGACACAAGAACATTTCAAGATTCAATCAAAGGGTCATTCCATGATGGAAACACTCCCAAGACCCGTGTTTTACAATGTTGTTTCCAACTGAATTCACAGATAATGTATCTTCATGTGATTGTATATTGAGAATGATGAATAATCTGTCTTTTTATATTTCAAAAAGAATCAACTCCTTATGAGTCCAAAAGATGAGCAAATCACTGATGAACTTATTGAGAAATATTCTAAACTATTAGATGATCTCGCTACTGATGACTAATTTCTAAAACCATTTCCACATCCCAGTTACCTTGTGATTGATTGCTTAACCCTTGCCATCTTTCTCAGTCCTTCATACATCTCCTCTGCTCCCTTGAAGAATTCCTTTTGCTGCTGTGGGGTCATTTTTTCCAGATCTTGGGATAGTTCCTTACGTATCTGCTCCAGCATCTTGAGGTTATCACGCCTGGCCAAGTTTTTCTCTCTTCATAATACAATCAGGTTTACCTGCTATTAAGCTTGATAGCCTGTGTTTCATGTTTACACTGCTTACCTTCTTAGATATTTGATCGTTGAAATGCCTGCTGTTCCACGAGGCAAGGTAGGTACAACCAAGCAGGGAAGCGGTAGCATAGTGTAGTAAATCAAGGTGGTGTCTTTTCGTTAGGATGCCCTCCTCAAGATAAATTTTTTCGAGGTCCAACATCCTTACCAAATCTATGTTGGTAAGATGTATGCTAAATTCTTCCATTGAATTAATTACATCAAGACATCTTTCTGTTCCTCTAATCTCTGCCATCTTCCCCACTTCCACCAAAAGAGGGCTTCCAGACAAGCATTCTATACCTTCTCTTTTCATGCTGTTGACAAAGGTAACCGACTGTGTATGAAATCTGTCCAGAGGATCTGATAGTGCTATGAGTACAGAAGTATCCAAATAAACTCTCAATCTCTCTTAGCGAGGTGATAAGTGCTAATAACTTTTCAATTTGTAGATATTTTACATTCGATACACAAGTCTAATACCCTCTCTCAGTTCAGAGGTAGCACACACATTAGGAATTTGTTTTTAGAACCTAATGAAAACATGCAACGCTGAAGATTTCTGACTGAGAAATCAGGTAGAGAAGGAAATCACTGTCAGTTTCTCATAAATAATGAATTTTCATGTGATTGTTATGGACAGCTTCATACTGTGTGACATGTCCACAATGAATGCAAGAAAAAAACTGGTCTGATGGGCGCTGCTGGGTAGACTCTAGCTTGTAGCCGTCAATTGATATGACGGAAATTTGATCATTTTTACATACAACTGCAAAGTGACTTTCATATCCTAATGAAGCAAGAAATGCCTTGATTGCTTTTATTACCTCATCTGGATTGATTTCTTCATTGTCATCAATTGGTGCAAGTACAAACTCGTGTTTTTTCAATGCAGGAACAGCTCCCACCATGTCTGACGTATAGGCTGCCAAAGATGACTTGATTGATGGTAT
>CAYUTC010000092.1:0-5198 GCA_964447595.1 uncultured Nitrosopumilaceae archaeon
TGATAGCAACTAGAGTCAAAACACCAAATAGGGTGCCTATTGGTTTAGACTTCATCGGAATGACTATTTCAGGGGGGTGTTATAAAGGCTCTTGAATTTCTCTAATGGAATTTACATTAATGTAGTATTATACAAATCAGTTTTTGTCTTCTAAGAGTTTTAGGAGATTCTGATATTGGCTGGATGTTATTTCTCCCTTGGCTAACCTTTCTTGTAACAAATGTACGGCTTTGCTATTTGCGTCTTTTTCCTCCTTGTCATCTTCTAATCTTTGTACTGATTCGATAGATAGTCTGACGGGAGGCTGTTTTGGAATCTTCTTTGAGATTGCACCAAAAACTGTAATTCCAAGACCTGCAACAATTAGACCAATAAAAGAATATTGAATAAATTTCGCGATAGTGTCAATGGGCGGAATACCGAGCTGTGAAAAGATCTGATTGTTCAATGACGATGTTGTGTCGCCTCCTGTTAACTTGGTCATGGCGTGTGTAATACCAGACGGAACAATGGTATAGCTTGGAATTGCAACTAGTATGATTGCTATTCCGATTAAGACTATTTTTGACTTCACAGTTTGAGTGGTATGGTATCTTCTAATAACAAGCTGTTTGTATCAATGTTAGACATCACGAATCTGTTATGTATTTCTTGGTCACCTCATGTAGATTTAGGTGATTTGATGCCAAACTTTATTACAATTGACTGTATCGATACTGCGTGAATGAAGCATACGTCCTGTTAAATGTAGATTACAAGCATCAAAAAGATATCATTGAACAAGCAAAAAAAATTCCAACTGTAAAATCTGTTAAAACAACTTATGGCATATATGATATTCTTATTATACTTGAATCAAACAATATGCAAGAGATAAAACAAGCAATTGATGTGGACTTGCATAAGATAAACGGAATAAACAATCTTACGTCACTGATATCTATAAACTAAATTGGTTCAGGAATACGAAATAATAATTGTTGGTGCAGGACCTGCAGGGCTGAGTGCAGGAATATTTGTGGCAAGACAAAAAACTTCGTGTCTTGTGATATCAAAAGATCTTGGAGGACAACTAAACCTAATTCCAAAACTCGAAAATTATCCAGGTACCATGATGTCAAGTGGACCTCTGTTGGCAAAAACACTAGAAAGCCAATTTCTTGCATTTCATGGAGAGATGGTTTACGATACAGTAACACATATCGATGAGGTAGAGACTGGTTTGAAGGTAAAGACAACTCGTTCAGAATATATCGCAAAATGTATAGTTCTTGCACCAGGCAAAGTTCCAAACAACCTAGGTGTTGAAAATGAATCAACCTTTGCAAACAAAGGCGTTCACTATTGCACCAAGTGTGATGCGCCATTTTATCAAGGCAGGACTACTGCCACAATCGGAGTTGGTGGCTATCTTTTAGAATCAGGCATCTTGCTCTCAAGAATGGCCTCCAAAGTATACTTGATCTACAAAGGTGGAGCATTGGGGGGAGACAAGGAACTGATTGCATCTCTGGAAAAAAAAGAAAATGTAGAACTTGTGCCGCAATCCTCTATCAAAGCTCTTTCTGGTAGCAACAATCTCCAGTCTATAACCATAGTGGATAATTCTGGAAAAGAAAAAAATCTTCAAGTTGAGGGTTTGTTCATTGAGATGGGCTCTAAAATAAACTTGGATTTTGTAAAACATTTAGTAAAAATCAATACAAAAGGCGAGATAGAAATTTCCGAAGGGGGCAAAACTGCACATCCTGCAATCTTTGCAGCAGGTGATGCTACTACTATCCCATACAAGCAAATTGTTGCTGCATGCTCTGGTGGTGCAAATGCTGGACTGTCGGCATTTAACTATGTAGAAAAACTAAAAGGCAAACCTGGTATTAGGGCAGACTGGAAAAAGACTATTGGCGATACAGTATTTCACTACTAAATTTTGTATGCCTACAAATAATGGTTCCAAGATGATTTGAATTGAAAACGTTTATCAGCTAAATAATGAATCAAAATTCATGTCAAAAACTACCAAAGACTGGGATGTATTATGGAATGAATACACCAAGTCTCTGAAAGCATGGATGAATGCATTTGAATCTCTCCAACAAGCTGCAAATGATGTACAAACAAAATACAATGAGGTTATGAAAAAGGCATTAACTGAATCAAGTAAACAAACCATGAAAGATTTCACAGAAAACTGGCAAAAAACAATGAGCCAAGCAGCAGCAAACTCCTTCAAAGAATTTGGGGAAAACTGGCAAAAGACTATGAATCAGTCAGGAATGGAACAACTAAAAACATATGGTGAAATGATGAACAACTTTGCCGAGACTTGGCAAAAAATGTGGCGAAAATAGTTATTTCATCACAAGATGCAATCTTTGCAGCTAAACTGTAATCAGTAGATTGGAAACATACAACCTTGCCAATTCTGTTGCCCTCTGATACTGATGTTCTTTGTTGCCTATCCGAGCATAATAGATATCATCAAGTATTTTTCTATCATAATTTGAAATCTTTTTTTCAAGTAAAAATTCAAACGATGGACCCTCATAAAATATGCCTCTGACAAGCCCCAAGACCTTTTTAACAAAAGAATCATTGTGAAAAAAAGATTTTATCCTGCTTGCACTGATGGCCTCTGCAATAAAACAATGCTTGTCACTGCCTTGTCTTAGGGAGCCATCAGTTACAGAACGCACTATTTTGGACTTTTGTGGCAGAGATAAATTCTGCCACAACCAATCGAGTTTTGCCAGATATTCAATTTCTTGTGGTATAAAGTGGTTGTTCTCAGGATTGCAGATTCCCGACACGTAATATATTGGTCAGAGGATCGATTTAAGAATTAAATATCTTTTTTCTCTAGTTTTACTAAACAATTCTGAGCCAATAGAGAAAAAAGTTAGATTTCGCTAATTAACAATGAATCCAAAAAGGACAAAGGGTTGAACAAAAAGTCAATTCTTACAGTTTGTGCTGTATTGGTAGGGGCCATAATCGTACTATCAAATGTTCAGGTCTCTGATTCAGTACTGACTTATAATATGCTAGTCACAGTGGCTCCTGAAAAAAGTCCAATCATGCAAGGTGAATATCCTGTTATAATAGGAACTGCCAAAGATGAGGCGTACAAGCCTGTTACCAATGCCAAGGTTTTGATACTATTTGGAAATGAGGCAGTGACTACAACTACTGACAATAAGGGCAATTACAGATACCAATCTGCAATACCTGCAACTCCTGGTACTTATGAGATAGATGTTACTGTAACAAAAAATGGCTACAACAAGGGACTTGCAAGCACAACCTATGAAGTAGATTCGTATTTTACAAATCAAACTGCTAATGTTAATGTGACACCGTTGAGGGCTGTTAATGGTTTGCCAGTAGTGGCAGGAAACTATACTGTCTATCTAGGCAAGGTTGTCCAGTGGAACTTGGAAACCACATGTTTTGTATCGTTCTCAGACAAGTACATTCGATTTTTGAAGACATGTGATCTGTATAACATGGTACCTGCAGGATACTTTCAACCAGATGAAAAAATAATACCGATAGTATCAGTCATCCAGCACAACGATACCTTCAGGCTTTTCCCACAAAGTGTATACAATAACGCATACTATATGGATAATGATACTTTGAAGACCTTTGCAGCATCAACTTGGCAAAATTACACCAATCCAAAGTAAACTAGATTTATAATTTTTTTATGATTTGATTTGTATGATTCCGTTAACTATCAAGTACTGTATTGCTTGCACAAACGTATTATCGTCAATTGTTCCGTCTGCCCACCAGCCAGCGTCATTTTTAATCCATGCTGGAATCACTTGTGAGCCAGTGCTAGTACCTGTAGATGCAGGAACAACTACAATTTTATTTTGTATCATGTATTGTAATCCCTTGACAAAATCGGAGTCTCCAATGGAACCATCATGCCACCACTTGGCGTTGTTTTTAATCCAAGTTGGAATCACAATAGTTTGTGGTGGGTTTGAAGGACCAGTTGAACCCGAGCCGCCAAAGGCTGGTTGAGTACTAACTGTTACATTGATCAGACCCGATAGGCTTGTGTCAGGCGTGGTGCCTTCAGCCCCTGTTCCATATGTATATAGAACAAAATTGGTTTGCGGTGTTGTGCCTTTCAAAACTATTGTCACATCGTCTGTTCCAACTGGTGCAAAGAGTGCTTGTCTTCCACCATCTTGAGCTATGGAATCAATCTTTTGTCCCTTGTTATCTACAGTAAAGATATCATATTGTACATTAGAATATTTTTGAGTCTGGTCAAAGGTTTTTTCAAATTCTAGTCTCCATTCCATTGTGCACCCAAGGTGCGGGTTTGAGGGGCTATATCTGTAGAAAATTACCATTGAACCCGAGTCTGTTGTTTGGCTGTTTTGTACTGCATCGTTGACCATGTCTGGTGCTGGGCACTGGGAACTTACTCCAATTCTTGTTGTAGATGTTACATTCAGAAATGAGGGCTCTGTTTGGCTATTGCCCTTTTGTAATAGCTCCAAAGTATAGTCAGGCGGTGGCACTCCACTTGTAACATCGGTATATACGATGGCTTTTACTGGAAACGACAGTGTGGGGTCAATCCAGATTTGATTGTCAACACCCTTGTGCCATCCAAGCACCCATGTGTTAAATGTTCCACCTTGTACTGTGATTGTTTGCTGTCCCAGGGAGGCCACTGACTGGCCACCAACAGAGCCTGTTCTTCCCCATGATGGAGAACCTAGAGTTTGCGCATTACCTTTTGAAGAAAATGCATCAAGCCATGCTATTGTATTTTTGTATACATTAGAATAATCTGCAATATTAGAATCAGAGTATGTTGGGTCTGGTGTATTGGTTCCAATTGTTACCATGCCCTTTTGCACTATGGAGCCATCAATTGCAACCATTTCTAAATTCCATCCCATGCCATCACTTGTCTGACTTTTTACCCAAAAGTCTATCTCAAGAGGTGCACAGTTGTGCCAGTCAGTCCAGCATACATTGTATCTGTAAAAATCGCCTTGCTTTAGGCCTTGTCCTGGGTACCAAGTAGCTGCAAATACTTGGGGTGCGGCAGAAATGATTCCAGTACTAACAATTAATGTCATTGTAATTAGCGTTAAAGATCCGTACCTCATGATATTACAAAGTAGCCAACCGTTAGATAAACTAATCTTATAACATATTCATTT
>CAYUTC010000093.1:0-2693 GCA_964447595.1 uncultured Nitrosopumilaceae archaeon
AAAGAATTATGTTTCCAAGCTTAATGAATATGTGGACTGATTATTTTTTACTAGGAATCTGATCAAACTTTTAAGTATTTAGTATCAATGATGCGTCTTTTTTATTTACTTTTTTTGTATTATGACCAACTAGTGCGCTCGTAATTTACGTATACCACACCAAACGTAATGGGCCACCAGACCATACCAAAGTACCGATCAGTGAGGGCTAAAGACACCCTCACTGATTTTTTAATAACTCTGCGAAATTGGCAATGGATATAACATAATTACCTCGTTCTTTTAAGAAAAACATTCTACAAAGGCATATTGCAAAAGTAACCAAATGCGTTTGGCAATATCATGACAAAAAAGATGATCTCAGACCAGTCTTTGACTATTTTAAGCACTGCGCAAACGAGGCAATCAGGATAGGTATAGAAAAGAATCTTACATCCAAATTCAAGTTACATTATCAATTATACTACAAACTCCGTCTAAACTCACAATTTCAATGTAAGTATGTTTATGGTGCACTAGAATGTGCAGCTTCAAAATTAAAGAGATATAAAAAGATATCAAAGAAAAAACCAAATGCCAAGAAACCATATATCGTAAAAAATCATCTCATACTTGACAACGAATCATACAAGATTGAAAATGGTATAATCAGGATCCCAATAGGACTTGCAAAATATCTATTCATTAGATTAACTTATTACATTTTAGAGAAGATAAGAAACACAAAACTTGGCAACCTTGTCATCACAGAGGATAAGTTGGCTGTTGCATACTCAAAAGAGATTTCAGAACAACGACCTAATAGCTTTACTGGAATAGACAGAAATGTGGACAATGTAACAATATATGATTCTTAGGGAAATTGTACTGTTCATGATTTATCAAAAGCTCAAAAAATTATTGCTTCATATAGTACAGTAAAACGTAGATTCAAACGTAACGATTCTAGAATAAGGAAAAAGATATTTCAAAAATATGGCAGATTACAGAAAAACAGAGTTCACAACATTTTGCACTGTACCTCAAAGAGGATTATATCTGCAAATTCTGGAATTATAATGGAAAATCTAACGGGAATACGAAAACTCTACAAAAAAGGAAATGGTAAAGGAAGAAAGTACAGAGGAAAGATGAATTCATGGTCATTTTATGAATTACAACGACAGATTAAGTACAAAGCAAGATGGCTTGGTCTGCCAGTAGAATACGTAAAAGCAAATGGAACAAGCTCAACATGTGCGGTATGTGGGTCAAAGCTAGTGCCCGAAGAGTACCGAATGATGTTCTGTTCTATTTGCAAGTGTAGTATTGACAGAGATGTCAATGCCGCACACAACATCTTGCTTCGAGGCACACGGGTCGTGCCAGACGGGACTGCAAGTGAAGCGGTGATGACAAAACCTGGTAGTAAGGAACCAGTAACTGTCAAGTCGATGCAGTCAAGTCGGATGATGGAAGTTAATCTTTCAGAAACTTGACAGTCCTTTTTTAATAACACTATATACCAGAAAACTGTTCTAAAAATTATTGCCACGTGGGTATGATACAGAAAAGATACGAAACAAGCTCATTGACATTCTAAACCAGTCTAAAACTGGCCTGACTGGAATCGAGATTGCAAAAAAACTCAAGGTAAATCGTATTACAATGTCAAAATACCTCAAGGTCTTTGCTGCAGAAGGTCTGGTTAAACAAAAAAACATGGGCAGCGTTAATCTGTGGACAATTGAGGCAGGAGTAGACCAGCTAAATTTTCCGGCAGACTTTTTTTTGGTAAAAAACAAGTATGTGGAATATATCATGGCTGCGGCAAGCCATGAGGCGCACAACCTCATTCGAACCTCGCTGCACTCAGGTGCAAATCCTCAAAAAATCATAAGTGAGGTAATCGTATCAGCTATTGATGCAGTTGAGAATGCGTTCAAAAACGGCAAGGTAGGCAAATCTGAGAAAAACTTTCTTGATGGAATAATATCGGATTCCATTTCTTTGATTAGCTTATCAGAAGAAGAGGAAAATCCAAAAAAGAACACAGTCATTCTTTCTACTGATTATCAAAATTCACTTTATGCACAAGCTGCATCTGCAGCCCTCAAGACCGAGAAATGGAATGTCTCTCTCCTAGGTGACATGTCTTCTGCAATCGATGTTTTGTTTGATATCGACCTACAGAGATTTCTAAACAAAGTTTGGCCAAAACGAGATGGAATCATGATAGTTGTAATATTTTCATCAACTGAAGGTGCAATCAAGTTCTTCTCCCAGGCAGTTGATTCCTGCAAGGAAAAGTTTGGCAAGAACCTGCATCTGGCGCTGTGTACCAAAATAGCAAAAAAACCAAAAATATCATCATCTGATTTTGTATCAGATGATATGGAATCTTTACTCCAGTGGTGCCAGACAGTTTTTGAAAGCTACCAAGATTAAGGAGATATCATCTTCAATATTTTGAAGGGAATTTTAGAAAAGTCAATGCCTTTTTCTGCAGATATTAAAAGTACATTGCCATTGACAGGAAAACTCATGATAACAACTTTTTCTCGATACGACATTGCAAATTCCACTGGTCCTAGTACCTTGTCAAATTCATGTCTCATCTTTGCCCGCAAGACCAATTCCATGTACAGCATTTCGTCATCTTTTTGATCCTCAAGTGATCTGATTCCCTCTCTCATTCCTCCTGCAAACAGCCT
>CAYUTC010000093.1:2793-5197 GCA_964447595.1 uncultured Nitrosopumilaceae archaeon
ATGGGCCGAATGGGATTCGAACCCACGACCTTTCGATATCTGAATAATATTATCAGTCGAACGCTCCAGCCAAGCTGAGCTATCGGCCCAAGAGGACGCTAGCCGGACATAATAATAATTCTTGCTATGTCGCAAAAAATCATTTTGTATTATTCAGTAGCTACTGTTATCAATTCAGAAATTTGCTTGCCTTTTGCCTGAGAGAGAGCTGAAATTCCTCCACTCAAACTTTCAGTTGCAAAGCCCTTGTCACCAAATACCTTGACAGCATTCAAGGAAGTGTATCCTGCCATGCAGACAAGCAACGACTTGTGAGACCCTTCTAGTGTTTTCTTTAGATCTTCTGGTACTTGTTGGGCCATTAACAATCGTTGCACCTCTCTTGCCTTTGGCACAATTATCTTGCTCTTGTCAACACCCAGAGTCTTTGCAAGTAGCTCTATTCCTTCCTCACGCGGGATGTATTGTGGGTGAACCCAGATTATCTTATCATAATCATTTACACTTGATATAGCTTCATCTAAAGAAACCTGAGTGCGGCTTTGCGTCTTTGCCATTACTTCAAGATTTTTCTTGTACTTTTGTATGCCGTCTGCAACTATTACAACAAACTTTCCTCCAACGCCTCCAAAGTTTACCAGCTGCATTACTGCATACAATGCCAGTGCGCTGCTCTCGCCAATGTCATGGCCCTTGTCTACAAAAAACTTGAGCAAACGCTTTGCTTGATCAAAATCTACTTCATGTTGTCCTGCATATCGGTCAGGCTCGTAAAACCTGAGGCCTTCTGCTTTGCCTTTAGTTCTGATTCCTGCAACATCTTGGCTGCCAAGTGGAAACACTACATGGAGAGATTTTTTTCCATATTTTTCGGATAAGTATCTGCTCAGTCCACCTGATGTGCCTCCGGTGCCAAACGTGCAGACAATTCTAAAGTCTTGCAACGATAATCCTTTTTCATGTAATTGCTGGTCTATTTCTGGTGCAGTAACAGTTCTGTGGATGTCAATGTTTGCTTCGTTGTCATATTGTTCAGGGCAGTAACATCTGTATATCTTTGCAAGAAGCTTTGCCAAGTTTATGATGTCTTGTTTAGCAAGCAGAGCTTGTGCTTCAGTAATGGAACCATCAAAAACAGTTGGATCAAAACCAAGCTCAGATAACTGTGATCTGATATTTGCAGCCGTTGCTTTTGCAGCCAAAACATCAGGATTATCCTTCATTCCAGGTGCGGGACAGATATCCATGTCAAGATTTATGATTTTGATGTTCTCATTTCGTAGTTCTTCAAATACACCTTCTTGCAGTTTTCTTGAGACAAGTGTAACTACATCTAGTCCTATCTTGGATAGCAGACCTAATGCAATGCCAAAGTTGCCTGATGTTGCTTCAAATATTGTTTGTCCACTTCTTAGACTGCCTTTTGAGATGGCCTCGTGGATTATGTTCACTGCAGGTCTTACTTTGATAGAACCTGTTAGCAACTTGGAATCAAACTTGCCAAAAACTTGCAGATCCTTGTCATCAAGACTTATGTTGAATTCTTTTTTTGCACATTCCTTTAGATGTGCAGTAATGTCAACTAGGGGGGTTGCATTGACAATTTTTTTTCCATCAGATTCTTCCAAATGAGGAACCTTGTCCCAAATGTCTTTCTTGAATCGCTCAAGCAAACTAGTGTCAACATTACTCATTTTCTTTTTTCTCCTAATCTAAAATCTACTGGCTTTTCCATTTGATAGAGCAGCCCATTGATGGATCAAAATCTTTTTCTATTTTTTTTCCTGAGAGAAGTTTTTCAATATTGAGAATCATTGTTTTCTCAGTTGCCTTGTCTTCTGGTTTCATGCCATTGTCTATTCTGCCATGAAATACCAACTTTAGGTCCTTGTCAAATAGGAACGGGTCTGGGGTGCAAACAGCGCCATATTTTTTTGCTACCTGCTGTGTCTCGTCAGCAAGATATGAAAACTTGATGCCTCTCTCCTTTGCAAACTTTTTCATGTTCTCAAAGCTGTCATCAGGATAGTTTGTTGGGTCATTGCTGTTTATCCCTATTATTGAGATCTTACCATTGAACTTCTCATAGATTTCATTGATGGCACCAACTTTTGCTTGTACATATGGGCAGTGGTTACACATGAAAATAACTAGTGCTGGACGATTCTTTGATTCCTGCAAAGAATGTCTCTTATCGTCAATTCCAAGCAGATCAAAGTCTGGAGCTTTGTCTCCTGTTTTTAGAACAACTTCGGATTTTAGTAATACCAATAAAGAATTTTTGTAAATTATGTCATTAAAATCTTTGCCACCTAAAGGCAACAATTAAAATCTGCACATCTTAGAGTCCATACCATGGGCTGGTAGTTCAGCGGTAGAATACTCGCCTTGCACGCGAGGGGTC
>CAYUTC010000094.1:0-5151 GCA_964447595.1 uncultured Nitrosopumilaceae archaeon
ATTGTGTATACTTTACTCACTTTGTTGTTCAGTTTCTATTGCCTTAGGTGGTTCTTGCTTAATCTTACCAAGATCCATCTCAGGTGAAAGATGTACATCATTTTCTTCCTCAACAGCTACTATATACGAAGGAACAGTAACTAGTCTGTCACCTATCATAACATGGCCATGTACAACTACCTGTCTTGCCATGTAGGGACTTTTGATGTTTGCTTTTTTCTGAATAACTGTTTGCAATCTACGAGATAGCAAATCAATTACTTTTAAATTCAGAACATCATCTAGGGTAGAATTTTCTTTTACCAATCCAATTCTTGCAAGTGATTTCATAAGGGTTGGTTCCTTTCTGCTTCTTACATCTTGGGTCAAGGCCAAAAGGGAACGTGCTTGATTTCTAATTCTTGAAAGTTCTGTATGTGCCTTCCAAAGCTCTCTTTTATTCTTCAGACCAAATGTACCAAGAACATACAATTCCTCATTTAGAAGATCGTAATTCAGTGGTCTTTTTGGTCTTCTCCATATTTTATGTGAATTCTTTGGATAATCTCCCATTCTGCATCATCTATTTTGCTTTCTTCTCTGCTGCAGGTTTTGCTGAAGACTTTGTATCCTTTGCTGGAGTTGCTGTCCCCTTTGCAGGAGCTGCTGCAGCCGGTGCTGCTGCCCCCTTTGCTGGGGCTGCAGCTGCTGGAGTTGCTGCGCCTTTTTCAGCTGGTGCACCTGCTGCAGCCGGTGCTGCTGTTCCTTCTGGTGTAACACCAGCAGGAAGTATCTTGCCGCCTTTGCGGACTCCTACGGCACCACCTTTTCTGCCAGTAGTACGGGTTCTCTGACCTCGTACCTTCAATCCATAAGTGTGACGAAATCCCCTCCAACTATTCATGTTCTTTTCTCTTTCAATATCATTTCTTACATTAAAGTCAACATCCGAAGTAATCAAATGCATATCTTTACCAGAATCGATATCTTTTCGTCTGTTAAGAAACCATGCAGGTATATTTACCGATGATGGATTTTTCATAGCCTTTTCTATTTCTTCCACTTGGGATTCGGTAAGAAAACCAACATTGCTATTTGGATTTATTTTTAATACATCCAAGATTGATTTTGCAAAATTAAAACCCATTCCTTTTACTTGACTTATTCCTATTATCGTCTTTTTAGTACCGGGAATATCTTTTCCCGCTATCCTAACAATGTGTCTGAATTCTTGTGAAGACAAGTATTGGAAAATCCCACTTATCCCCGATAAAAACCATGCTAAATAAATAATACTTTAAATCGGAACTGACAGTATTTATCATATTGACTCAGGATTTTGAAAATCTTGTTAATCGAAGCTACAGTTCAGAACCCAAGTATACAGAAATAATGGCAGGAGTTCCAGAAGACTACAAACAGATTAAAACATTAAGAGATCTCTTAGAAGTAAACTACAAGATTGTTGGCGCAAAAGAACAGCTTCGACGCAACTTAATTTCTAAGATAAAAACAAACAGTACAAAATACGCAGGTATAATAGGATTTGAAGATGATGTTATTCCAGCTCTTGATAGAGCCATATTATCATCTCATGATGTAATGCTTATCGGCCAGATAGGTCAAGCAAAGACAAGAATTGCTCAAACTATAGCTGAGAATTTACTCTCACCAATGCCTGTAATACGAGGAAGTGTAACAAATGACTGTCCTATGGATCTTCCTGCTCATGAACTAACGCTATTGTTACAAGACAAAGAAAACGAAATGTCAACTCCACGATTTTATGTTGATGCCAATAGCATGGAAAAAATTCGTAACCATGGGCTTGATACCACTATTGACTGGATCAAAGGCAAAGAGAGATTCAAATATGTTTTAGCAACTCCTGACATTTCTGTAAAAGATCTTGTTGGTCAAATTGATGCTATAAAAATAACAAAGAAGGGAACAGAAATGTATGAAATAGAATCTTATTTGCCAGGACAGTTAATGCAGGCCAAACATGGATTATTTTGTATTGATGAATTACCTGTGCTTGATACAAGAAAGCAAGTTGCACTTCTATCAGTTCTACAAGAAGGTAGATTCACTACTGGGGCTTATCCAGTAATTTTTGAGCCAAAGACTACTTTCTTTGCAACTGCAAATCCAATTGATTATACTCATGCAGGTAAGATAATTGAACCGCTATATGACAGATTAAAAAGTCACATCCATACACATTATCCAAAATCAATAAAAGATGAAATGTTAATCATTTCTCAAGAGGTAAAGATACCAAAAGCATTTGTTCCAATTTTTATTCTCAAAATATTGGCGCGTATAGTACAAAATGCTCGTTCAAGCAAGGAGATTAATCAAGATAAAGGAGTTAGTGTGAGAATGGGTATTCATAGTCTGGAATTACTTGTAGGCGAAGCAGAAAGAACAAGGTCTCTTGCTCACAATCTACTGCCAATACCAAGACCAAGTGATATTTTTAGTATAGGTCAATGCTCCAAGTTTGAGCTTGCTGAATTTGATAACACTCAAGAGAATCAACAAAAAACCTTGGGAAATTTAATCAATGTATCTTTGAAAGAGACTTCTCTTGAATGTCTTCAGAATATAGACCCTAATCTTATTGAAACAATAAAAAAAGAATTTGCAGGCAAAACTTTCACTGTATCTCAAACAATTCTAGGTTCAAACAGCATGGAAAATTCATATGAAAACCAATTGAAGAATTTTGCCTTCCTTCGTACGATTGTAGAGCAAATATCTCAAAAAACCAAATCTGAACAGACTGAATTTATCAAAAAAGCTCAAGAGTATAAAATAATCACTGATGTATTATCAATTTCTGATAACGTAGAGAATGAGCTTAGGGCTGGTATAATAGAACTGATTTTAGAAGGTTTGTGTTGGATCGAACCTAAAATTTTAGACAAGAAAGAAGGAACCTATGTCACTGCATAATACAACAAATTTTGTTTATTTTTTAAATGATAAACATAATTCAAAAGGATCTGATTCAGACATATCTAATGAACAACTAAATAAAATTCTAAGAACAATGGCAAAACAGTCACTAAAAGAAAAGACTCCCTCAATACAGGACATGGAACGAATACTTCAGAACATAATTGAAGAATCTTCCTCAAAGTCTCAAGATGAAGATTTATCAAACAAGGAATTGGATAAACATGGAATTAACGAACCAATAACAAAATACTTGGAAAGAAAAGGATATCTAAAAAACGATAAAAAATGGTTGACAAACAAGGGATTCTTTGAAATTGGGCAACGAATGTTAGAGGATATTATAAGAGCGATAAACGAGGGTAGTTTTGGATTTCATGAAACAAAAGATATTGGAACAGGAGGAATAATTTTGGATACCACAACAAAACTGGACATAAACGATGATATAAAAAATCTTGACATACCAAAGACTATACTAAATTGTGTTCATAGATCGAAATTCAAATCGTCTGATGTGGTTTTTCCTCTTGACCTACAGTTAAAAGATTTAGAAAAATTTGAAACAAAAGAAGAAGTCAAAGTTGCAGTTGTTTACTGCATAGACCTAAGTTCAACCATGAAATATTCTCTGAGCTCGGGTGAAGGAAGTAGGATAGAAGCTGCAAAAAAAGCTCTGTGGGCGTTATATGCATTGAACAGAAAATTCTTTCCAAATGATTCAATCTATGTTGTAGGTTTTGGATCATTAGCATCAGAAGTCAGTCCACGTGATATACCATATCTTAAAACATATGATGCAAATGATAATTTCTTACACTATACAAATTATCAGGCTGCATTTAGACTTGCTCTGAAAATTTTGAAGAAAGAGGGAGCATATAACAAAAGAATAGTTCTCATTACTGATGGTCAACCATCTGCTTGCTTTATTGATGACGAATCACAGAAAAATACTATTCTGTCAGACAAACCATATTCACACTTTTACAGACCTGATGAAGCGATCCTTACCAAGATGAAAAATGAAAGGGAAACAAAATTGGATTTAGGAAATGAAATGGTGTATCTTTGCTATCGATATAGACAGGTAGATCCAGCCGTAGAATCAAAAACATTGCAGGAAGCTAAAAAATGTAGAAGAGAAGGTATCGAAATTGATACTATAATGGTCAGCGAAGAAGCAGAACTTCTTCAGTATGTTGAAGGTCTCGAGCGACATTTGAGAGGGAGATCATACTATATCAATCCAGAAAAGATTGACAAAATTCTAATAAGTGATTTTATTACAAATAAAAAGAAAATACTTAGCACAAGACATGGATGGTAAAATATGAAAGAAAATTTTGATAAAAAGAAAATGCTAGAGACTCTAATAAATCCAGAAGTTTCCATTGTTCTTGCAGAATTAGAGTATGGAGAAAAAGATTTAGCCTATCTTACAGAAAAACTAGTCATATCTGATGACGAAATCATACAAAGACTATCATATGTAATTGAGCATAAATTTGTCAAAATGACTCAAAACGAGAAAAAAACTATACTTAGCGTGGATAAAAATAAACTCAATGAAATTATGGAAGCAGATGAAAATTTTACTGGTGTTGTCAACGGTTTAACTGAACTAGATCAATATCTCAACTGACATTAGCATTTCTACGTTTTTTTATTAGACTGACTATACCTACTCCAAGTCCAATCAAGCCTATTATGAGGACAATTATGCTTAATACATCAAGAATTGTTGGACCTTGAGGATAATATCCAATTATGCTAACTATTTGTGTTTCATTTTGTCCTGTGTTTTGTATCTGTAGAGTATAATTTCCTGATTGAAAAATTGTAAAATTTTCTTGAAATTGATCTTTTGTTATGGTATTTGTTGAAATTATATTTCCAGCTGGGTCAATAACACTTGCTTTTATGGCATCACCATCTTTAAAATCAGATATTTGAACTGAGTATGCGCCATTCTTACTTTTTTCCTGATCCAAATACTTGCCAATTGTCATAGATACCTCTTTATCCAGACTTTGTTGTTGTGTTGTAATGCTATCTATTTCCCTTTGTGACTGATAAAACGAAATAGCTATTCCAATTATTACTAATATGACACTAACTATGAGGATGGTCTTTGGCTTTAGCACATCGAGGCTGCTGTATAACCCGTAGATAAAACTTCGTAGTCATAGAATAAATGACTTAATC
>CAYUTC010000095.1:0-5063 GCA_964447595.1 uncultured Nitrosopumilaceae archaeon
AACTGGCAAAAGCTTTTATGGATAACTCTTGTGATCGCCGTCATTGACTGAGTGTCCCGAGTGTGCAGCCAAACAAGTACAAATAGAAATGAAATTTGATCCAAACACAAAACATTTCATTTGTAAAAGATGTGGCTTGTTTGCAACAAGGGAACAAATAAGTGATATCAGATATAGATTAAACAAACGGGAAAAGACACGAGAAGATAAGCATGATGAATATCGTGAATGGTGGCAATCAAGTAAGAAAGAAAAACAAAGTTAGATAAAGTGAATAAAGATGGCAAAAGAAATTCCAAAGTGGGCACAGGATGAAATAAAGAATGCAAAATTTGAAAAACCTGAATCCCTAGTCAGGACAGGCTATATCCTTGAGGTCTATGACAAAGACATGAAAATAGACGCCCAGCTTTATGAAGCCATAGAAGATGGAAGAAGAATTGTAACATTGGATCTACCAAAGAAAACCAAGGTAGGTGACCTTCTCAGAGGCGTAGTCTATGAATTTACCTTTAATTCCTCAAAGGCTCCATTGAGTAAAAAACTTGTAGAATTCCTCAAGAAAGAAATGGAAATAGATATGAATGCAATCTATCAATTTGAACTTACAAATTTGGAATTAATGGATGTAGACTCGGATTCTGCAGGTACAGACTCTGAAGAAGAATAACTGATTTAATCAAGGGTATTGGATTTCATTCTTTTTCTGAAGATTCCCCCAACGATTGGATTAATCAAGTAAGGCAATGTTTGCTTGAACCATATGGCAATTCTAACAAATTCCGGAACCACAATCTCAAGTCTTGGCGAAGATGCTGCCCTTACCACTGCCTTTGCAACGGTATTTGGACTAAGAGAACCAGTATATCTTGGCATGTTATTAAATGACTTGTGATTGAAAAAATTGGTTCGTACCATTATTGGACTAAGTACAGTTATACCAACACCGCTTCCTTTGAGCTCGTGATACAATGATTCTGAAAATCCCAGCATGGCAAACTTGGATGCACAATATGATGCCATTGCAGGGATTCCAAAACTGGCTGCGACAGACGCAACATTAACAATGTGACCGGATTTTTTTTCTAGCATTTTTGGCAGAAAATTCTTGATACAGTATACCATCCCAAGATAATTTGTTGCCATCTGCAATTCAATTTCTTCCACTTTGGTGTCATTTATGGTACTGTAAATTCCAAAACCTGCATTATTTACAAGAACATCAATGGTTCCAAATTTTCCCAAGACTGATTGACTCATCTTATCTACCTGATCTTTTTGTGATACATCACATGGAAAAACCAGAATCTCCGTTTTGTATTTTGAGAGTTCCTTTGCAGTCTCTTCTAGCTTGTTCTTGTCTCTTGAAACAAGCACGATATTGGCATGTAACTTTGCAAACTCTTTGGCTGCCTCTTTACCTATTCCACTAGATGCTCCAGTTATTACAATGACTTTGCCTGAATAATTCACAAAGAAGATTTGAGATATTGAAAATAAAGTGCTTTCTATGCAGTTTTTGCTTTCTTAATACTTGGATATACTATCTTCATTAAGAATAACCAACTAATTACTAGCCCCACATGATATGTTGCAATTCTCCAAGCAATTATGATATTCCACTGCATGCTATCTTTAGCAGCCTCATAAGTCAATGTATTAAGATGCCCTAGATATGCCCATATAGCAAATTCAGTTAGACCTGAACCACCAATTGTAATAGGTAAATTTCCTATTGCATTTGCAGCCATAGTTGCCATAAGAGAATGGAAAAAGTCAATGATATATCCCGCACCATTTGCAATTATCATAAAAGAGATTCCATAAAATGACCAAGTAAATACTGAAATAATCATAGAGACTGTAAATGCTTTTTTTATTTGTTGGTTGTGTCGTGTCTCCCTGCTCATGTCACAAATTTCTTTCATCCAAAGATTGGTCTTTTCAAGATACTTCGTTGAACGCTCTTTGCTAACCCGCGATGCAATATTGTAAATCCATCTAGGCACTTGAAATGTTCTCTTGGATGATAAGAAAAACAAAGTAGACCAAATTCCCGTCACGGGTAAGCTAACTGCAAGTATTGCTATACCTACTGCATAAGCCCCATAAGCAAAAGAGAATCCAGCTGCTATAATTGCAAGTATCCCCGATACCAAAACTTCGGTTACGATTTCTACAATTGTAACATAAGATGCCTTACCTACTGGAATTCCCTTTTTATTTAGCCACATGATTCTGACTAGTTCACCGCCAACAAAAGATGGAGTAGTTGACGTAACAAATTCACTGCCTATTCTTACAGAGATTGTCTTCCAGTTTACATCTACTGGTCCTACAAGCTTTTGCACTAGATAGTTGAATTTTAATCCTTGAGTAAATAATTTACATGCCATGGCAAATGCCGCTATGGCAAATGGAATCATGCCAACAGCAAGAATGTTTGATAGACTTACGTTAAAAGTAAAGGCAATGATAAGAAATGGTATTATGCTTACAGGAACTGCAAGTAGCTTCCAATTCATTGCCTGCCTTATTCATGGATGGAAATATAAGCTCAGCATAAAATAACTTATCAGCAAAAATGAAGGTAATTTTTATCGTTGGAACTGCAGGCTCGGGAAAGTCCTTGTTGGCTTCAAAGATTTTTGATTATTACACAAAAAATGGTGCCTTTGTTGGTATGTTAAATTTAGATCCTGGGGTAGAGAATTTGCCTTATACGTGCGATGTAGACGTGAGAGACTATGTGGACATTGTATCAATAATGCGACAATATGATCTTGGTCCCAATGGTTCCATCATAATGGCAAATGACCTAATTGCATCAAAGATAGATGAATTACAGCGCGATGTAGATAATGTTAATCCAGACTATTTGATTGTGGACACGCCTGGTCAAATCGAATTATTTGCTTATAGAGCAAGTGGTCCATTTTTCATACAAAATATCAATGCAGAACAAAAAATATCGCTGTTCCTTCATGATGGTTCGCTTATTACAACTCCAGTTAATTTTGTATCAATAGCTTTACTTTCAACCTCTATTAAACTGAGATTAAATTTGCCTCAAGTAAATGTAGTAACAAAACTAGATCTAATTGAAGACAAGATTAAAGACATACTAAAATGGTCCACAAACATGACAAGTCTACAAGATGCTCTAGCAAAAGAATCTGATGGAGAGAGCTATATTCTTTTGTCCAATCTTTTGAGAAGTTTGAATTTAGGCGGATTTGCTCAAGGATTAATTCCAATCTCAAATGCTACAGGAGATGGCATGGTTAATCTCCAAGCTGTTCTTAGTCGAATACTTGGTTTAGGTGAGGAGGTTGAAGACTAGTGCCCTCAAGTGTTAAGGTAAAAGCACCTTGTTCCACCGCAAATCTGGGACCAGGTTTTGACGTATTTGGACTTGCGCTAGATGCATATTATGATACGATTGAACTTAGGAAAACAAGAAAAGGAATTACAATTCAAAGTTTTGATTCTATTCCTCTTGACACAGACAAAAATTCTGCAGGTCTTGTAGTAAAAGAGATGGCAAAAAAATTCAAAATAAAAACCGGTCTTGTTCTAAAAATTAAGAAAGGAGTACCTGCTGGATATGGGCTTGGTAGCAGTGCGTCATCAGCTGCTGCAGCAGTGGTTGCATTTAATGCCTTGTTCGATTTGGGATTAGATCCAAATACTCTTGTAAAATATGCTGGTATGGGTGAAAAAGCAAGTGCGGGTACAATTCACTATGATAATGTTGCAGCGTCTGTGTTGGGAGGATTTGTCTTAGTCAGAACAAGTCCTCTTGATGTAATAAGAATAGATCCACCTAAAGACTTGGTATTGTGTGTGGCTATACCAAAAATTTCTGTACCCCAGAAAAAGACTGAAATGTCAAGAAAAGTTCTTCCACAACAAATCAAACTGGCAGATCATATAAGAAATTTAGCAAATGCAGCAGCTATTACTGCAGGATTTGTAAAAAAGGACGCTGAGCTAATAGGCACTTCAATAAGAGATATTATAATAGAACCAGCAAGACAGCATCTTATTCCCGGCTTTGAAAAGGTAAAGACTGGTGCAATTCGTGCTGGTGCCCTAGGCGTTACTATAAGTGGAGCAGGGCCGTCCATTATTGCTTTTACTTCAAAATCTGGAAATCCAAAAAAAATCTCTGATGCAATGAGGAAGGGATTTGCATCAGCTGGAATAGAATGCACTACAATAATTTGTAAGCCAAGCAAAGGTGCAACCATTCTCTAGTTATTTTTTCTGAAGAAATGACCTCATCCTTTCTTCTCTTTCCTTTGTTGAGAAACAAAGTGACCATGAGTAAATTTCTAGCTTGAGGCCTGTATCTAGACTGGAATCTAGTCCTTTGTTAACTAGCATTTTTGATATTCCAACTGCGTAGCTGCTGTTTTTTGCAATAGTTTTTGCAAGTGCCCTAGTTTCTGAAAGTAACATATCAGATGAAAAAATTTTATTGACCAAGCCCATTGATAAGGCCTCCTCCGCCCCAATTTTTCTACCAGAAAATATTAATTCTTTAGCTCTTGCAGGACCAACAATTCGCAAAAGCCTTTGAGTGCCGCCCCATCCAGGACATATACCCAAAGTAACTTCTGGTTGACCAAGTTGTGCATTCTGTGATGCAAATCTAATGTCGCAGGAAAGAGCAAGTTCACAACCTCCTCCTAGTGCATAACCATTGATTGCAGCAATAACAGGTTTCTGTAGGTTTTCTATCTTATTGAGAACCTTGTGCCCTTGTAATGCGTATTTTTCAGCCTCTGTTGGCCCTATCTTACTCATGTATTCTATATCAGCACCAGCAGAGAATGCTTTGTTACCAGAACCTGTGATGATGACTACTTTTGACGAGTCTTTTTCCAAGTCATCTAAAACTGCAATAAACTCTTCCATGACATCAAGATTCATTGCGTTTAGTTTATCAGGCCTATCAATTGTTACCTCAACAATTTCTTCATTTTTTTCTACCTTCAAGTATGACATACCAGAACAATATGATTCTAGAAATTAAACTTTAGAATAGAAAACGAGTT
>CAYUTC010000096.1:0-5040 GCA_964447595.1 uncultured Nitrosopumilaceae archaeon
CCAAAGGGTGTCCTGCTTTATGGTCCTCCAGGAACCGGAAAGACATTGATTGCAAAAGCAGTTGCACACACAACTGAATCAAACTTCATAAGCATCAAGGGGCCTGAATTGCTCTCAAAATGGGTAGGAGAATCAGAAAAAGGAGTGCGTGAGGTCTTTAGAAAAGCGCGCCAGGCTGCTCCATGCATAATATTTTTGGATGAGATAGACTCCCTTGCTCCAAGCAGAAGCTCTGGAAGCTCTGACTCACATGTAACAGAAAGAATAGTTTCTCAGCTCTTGACAGAAATTGACGGCCTTGAAGAACTACACAATGTGCTAGTAATTGGAGCTACCAATAGGGTAGACTTGATAGACAATGCATTGCTCAGACCTGGCAGATTTGATAGAATACTTGAAGTACCACTCCAAGACTCAAAGGGGCGCCAAAACATATTTCAGATACACACCAAAAAGAAGCCGCTTGAAAATAACGTCGACTTTGCAAGGCTTGTAGAGCTAACCAGTGGATTTAGCGGTGCAGAAATTGAAGGCGTGTGCAACAGAGCTGCGATGAGCGCAATAAGGAGATATGTTGACAGCAAAGAAAAATCTGTCAAATCTATAAAAATAACACAGGAAGACTTTGAGAATGCGATCAAAAAATTGCGACCGGACAAAGTCACACCAAGACAAGCCATTACATCATAACTTATATGATAAATTCAAGTAAAAACTAATGACGGCAAAAGAAGCAGTTCTTTATCAAAAACTACCAAATGATAAGGTAAGATGTACAGCATGTGCTAGGTACTGTGAGATTGGGAAAGGCCAGATTGGTCTCTGCGGTATTAGAGCAAACAACAATGGCAAACTAGAACTCTTGGCATATGGCAAGGTAATAACTGGCCATGTTGATCCAATTGAGAAAAAACCTGTAACTCATTACATGCCTGGAACAAGCATTTTTTCTATTGCTACCACGGGATGTAACTGGCTTTGTAAATACTGCCAGAACTATGATATCAGTCAGAGAAGAAAGATAGAGGGAACAGATATGACTCCGGAAGGGGTAGTGGATTTGGCAATCAGGTCAGGTTCTCAAGGAATTGCCTACACATACAACCAGCCATCAATATTTATTGAGTTTGCAAGAGACTGTGGTGTTATTGCAAGGAAAAATGGCCTATTCAACATTTTCGTATCAAATGGTTACGACACGCCGGAAACTGTAAAGATGATGGATGAGTTTCTTGATTGTATCACGGTGGACTTTAAGGGAAATGCAGAGCCGCAGTTTACAAGAAAATATATTGGCGTTCCCGATCCGCAACCAATCTTTGATACGCTCAAAGAGATAAAAGACAAGACAAAGATTCATGTGGAAATTACCGACCTTGTGGTTCCTCAGGTGGGGGACAACTTGGAATATGCTACAAAACTTTGCAAATTTATCTACAACGAATTTGGGCCTGACATACCAATTCATTTTCTTAGATTCCATCCTGACTATAAGATGATGGAATTTGAATCAACACCAGTCAAGACACTTGAAAAGCACTACAAAGTAGCAAAAAAAGAAGGCCTAAACTATGCTTACTTGGGAAATGTTCCGGGTCATCCGTTGGAACACACCTACTGCCCACAATGCAAAAACATTGTAGTAAAAAGATACGGCTTTGATATTCAGGGGTGGCATCTTGATGACAACAATAACTGCAAATTTTGTGGCAACAAGATACCCATAACAGGAAAGTTGGCAGAAAACTACAAGCAGAATAGGTTCCAGCTTGTCCTCTAGATTGCCACAGCCCTGACAGGAGAGCCCGTGGCATTTTTTAGCTTTAGTGGGAGCACTATCAATCTAAAGGAAGTCCTTTTAATTTTATCAAGGTTGCACAGGTTTTCCAAAATCAAGATGTTATCCTTTAGCAGTATGTAATGTGCTGAAAACTTTGAATCCTTGCCCAAGTCAATGCTAGGAGAATCTATTCCTACCAAGCCTATTTTTCTCTCTGATAGATACTTGGCAGCGCTTGGTGAAAGGCCGGGGTTCCTTGTGAAATAGTCTTTTCTTGACATATTTTGTGACCAGCCTGTTCCAAAGACTATGGCTGCGCCAGGCATAATCTTGCCATAATTTGCTTCAAATCTAACAATATCATTTCTTGTAATGGGCTCATCTGGGCCTTTCCTTATATTGTACAAAACAGCATTGGTTATCAATCGGTTTAGGGGAATTTTGTCTATCTTGAGGCCTTTTTCTACAAAGTGATAAGGTGCATCAAGATGGGTTCCAGAATGTGAGCTTAGAAAGATCAGTTCAAGATTATATCCATCAGATTTTTTGTCTGCCCATGAAATGAATTGTGGTCGTGGAGAACCTGGAAAACTTGGAAGTTTATTTGAGATCTCAAATATCAGGTCAATTGGTTCCACCAAGTTGATTGGAATTGGTCATAAATCAATTTTGAGTTTGATATTAGGCAAAGGCTAAATATTGTGCAACTCGAGTTATCTCATGCCTACCACTTACATACTGATAAATTCTGATCTGGGTTCTGATGTGGAAATAATCAAGCAGATCAAGGAGATACTAAACAAGGAGACCACAGTAAAATATGAAGTCCAAGGCGTCTATGGCGTATACGACATAATAGTCAAGATTACTGCAGATTCGATGGAACATTTGAGAAACATAATTACTAACAAAATAAGGAAGATAGACAAGGTCTACTCTACCCTTACAATGATGGTAATAGAAGACCAAGAAAACTAGCTAATCTCTGAGCGCATCTATTACTTGTAAAATCTCTGATTCTGTGTTAAAAAAGTGTGGCGATGCCCTGATTATCTTTTTGGAAAAGATCTCTCT
Source organism: uncultured Nitrosopumilaceae archaeon (assembly GCA_964447595.1). Lineage (GTDB taxonomy): Archaea > Thermoproteota > Nitrososphaeria > Nitrososphaerales > Nitrosopumilaceae > Nitrosotalea. The sequence continues at coordinate 2,855 of CAYUTC010000096.1, forward strand.
GACAGCAAGTATGATGTTTGCCTTTTCAAGCCTTTTGACCATCACCTCGGGGTTCTGATCCTTGATAGTAAAAGACACTATGCTGGTCCTTTTCTTGTCATCTTGGGGGCCAAACAATGTAACGTTTGGTATCTTTAGTAGCTCTTCGCGCATCAAGTTTGCAAGTTTGATGTTTTGGTGTCGTATTTTTTCAATTCCTATCTTGAGAAGATAGTTAACAGAAGCTTCAAGGCCGGCCACTCCTGCCCAGTTGCGGAATCCTGCCTGGAACCTTGCAGGCATCTCTTTATAGGCAATCTTATTGTTGTGAAAAATAGCAGACTCGCCACCTACCTGCAGCGGCTCTAACATCCCGCTTGATTCTTTTTTGCAGAAAAATATTCCCATGCCCATAGGGCCACATAGCCACTTGGAACCATTAAAGGACATAAAGTCACATTTTATCTTGCTTACATCGATATTAGAGATGCATCCAACCGTTTGTGCCGCATCGATAAAGTAAGGTATGTTCCTCCGCGCAAGATAATCCCCTATCTCTTCCACTGGCAATATAGCTCCAGTGTTAAACAAGGCATGGCTGAGAACAACTAGCTGAGTATTATCATCTATTGTTTTCTTTAACAAATCATGTTCAAAGTATCCCGTTTCATCAATTGATAACTCTCTTAATTCTACTCTCTGGCCAGTTCTGAGCCAAGGATAGTGATTGGCAGGATGTTCGTGATTTGATCCGCGGGTTATGATGTTGGATTTTGGTTTGAACTTCATACCGTTTGCAACAAAGTTAATTCCGTCGGTAACACTCTGTGTCAGGATTACTTCTTCGTGTCTGCATTTGATTAGCTGAGAAATTGCTTTACGCAAATTGTTAATACGTTCTCTCACATAATTATCTGACAATTCAGAGTTGGGTCCATAGTGATTGTACTTTAACAGAAAATCACCCATTGCCTTCATGCTTGTCTTTGGCATCCTCGATGTTGATGCATTATTCAGATAAATCCTGTCTTTGTAGGGAAACTCTTGTGAAAAATCTAAATTCATTCTTATATTACAATTTGATACCTACATCATTGTTTAAAAATCATGATACTGAATCAGATAACTTGGCTCCAAAATTACTTGACGTAATCTCACACAAGCAGATCAACTCTATACTCTATTCTGATCCTTTCCTAAAAGCTGGTTTTATCTCAAGACTTGTTAGTGAAGTAGAAACCAGTATGTTGTACCTTGATCTTGATTTGTTATACAGTGGATATGTCACAGCTGGCACACTTGGGCAGCGGAAAAATCTCACCTTGTATCAGCCTACAGAAGACACTATTGAAAACATATTAACAGAGATTCTAGCCAAGGCAAGTGAATCCCAAGTATTAATTATAATCGATTCCATCAACGGCCTTTTCAATATGCTAAACTATAAAAAACAAGTAGGAAGGATCGTTACCTCAATTGTAATGTTACTTGCTAGCACTATACGTCAGACCAATTCTGCTCTTGTTATGGCTAGTATGGCAAGATACAAGAAAGAGGAGGGGTGGGTTTTATCTCCAACTGGAAAACGACTCGTTGAAACAAAAAACAGCAAAAAGATTTTACTGGAATATGGTAAGGAGGGAATTGTTATAAATTCATTAAATGACTCGGATAAAATTTTACTTCCGGCAGACTCTATACCGCTTTAATCTAGTCTCTTGATTATGTGGTATCCAAATTGTGTTTTCACAATATCCGATATCTGACCTTTTTCCAGTGCAAAGGCTGCCTTTTCAAATTCTTTTACCATGACCCCTCTTCCAAAAAGACCTAGGTCGCCACCTCTATTTTTTGAGACATCTATTGAATATTGTTGAGCAAGCTTTGAAAAACTCTCACCGCTTGATAGCTTTGCCTTGATCTCTTGTGCAACACTCTGTTTTTCAACCAATATGTGTGCACAATGAATCTTGGTTACCATTGATCACAATGATGGTGACAAATTATAAAAAATTTAGGTCAAGAAAAAAAGTCGTGATTCCAAGTTTTTAGAATGTGAATTTTTACTTTAACGCTGTTATAAAATTCCCAAACGCCGTTATAACACCGATCTTTTCAGCAAGTTATATTAAGATCTTTTCAAGTAATACTCAACATGCCAGTTGGAATTATTCCAGATATAGGCGAACAAATGTGCATAGGATGTG
>CAYUTC010000097.1:0-4960 GCA_964447595.1 uncultured Nitrosopumilaceae archaeon
TTACATACTGACTTATTGTCCTAATACTTTTTGCAATCTCTTCAGCATCAGTCTTATTCAACAAAGCAAACTCTTACTGTATTATATTTAACTATTGATAAACTCACTTCTGCTAACTTGTCGGGATCTGAGGTTTTTTGATATGCTAAAATTCTTCGCACTAACTTTCGGGGTTTAGATGGATAGTATGCATTTCAAAATAAAAAGAAGGCATTGTATTAACCAAATTTTACAAATCTTAATTAATACAAATTATAACATATCTAATATGAAAGAAGTGAAATCTCCAAAAACTGAGATCGAGAAATCCTTACAGAGAAGCTACATTCCTTCTCAAATTCCTGTTAGAAGTAGTGAACATTTAGAAAAAATAGATGCCTTAATTAGAAGAATCGATCATTTGCTAGAATGAAATGAGTCTTTTTGGAGATGATATATCATCTTTAAAGAAGTCTGTTCAATTTTTTAATTCCTTACCTAATGATAGAAAAATCATAATATTGACAAACATAGGGAAACCACAAACATTCACACAAGATGAACAGACAATTCTTACTCCCTTGATTCAAGCTATTCAAAATGATAGTATACGTAATAGTCAGACTCAGATAGCAAATAAATTAGTAGAAATTGGAATGGAACAAACTTACGCAGTGCTATTGGTAACGAACGTCATAAAAGAAATTCCATCAGCAGAATATCAATTTAAAATTATTTCTGATATGGGCGATGAACAATTTCGTAAATTACTTCCAGAATTTGTACACTCAGTTTGGGTTGATAAAGATAGTAATGTGGATACTATGAAGACGCTTAAGTTAACTAATGAGCAGTTTACTATACTGGTTGATTTTTTTAGAACCTTAATGAATCAATTGTTAAGACGTGACACATCAGAGAAAATTATCAAGCAGGTCTTAAAAGGTGGAAATTTCACAGATGATAAAATAGATGTTATCCTAAATACAATAAAGGTGAATTCTGATGTTTGGAAAAACATGTTAATATTTTCCAATACACAAGATCTTACTTCATTTTAGGTGACATAAAAGAACAAAATAAAGAAATTCTAACCACATTAAAAGAGATATTAAAGATATTCAAAGATGTAGAAAAAGGATCAAACCCTAGTCATTTTCAATAAAAATAGTTAAGAAACTCCGTTAGTTTTTTGACGCTAATTTGATTAAATTTTGAATCTTATTTTGTCCTAAATCTAACTTGATTCCTGCCTTTTCTGCTGGTGTCTGATCTATCGAACCATGATTACGAATAAAGTTGTAATGGATTCGATAGGCATCAATTAGCTTCTGTGCAGAATCTTTGGTATTCATTCCATGCATCACTCTTTCTCTATCCCTGAAAATACCGTTTAATCTCTCGACTTTTTGATTAAGACCATTATGCCTTACCGATACTGATCTGATGTTCTTTACTCTCTTGCCTTCCTTTGTATAGTATTCCTTGTTGTAAGCTTCCTCATATGCCTTCAAACCATCATGCACTATTGCTACAGGAATAGGTGTTTTTCTCTTTGCATCTTGGAAAACTGCTCTGGCATCCTCTACCTCACGTCTCTGTGATACCTTTGAACTAATCCAAAAGCGTGTGGTGTTGTCCATCATATTCCAAAGCCATTGGTAGTGACCTTTATCGTGATGTTCTTTTAGGCAGTGTATCATCATCTCGTCAATATGATAGACGCCTGACATTTCCTTTGGTACTAGTTGATCCACAAATGGTGTTACAACCTCGCCAAACTTTCGGATCCATTTGAGAATTGCTACATCGCTTACGCTTATACCGTAGAATAGTTTGAGATGTTCACTTACTTTCATTAATGATATTCCCTTGAAATAAAGATCTAGTGCCACTGTAATGATTTTAGAATTTACCCTATTCTTTGCAAAGCCTAGATTGTCAGACCATTTTTTGTTACATTCTTTGCACTTGAATCTCTGAATATCACCACATTTGTTATGTCGTATTCCTATTTTGATTACATTCAAAGAACCACATTTACAGATTAGTTCGCTTTCAGTTTCAATTTGTTTTACATCAGTGTTGGCTATTACCTGTGTCCGTAATTCTTTTGAGATCAAAACTGAAAAAATATGTTTACATTTCAGATTATGATCTGGTTCGGTATACCGTGTGTCTTTGTTATGTTTTGCAAGTCTGAATTTATAATCAGAGCATGAGCAAGTCCAACCATGCTTTAGCATATGGACTACATCATACCAAGCATCAGACGATTGTGATTTTACCTTGTAAGTTAGTGTATTGATTCGTTTTATCTGATCATTCTGACCCACTATCGTTAGTGCCTTCATCTGTCTTGTTGTTATTTGGCTCCTGTTTATTACCATATTCCAATATCTACCAATAGGTATACACAAAGCAATTAATAAATATTACCAATAGATATCTAACGGTATATGGTTATGAAGAAAATAATGGTGTCACTTCCTGAAGAAATGGTCAAGGAATTGGAAAAAGAACGTAAGGAACGATTACTTGAGACAATTCCAGAAACAATACGAATTATCCTGAGTGATCATATAAGAAAGAAATAGACAAAAATTTCTTTTATAATTTCGATACTTACTGCTTCGATTTTTCATATAACACTGTTTAATGTGTGAAATGTAGTTATACTTTATAGAAGTCGCATAAGGTTTAACTTAAACATTTTATCCATGTGAATAAGTTTGGTATTTTCTGTCAAAATTACTCCATTCTTACTTCTTCCGCTATTCTTAATGCCACTATTTGTATTTGCAGACCAAAATTCATCACCGACTGTTAGCAATGATCCAATAACTAAAGGAGATGTTTTGATAGGATCTACCACCATTTTTTCATTCTTTGCGTTTGGGTCATTTTTCTTATTTAAATTTAAAAATAAAGAACATCTTAGCACTTTGAAATTATTGCTTGGAGTTATTTTCATTTTTATTTTTGGTATAGAAACTTGTCAGCTTATAATAGTAGTGAACTTGATTGAATCTCCATTTGACGCTCAAATGTATCAAGCGTTGATGATTACAACAATAGTATTACTTGCATGCGTATTGTTGTTGAGTTATCAAGCAAGTGCATTAGAAAGTAGTCGTGGAGTTGAGAATTTTTCTGTATACGAGAAAAAATTAGCAGATGAATTTTTCAATGCATTATAACAAGACTGCTATTGATACCTAGTATATCAATTCGGCAAATTATTTTTCTATGAATTCTAAGAATTCTTTATCTTGATATTTTGTAGATAATTTATTCAATACTGCCTTGACAAACTCATCGTCTGAATATTTCAAATTTTGAATAGCACGATATAGCGCTTTCTTAGCTTCTTCCTCAGAATATCGCTGTCCTTCGTGTACTGCACAGTATTTTCTAGTAAAGCGGTCGACTATCTCGTTTTTTGCTCTCTGTTCTAATCTAAACATTTTTTATTTTTTCTCCGAGAAAGGTAGTTGTGAAATAGACAATATATACCATGCATTAAATACGCTGAAATAATTTAAAAGGATGATTACTTTGTTACTGGGAAAAGTTCTATCTTCTTTCATGAGAATATAACATGTTGTAAGGTCTCCCTGTGACACTGATGAATCTTGTTCTGTGGAACTAAAAACTAAAGAGTGAAATGTTTTCTGATATGCAGTCAAAATGTAGAGTGAAAATTGCATGTTGTTTGACCAAGACAACATTGACATTGTCAGGAGTACGGATGATATTGTATTAAGCGTTTTGGCAATTTCCAAAAATTCGAGATCATCTTTTGACAAGAATTATTTCAACTATAACTAAATAAATTCTGTAAACTATGAAATAGTTGCTGATAAATGATGAGACATGTTTTAGTTCTACTTCGATTCTATCTCTCTGAATTTCTTGTTTCTATTAGATTTGAAAGAAGGTAAAACCTTGTCGTCTTCGTTAGCCAAACAATTCAACAACCCAAAGTTGTATAGCTAGCTCCTTTCGAACATAGAGAATCAGATATAGTTAAGGGTTTTCGTTCTATCCGATCAGTAACTTAGTAGCCAAGTTTGCATTTACCTTTCAATTCAATGCCTCCTTTGAGGCTATTGACAAAAAATGATATACTAGACATGAATTCCTGATGTTTTGAAAATAGTTCAGCATTGATTGATTCAGTTTCTTTTGTTTTACCAGATTTTTTCACTAATGTATTATTCTTTTCAGTTAAAGTGAATAGTTCCTCCAATAGATTATCTATTTTTGGATATTCCTTCAAATGTTCAAATGCCCATGTTAATTGGGGTTCAGGCAGATCAGCAATAACGTAATATTCGTAAACCTCATCACCTTCAAAGGCTTCCTCCTGTTGGATCTGTTCTTCAGATTTTCTCAATTCTAAAGAGATTTCACCATCTGAATGTTCTGTCATAGTTAAATCTGCTAATTTGCTAAAAATTAAATTAATTAAATCTCTCTTGTGCCTTTCTTTCTTAACATCATCGTTTTTGCTTTGTGATTTAAGTTGCTTACCAACCTCCTCGCCTATCTCTTTTGCATGTTGGCGAGATTCTCGAAGGATGAAGTTAGCTACAGACGCACCAAACACGATTATCGGTATCTCCACTACGGCTAATGTTATTCCCAATTTTACATCGAATAGTCCAGAAAATGATAACGCTACTGCCAATAGCAAAAATATCGCACCTAACCAATACAACCGAGCCCATGTTTTGTTCTTGATGGTTTCGACTGAAATTTCTCAAAACATCTCTGGAAAATCTTTCAGGTCGTCTATGAATTTGCCCATTTCTCATATCCTCGATCGTTCTGTTTGGATTTAAAGTAACCCAAACCCCGAAAGTTAGTGCGAAGAATTTTAGCATATCAAAAAACCTCAGATCCCGATAAGTTAGCAGAAGTATAAACTCCGATAAGTTTGTGGAAGTATAAACTCGCTATTGTCTTTATTAAATTA
>CAYUTC010000098.1:0-4929 GCA_964447595.1 uncultured Nitrosopumilaceae archaeon
TATCTGAAAAACCCATGCCATTTTAGCAAGACCCTGTAGCAGATAAACGCCGATGTTCCAATAGATAACGTAACTACGCCAATCAAGAGTGCCCAAAATCCAATATCTTGCCATGCTGTATATCCACCAATATTGTATCCAAACTGGTTTGTAGAAAGTAAAATGACGGCACCCAGTACTATTATCAAGAAGTCTATGTTTTTGTTACACCAGTTAGCTAATCTTTCTTTGTGAACCCATATCATTTTGTGGTGTCACCTCGTTGACTGTGACCGTGAACAAGTCTTGAATTATGTCATATGGAATGGTCATAGGCTCCTCGTCCCGGGTGTTTGTAATGGGTAGGTACAACACGGTCATGGTACTACAATACCTTTGATCATTGATAACCTTCACTTACAATTTATGAGCAAGTTTTATTTTCAGAGATTGCTTTCTTTTCTGCGTTTGGTATTCACATGGAAGATGGTTACATTTTTGGGTGCTGGGCCTATCCATGAAGAGGTTAAGGAGTATACACAAATATACTTGATTTTCTCTAAAATCTGATGTAGTTGGTATATATGGTACTGGATTGTACCCCCTACAGTGCCGCAAACAAAACCGATAGTCGATATCGTAAACGTTGTTGCCTCTGCATCCGTCGATCAAAAAATAGATCTTGTTGAAATCACAAAAGCATTTCCGGATGTTGAATACCATCCAGAACAATTTCCGGGCCTAGTTTTTAGACTAAAGGTGCCAAAAACTGCCACGCTAATATTTAGTTCTGGAAAAATGGTATGCACAGGCTCTAAATCAGAAGACGCCGCAGTAAATGCAGTAAGGACTGTAGTGCAAAAACTTCGAAAAGGTAAGATAAAGATAAAAAATGATCCAGAAATTACCATACAAAATATTGTTGCATCTGTAAGCCTTGGTGGCAAGGTTCATTTGGAAAGGGCAGCACGAAGCCTTCCAAGAAGCATGTACGAGCCAGAGCAGTTCCCAGGACTTATCCACAGGATGCTTGACCCGCGCTCTGTTGTGTTAATTTTTGCCTCAGGAAAGCTTGTCTGCACTGGGACAAAGAAAGAATCTGAAGTATATCGAGCAGTTCACAATCTCCATACACTTCTTGAAGAAAAGAAGTTGATGGAATACGAATAGTCAAAATATCACAAGCTTCTCTATTTGAATCTAAGAAATAAACGAGCAAAGTTTAAAATTCTGTTTTTAGATCAAATCATTAATGGTAAATCCAATTCCTGACGGATATCGTACTGTGACACCAACTTTGACAATAAAAGGTGCTGCAGACGCAATTGAATTTTATAAAAAGGCATTTGGAGCACAAGAAATGAATAGGTTTCCAGGACCTGACGGTAAATCACTAATGCACGCAGAAATCAAGGTAGGTGATTCAAGAATTATGCTGTGTGATGAAATGCCTCAGATGGGGGTTCTATCTCCTAAAACTAGGGGTGGTCCAAGCGGCGCAATCTATCTTTACGTGCAAAATGCTGATGATATTTTCAACAAGGCAGTCTCAGCAGGTGCCAGTCCAAAGATGCCAATGATGGATGGATTCTGGGGAGACAGGGTTGGTACTATCGAAGATCCATTTGGGCATGTCTGGACTATTGCAACTCGCAAAAAAGAGATGAGTCTTGAAGAAATGAAAAGAGCAGGCGAAGAGTTTATGAAACAAATGAAACCTCACTGAAAAAATCGTCTAGTATTTTTTTATTACATGCATAAAAATATGAAAGTGAATTTATCTGTAGTAGATTACCATTGATTTACTTGCCAGTTTAAATAGAAGAAATGCACCACAAAAAAATAACATCCATAAATTGTATAAAATCCAATTTAGGCTAGGACAAGATTACATTTGACTCGTAAAAATCAAGACAAAAAATCAGATACGATGGAAAACAATGATGCCGTATCGGTTTCATCATCTGCCTGGATTGCACTTGGCATCATAAGCGGGTTGGCCCTTGTTACAATGTATGGCGAGACCATGGTCTTGCCTGCAATTCCTGATTTCATAAAAGATTTTGGAATATCATACAATACATCATCTTGGATTCTATCTTCATATTTGATCTCAGGCGCAGTAATGACTCCAATAGCTGGCAAGCTTTCCGACATTTACGGCAAAAAGAAGATACTCTTGATTGTGATGGTGATATATTCTGCGGGCATACTTGCTGGCGGATTTGCAAATTCATTCTGGTTTATGATATTTGCAAGGATTGCCCAAGGTGTAGGAATGTCAATGTTTCCAATTGGATTTGGGGTTGTACAAGAGATATTTCCTGTACGAAAACTTGCAATGGCCCAGGGAATATTTACTTCGACATTTTTTGGAGGCGCAGTAGTAGGACTGTTAGTTGGTGCAAAAATAATTCTAGATTATGGATGGCATTACACATTTTTTTCTGTCTTTCCTATAGCTGTTTGCTTGGCGTTTATAATGGCAAAACTAATCCGTATTAAAAAATCTGCAGAATCTCTTCCAACAAAAATTGATGTAAAAGGTGCTATTACATTATCTGTTACAGTAATTTTGTTCCTGATGGGTCTGACTTATCTCCAAGAGATTGGTTCTGGAAATTTTGATTCTATAGCGTTTTTTATGGCAGCTGCAGTATCCGTGGTAATTTTTGCACGACTAGAGAAGAGAACAGACCATCCGCTAGTTGACTTTAAACTTCTTTCTCACAAGGTGCTCTGGCCATCAAATATTATCATAGTGACAGTTGGAATCTCGACTTTCATGGTATATCAAACCATTCCAATACTGATACGTAGTCCACAACCCCTTGGCTTTGGCGGGGATCCTATAACAATAGCAAATGTTCAGCTCCCATTTATGATAGTCTCCCTAATTGTATCTGGGGCATCAGGGTTTTTCCTCTCAAGGATAGGAAACTTTAGGCTCACTGCTATTGGAACAATAATTTGTGCAATTGGATTTTTTAGCATCTTGATGTTCCACTCGACTGAATCCATGATAACTGCCACACTTACAATAATTTCTGTAGGGTTGTCATTTTCAATTGTTGGTGCGTTTAATATTATCTTGATGTCCTCGCCTCAAAAGGTTGTAGGAATCTCACTTGGAATGACTGTACTTTTGGCTTTGGTTGGAAATTCCATTGGGCCTTCACTTGCAGGCATGTACCAACAAATGAATCAAGGCATCATACCAAACGTATCAGAAACCTTTCCAACTGCACAGGCCTACAATGAAATATTTCTTACTGCAGCACTAGTTTCTGTACTTTCAATCATACTTGTGACAATACTACGAAGATCAATAAAACAGATGAAAGAATCACCAGAACAACAATATTAGAACTAGAAGAAAGCTACACCACTTTTTTAAACAAGCCGTACGCCGTCAATACCATGCGATACGGATTCTTTCTAATCCCAATTATAATGGCAATGATAACAGGTGGAGCAGTTTATGCACAAGAACCAGATTCAACCTGTCAGGGCATGCAGGATTATAACAAAGTGACAGGCAGTGACATCCCCCCAACTTTCTTCAGACAGGGATACCAGTCAAAATGCTTTACTGTATCCGGAGCTGGAAGCTATATCACGTATACTCCAAACGATACAGAAATTCAGCAATTACAGAATATACCACTGTCAACCTCACAATCCCAGCTTCATGTTCTATCCGATTCGTTGTCAGCACTTGATTTATCCATGAACACAGGACAATCAAAACTGGTTCCAGTCAAAATAACAATTGATAATGGTTCTAGTCTATCTTACGCTCGCTTTGCACTTGTCAACCTTCCTCCAAAAGTACAAGCATGGATGAATCCTATGACTTCTGATTTCTTTGAAGAACCAATAGACAAAAACGGAACTGCAGCTGCAATCATGTCTGTATTTGTTGATTCGGGCGCAAAGTCAGGAAAATACGACATTCCAATTATTGCAAGTGAGGGGTCCATCCAGGATTCTTCCGGAAATCAAACACAGCTAAATCAACAAGTAATTGGTGTGCTGCATCTTAGCATATTTGGACATGATGATTTTTGGTCAGATATAGGATTACCAACTGATCACCAAGCTTCATTTTGTTCCAAGGCTACAGGTCCTGGAGACGGTACCATGTGCTCAGGCTTTGACGCATATGAAGAATATCCAGTTACCGTATATTCATCAACTCAAAGACAAGTCCAGTTATCCCTGCCAGATATCCCTTCTGGGAAATATGCCAGATTCATTCCGGACACACTTGTTGCAGGGCCAAATGGTGCTACATCGACTATGATTGTGGCAGGAATTGTAAAACCAGGCATTCCTAACGCAATGCTCAATCCTTTTGTGACAGTTACAGCCACATCACAAGGCGGCAACAAGGCAGTAAATTTTCTTCAAATTGCAGAATCTGGCAACCTGACAGTAATCAATTCTCCAAAACCAATTGATCTGAACAGTAATTTTGGCGGAAATGGTAAGAGTGGTTATGCAATTTTTGGTACGGTCTATGATCCACAAGATTACTCTAGCAGTCCATTGCCAGTAAAATTGTCAGTGTTGGGTCTAGATGATAATGGCAACATAAAACCAATGCCATCATGGCTTTCTGTTTCAATACCAGATTCTACGTTTAGCTTGAAACCTACAATTCCATACTACTTTACAATTGAGTTTACTAGTGACAATGCAACTGATGGAACATATCCTGTTGCAATTACCGAAAATATTGGAGGTTCTTCCTTTACACAAGACGTTGCAATAAAAATATACAAACCTGAAATATTTCATGGAGGTGTAATGACAGCACCATCCATGGGACCAATATCAAACACTGCTGAACAAACTCCAATTCAGATAATGATACCAGTTGCAATTGGAGCTGTACTAGCAGGTGGGGGATTTTTTGGAATTTTCTATATCACAAAGAAGAAATGA
>CAYUTC010000099.1:0-4821 GCA_964447595.1 uncultured Nitrosopumilaceae archaeon
TGACCAGTTCATTCGTCTTGTCGTCCATGAATACCTTGGCAAACGCGGAACCGGGAAGCATCGTGTATCTTGGGTCCTCCTCCTGCCTTCGCAACTGATCTTGTAGGTCCTTTGATAGCTTGGCTCCTTCAATTCCCAGAGACAACACCCGCGTATCTATGATTTCCGCGTTGTAAGGAACAAGAATGGTGTCTCTAATTGCCTCGTCATAAGTATATTCAACCGTTGCCTTGTTTCCTGCGCATTCAAATAATTCGAATGTGTTCTTGTCCTCCGCTTTTGATGGTGTAGCAGTCAATCCGATTCTAATGGCGTCAAAGTACCTGTGCACCTCCCTGTTTGGATCATAAATCGACCTGTGAGCCTCGTCAAAAATGATCAAGTCAAAAAAACCGGGGCTAAACTTTTCGTAAAACTTGCTTCTCTTCCCACCTCTGAGAGTCTGAACAGTTGTCACGTACAGACCATTTGGAAAGCTGGCTGGATCGTCTCTCAAGTCTATTACCGCCTCTGAAAAGAATTCTTTGAATCCAGCAGACTTTGCTTGGTTGGCTAACGCGATCCTATCTGCTACAAACAACACATTTCTTACAATGTTTGATCTCATCAAAACGTCAATCATGGACATTGCAACGCGAGTCTTTCCCGTTCCGGTGGCCATAGATACCAATCCCGCTCTATGACCCTTTTTGATGTGTTCCATCATCTGTTTGACTATGATGACACTCCTCGGTCTGTTGACTATCCCGATGTTGATTTTTGTCGGATCCTCTCTCTTTCTGTGCATCTCTGATCTCCTCATCAAATCTGATTGCCAAAATGGACCGCTGACCTGTCTCTCTATCCCATCCTCGTCGATGAGAAGCCACTTGTTTCCATTTGTCAAAAAATATGGCAGATTTTCTTTTGTCTGACTTTTGATATCATTTAGATAGGTTCTAGATTGGGCCCTTCCTTTGTCTTCTGACACAGAAAATTTCTTTGCCTCAATAAATGCGAGAGGGCTGTTGTCCTCTGCCAACAACAGATAGTCAATAAACCTACCTGAATCGTCGCCAGGACCTTCTGAAAGAACATATTGTTTATCTTTGAAATTAGATTTGACCGAATTAACTTCCTCTTTGATGTATTTTCCAATCCATCCTGCTTTTTGTAGCTGTTTGTCTATGTGTTTTCTAGTCTCTTTTTCACTCGCTAGGTTTTTGCTTTTCATGATTTCAGCCATATTAGCTAATTATCACAAAGAATGAGATTAAAAATCCGATCCTGAAACCTATGTGTACCGACTTGTTGGCACGAGTCTGGTAAGGCCCAACACCTAAGAGCAGAAGTGTCAAACAATTCGAATTTCGTGTCAAATTATGTAAAGCATATATCGACTTTCATATTACAAATTTTGCTCTAAGAACTTGAAGTAGTTGATAACAAAATAGGATATTTACAAGACATTTGTAAAAAGCATCCAGTAGTGCTAAATAATCTTTGAATTCTAATCCTGTAAATTTTCGGTCATAATTGAAATTCCATTTTGGTCCAACCTGACTAAAGAAATGAATGGTACATGGATTAGTTTTTAAATCTATATCGACCTTATGGTGGTCTACCAAATTACGGATTGCCCTCGCTTCTGTAATAAAGCTTCCATCCTTTTGTTTAATCGGTTTGTTTACTGAGAATATCTTTATCGGATCAAAATTGACAGTAGCATTATTTTGTTCCATTAATTTTTTGTAATTTTCCAATTCCTTCAACAGCGAATATTCCGATATTTCAGTTTTTGAAGAATGAATGGAAAAAGCTGCATGGATCAAGGTAAGGTTGCAAGGATCTTTATTTAATGAAGTTAAAGTTTGGTTAGAGGCCTGATTTATCTTCACCATCTGCTCTACTCTATCATTACCGTAATTGGTTAACTCAAACGATCCCACGCCAGGGTTTTGATTGAAAAATTGAGTGATTTCCACGTAGGCATTATGAAACGCTAGCAGATTCTGTTCAATATCAACATTAAACCTAGTAAAGGTGGTAAGAAATTCATTAACAAAATTTTCACAAACATCTCTGTTGAGAAAAGGACCTTTTGAGGTCAGTATCCTTGTTTTCATATCTACCAAATGTGATGACAAAACCCCATAAGCCTTTCCCCGGGAATACAGAATTTATCGAATCGACAAATTCGTAAATATTGTCTATTAAATGCTCGCAGGCTTTTTGTGCATCCGAAAAACTAAGTGAGGCCACAGGTTGAGCTGTCATGAGTTACTTTAGATCATACAAATCAAAAGTGTTTCCTAACTGTCAAATTACGGCCTTGTTATGACTAGTTACCTAAATGATCGTTAATCGGACTCATTTTGAAAAATTATGCTGATATGTAATTGATGATTTTCTCGGATTTCCCCATTTCAGGATATTCATCGTATGTCCTTCCATTTATGGTGCGACCGCCTGACTTGGGTCGTGCACCTCCCCATTGTTTAAAAAATACTGCCACTTTTTGTTGTTGGCATTGTCTTATGATTTCAGTTATCCATTCTTTTTGAACTGGTCTATGCCCATAGCCACTTTCACCGCCTATTATTGCCCAATGAATTCCTGACAAGTCAACCTCCCCCACTGACCCTATGAGTGGTTCAAAACTGATAAACCGTATATTGCATTTTACTTTCCTGAGCTCATCAATTCTCCAAATATTGTCTCTGTTTTCAACAGTTGTACCCATCCAGATATGATGAGGTATAGCATGACCAAAATATTTAACAAATAAATCTGAAAATTCACTCATTTTTGTAGGTCGTTTTGTCAGTACTTGGTAGGTATGCCAGTCAGCTTTTATCATAATATCAAAACACTTTCCAATGAATTCCATTCCGCTTTTTTCATGAAATAAATCAGACATACTATTTACGAAAATTTTCTTTTGTTTTTTCCATTGTAATGGTAGTTCTAGATCATCTTCGTGTTCTGTGAATTCGAACTCATTTTGATATTTTGTGACTCCCATTAGTTTGAGTCTTTTGGACAGAGTGGCAGCGTAACAATTTTTACATCCGGCAGAGATTTTGGTACAGCCGGTTGTCGGATTCCAAGTAGCCTCCGTCCATTCAATGGCTGAATTATTTGCCATGTGTTCTAGATATCTTACCATTCCATAAACCTTTAAACCATCGAATTTGTTTGTTGTAAGCTAAAGCTAAAAAAATTAGTTCATTATTAACCAAAAACTAACCTAAAGCTAAGGGGCTCTCAAAAAAGGATTTTAAATCATCCAGGAGGGATCCTTAGCAATTGACCTTTGATGCTTATCTTTGGTCTAAAGAGAAGATTAGCTCCCTAGTGAACAAAATCTCCTCTGTTAAAAATGATAATCTATCTACATCCCCAGGACAAATCTGGTCTATAAAAAAATTACTGGTTCTCGATTATTATATCGACGGCTATGTTACAATCATCAGAAAACATTTTAAAAATTGGTACTATGTTGACACCCATTGTGGTTCAGGATTATTTGGTTTTGAAGAAGAAGATTTGAAAGATGAACGATTTCCTGGATCCCCCTTAATTGCCGCCTTTCGTCATTCGGAATATCCTTTTACTGATTATTTATTCTCCGATATAGACTCCTTAGCAATTTCTGTCCTAAATCAGAGGTTGCGAACTCTAAGACAGCATATTGGTAATCATGCATATAATCCTCAAGTAAGAGACTTCGCAACTTCTGTCAATGTTGTAGAAAATTTGCAGAGATACGGGAATGCCTTTCTTATTTTCATTGACCCTCAAGGTTTTGGTGAAATACGATGGGACTTGATGCAACGATTACTCAGGATAAAAACAGCTGATATTTTCTTTACATTTATGACGCCTTTCATAGCAATGAACAGGACTATGGCTGAATCTGGATCAGCACATGTAACTACATTGAATGATTTTTTCGGCGATAACACATGGACACAACTAGCAACAGGAGATGAATTGTTAAATCGTTACTTAGAAAAAATGGGTGAATTTAAAGAACATATTTTTGACATCCCAGTTTTTAGAACTGGCATCAGCAAATTGTATGACATTCTAATTGCTACTAATAGCACGGGAGGGAGAAATATTATGTCAGATGCGACCGACATAATGAGAGTAACCAGTACTCAAATGATGGAGGATGCCATGAAGGTAATTACCAGAAAGTCTAATGATCTGACATCATGGATGAAGTAATGGGGGTCCGAGTCTGTTGAGACCCGGACTTACTTTAAAGGTTTAATTGAGTAAAAATCATGAAATCTGAAGGTTCTTCAACCAGTTTTCCAGTATATCAAACCAGAAATCCTGAGAGTGTTATCTCAAAACCAGCCACAGGAATTCTCAGCTTAAAGTTATCAATTACCGGAGGCGAAATTTCACCTACAATACCAATTTTATTATCATTGATCAGAACACTTGCCGCTCTTCCTGAAACAAACACAGGATCTTCGTTTGCCTTTGTGGTACAAGTAACATTAAATCCAGCTTTGAGAAGCGATTGAAGTATCGATTTAATTTCAGTAAAGCTCGTGTCGTTGTGAGCACTCAGACAACCCAAGTGGATCTCTTCTACAATTGGACTGCCAGAACCAAACACCGTACCTATTTCAAAAATTTTCTGAGGATAGCTTTCATGAATATTTCTTGACAAAACATCAACTAGTCCAGGAAGTAGTGTGTCACGCAAAATGTGGTGCTCTTGGCTCTTGGAATCAGATACTGCCATCATTTTTGATGTATCTCTATTTGTTAGCTCGTACAGAGTGTGTTTTCCTGTCAATCCAAAATTCATTACCTCCG
>CAYUTC010000100.1:0-4670 GCA_964447595.1 uncultured Nitrosopumilaceae archaeon
ACACTTGATACAATAGCAAATGGTAGATTCATTTTGGGCCTTGGTACAAGCAGTCAAGCAATCGTAAACGACTGGCACGGATTAAAATTCAAGAACCCAGTAAAACGAATGCAAGAATATGTAGAGATAATACGACTTGTAACCTCTGGAAATAAAGTAAATTATAATGGTGAATTGTACAAATTGAGAAACTTTACACTCTTGATAAAGCCTGTTAGAAATAAAATTCCAATATATCTTGCAGCAGTTAATCAAAAAATGGTAAATTTGACATGGGAGATTGCAGATGGTGTCATTTTCTATCTAAGACCATTAAAAGAGCTTCAAACAACGATAAAACAAATGCAACAAAAAAAGAAAATTGATGTTGCGTGCCAGATAATCACATGTGTTTCAGAGGATTCTCAAAAAGCAATAACACGGGCAAAAAAGACAATAGCGTTTTATGTGTCAGTTGGCAAAGTGTATCGAGAATTTTTGGCAAAAACCGGCTTTGACAAAGAAACCGAGGCAATTTTTGAAGAATACAAAAAAACAGGTTTTCAAAATAATCATACGTTGGTATCTAATTCAATGGTTGATGCATTAGCAATTTGTGGAACTCCAAATGAGATTTCAAAGAAATTATCAAATTTTACAAGAACAGGAATAGACCTCCCAATTATCCAATTCAACCCAGTTGGTGACACTAGAGCCTCCTTTAGTCTGCTAATGTCTGCATTAGAAGGTGAGATGAAATGAAAAAAGTAGGGATTGCTGCTACAGGATTGACCAAATTCACCAAAGGTGACACGCCTATTGAATCACTAATGGTCTCTGCTGTTAAGCCAATATTTGACAAGACACCTAATTTAGAACAAGGTAGCATCGATGCCGTACTTGTATCTACTAATGATAACAACAAGTATCTGGCAAATATTATCTCAGAACTGTGTGGAATGTCGCCAAAGATAGCGCATTCTGTAGAAAGTCTCTGTAATTCTGGTGCAAACTGCATTGTCTCTGCATATTCATATATTTTGTCTGGTCTTGCAAATGCAGTACTAGTAATTGGTGCAGAAAAAACCAACAGTCCTGGACTAGTACTAGAATGGGATAAATCTAGAGGTCAATACAAACATCCAATTTATTGGTCATCGATTTTCACAAGTGCATATATGAGAAAATTTGGTGTTACCATGGAGGATCTTGCATATGTTCCTGCCAAAAATCATAGAAATGCACTAGATAACCCCAATGCATACTTTGATCGTAAATATTCAATGAAAGAAATAATGGAATCAAAGAATCTTACAGAAAATCTAAGGCTGTTGGACTGTTCAATGCCATGTGATGGTGCAGGTGCAGTTTTACTTGCATCAGAGGATGTAATAAAAAAATTTACTGACAAACCAGTCTGGATTACTGGCATTGGTCAAAAGGCATTATCGGCAGGATTTACAAAAAATGATCTGACATCGTTGAAATCAACTACACATGCTGCACATGATGCCTATAAAATGTCCAACAAAAATGCATCTGATGTTAACGTTGCAGAGATACATGATGCCTTTAGTATTTGTGAGATACTGGAGCTAGAAGACCTTGGATTTGCCAAAAAAGGTCATGGCTCCAATTACGTACGACAACTATATGATACAAATAACAAAATGATAAACCCACGAGGCGGTTTAATAGGTGCGGGCCATCCCCTTGGCGCCACAGGAGTTGCACAAACTATAGAAATTTGCCAACAACTGCAAGGAGTTGCAGGAAAAAGACAGGTGGATGGTGCAAAAACTGGTCTTGTTCACAACATGTCAGCTGCTGCCACTTCTTCTACAGTTCTAATACTTGAATCATGAACAAATTTGAACAAGAATTAAAAAACAATAACTTTCTTTGCAGTTATTGTGTCAAATGCAATAAAACAGTATGGCCACCTGGAGATTTCTGCAATAGATGTTTCAACGAGGTAATTTGGAGGGCAGTTTCAAGACATGCAAAACTTGTCGAATTCTCATATAAAGATAAGGAATGTTTTTGCATAGCAGAGTTTGATGAAGGTATTAGGGTAATGGGGAGTATTGAAGATGCAGCAAAGCTAGAAATCGGGCAATCTCTGTTTTTGTTAAAATGTGATTATGATGGAAAAGAAAAATTTGTCTTCAAGGCTGCTTCAATGATTTGAGAATTCATTAAATTTTGTCTGGTATGCTGTGCCTTGTTTTCTTGAAAATCTGAATATGATTATACACACCAAAGGCAAGCAGGATATAGCTCCCCAGAAATACAATGTCAACTGGATGTCCTGTATAATATGTATCAGTAAAGCTTGCAAATTGAAAACCTGTATCGCCTATTGCTTCTAGTATGATTGCAAGACAAACAAGTGACCACGTGAAATTCACTTCGCCTCTAAAAAATAAGATTATGCCCATCAAAGCTGGAGCTAGCATTATGGCATCAGCTATTGGATAACTTGTGGCTAGTACGTTTTCAAGCAAGCTAACTTTTGGGTCAAAATCATACGCCATGTAGATACTTGGGATTGTTATGGCAATGGATGCCACAAGTGTGCCAAGAAAAATTTTTCTTGTTATCATCTTTCTAACTGGCTTTAAATAATAAACTAAAAAGCAAAATAAGAATGGATATCCACCGATGTAAAACACATCAGCTAACGAAGGAAATGGTTTGATGTTGAAAACTAGATCGTATACAGTCCATGTTGTCTCTGCTACGCTCCAAGAAATTGCAGTGCCAAGAAAAAACAACCAAGCTTTACCATGATTTCCAACCCGTCTAAATCTCAAGGCAAGTATAGCTGATAATATGACTAGTGTTGCAGTTACAGGAATGTAGGTGATGTCAGTTACTGTCTTGACAGTTTCCTTTCCTAAAAAGGTGGCAAACACGATTAAAAACCCAATGAGTGTGATACTGAGCAATAAGAATTTGTATTCATTGTTTCTTGGACTATAGATCTGCAAGTTCTAACCTTCCTCGATTTGTACTAGTCTGATAATGGCTTTATCCTCTAGATGTTCAGCAAGTTCTGATTTTATGGATTGTACTATGGTAACATACGAATTGCCAAAAATTGACCGTAGAACTTTGTTGAGATATTCTGGGTGCTCATAGCAATCAGGGATATAACACTGGTATTCCTTGTACAATCTGTTTGCCACTTTTTCAAATGTTGGTTTGCTTATGTCCAAAAGAACTTTTTCAACACAAAATCCAACTAGTGCTTTCATTACCTGCTTTTTTTCAATGTCCATCCAAATCACTTTTTATCCATACAAGAAAGATGTCATTTTGTGTATTTGAAAAATCAAATCCAGTTTCTCACTTGGTTTGTTCTGTATCATGGTGTATATCTTGAATTTGACCAGATGTATGTAAATAACAATTTTAATGTGTACACCATGGATACAGAATCAGTCCACATGGCAAGAATATTTTGTGGTGGCTCACTTGGATTTTTCATAAATAATAGCAACTCATCGTCGTCTTTTATGATAAAACACAAATCTTCTTTAATTTTCAAAGGCATTCTTTTTACTTTCTCCTTTAATTTTCCTGCAAAGATGTAGGTTGTCTTTTTCGAATTTGAAGAAATGAATTGTGGCTCTGCAGCAGAATCTTTTATGCGTTCAAGAAAACCTGCATGATAAAATTTCATAAAGTCCTTTTCTGATGCCAAGATCTGAATTGATTTTTTAGAATTTAGTATCATGTCATTTATCTTACCAGTCATTTGATTGATACCTTGTAACATTTGGAATTTGCCGTCTTTGTTATCTTCTTTATTGATTTTGAAGCTAGGAATAGTGTTCCAAATTTCTACTAGGCTTTTTTCTTGTGATTCAAGATTTCGTACTCGTTCTTTTTCTGCGTTGATAAGAGCGCCTATTGCCTTGTCAAGAGGCAATGCGGAGAATCTGA
Organism: uncultured Nitrosopumilaceae archaeon; assembly: GCA_964447595.1. GTDB lineage: Archaea > Thermoproteota > Nitrososphaeria > Nitrososphaerales > Nitrosopumilaceae > Nitrosotalea. The sequence goes on from CAYUTC010000100.1 coordinate 3,931, forward strand.
TTGGATGCTGGAACGTGGCAGATACAATTCCTTTATTTTGTAAATTAGTAAGCAAGTGATATGTCTCTGTTCTTGGAACTTTGAGTGTTTTGCTTACTTGAGTAGCTGTGCTTGGACCATATTTTTCAAGAAATAGGTATACTTTTGATTGATTTGCAGTAAGACCAAATTTTGATAATTCGCTTTTAAGTTTTTCAAGTAGCATTTCATAGTCATGTGGTTTAGAATCCATTGAAGAATCTAGCAAGGAAAATTTGGCAATATCTGTAGTCATATCATGATATTGTACAAGATAGTGTCTTTAGAGATCTGTATGTATTACGCCATTACACACATTTTTGCACTGAATTATCTATGAAGTTATATCAAAGATTTAACGTGATTATTGGGTTTGTTCTGCTAGGAGAATGATTTCTTTTGCAATCATAGGAAATTGTCTTCTTGTCTCCTCATCCATGCTAGAGCTTTTCTTTATTTTTATAATTTCAAGCATTGTTTTGATTAAAACAGATACAGATGGCTGTGGTTGATAACTAATCCCTAATGTATCATCATTTTCGATTTGGGTTTTTTCCATTTGTATGTGTTTTAGTGTGTTTCTTAATTCATTTTTTGTCATTGTTGACATATCTATACAAAGTCATGTTAACATAAAAAGATGTTCTGCCAAAAATGGAAACATGATTTACTATTAACCATCACTAAGTAACAAAATAATATTACAAGTTTTAGCTAGAAAA
>CAYUTC010000101.1:0-4523 GCA_964447595.1 uncultured Nitrosopumilaceae archaeon
AAAAATTAAAAGTTCATAAATGGATTTTACTTACTCTTGTAGAATTACTGGACCATGAAAGACTTTGGAACACTAGAATATGTCTTGGATACATACTCAAAAAATTGGACTTGGAAGCTGACTGGCTCTAGGGCTGTATCCATGGTTGCCCGTGTAATCCCACAGGCTTGGTATGGAGACGGACCTGATGAAGCCATTGTACCTGATACGGAACACAATGTCAAGAAGATAAAATGGATAATGGATAGATATCCGCTTGAAATAAGATCGAAATTCATCTGGCAAAGAAAAACAAAACACATGGTAGTTCCAAAGAAAAAATATACAAGAATTGAAAAGCTTCGAAAAGCAAATCCCGGTCCGCAATTTCGTGGAAATTTGTTTGATTTTCAGCGAGAAGGTTTGGATTTTCTGATAAAGACGTCGGGCAATGCCCTTCTAGCGGATGAGATGGGTCTTGGTAAAACGATTGAAACACTTGCTTATCTTGCAACAGAAAAGCAAACCTTTCCTGTCCTAATTGTGGCCCCCCTTGTTACACTAACTAATTGGCAACACGAAATTCAAAAATTCATGAAGAAAAAGAGTCGTAATGGAAAGATAGTAGAAGACAGTCATCCTACCTCCACTTTGATTAGAACAGGCAAGTGCCAAGACTTGGGAAAATTTGATTTTTACATTATCAATTATGATCTGTTACACAAAAGACTAGATGACTTGTCCAAGCTTAATGTCAAGACAATTGTATGCGATGAGGTACAGCATCTTCGCTCAAAATCTACCAAAAAATATGCTGCAGTAAAAGAGCTTGCTGCACTAGAATCAGTCAAATACAGAATTGGGTTATCTGGCACTCCAATATACAACAGGGGTTCTGAGATTTGGCCAATCGTAGACATACTACGACCAGGTCTTTTAGGAAGCTTTGAAGAGTTTTGTGGATACTTTTGCTATGTCAATGAAAAGGGCAAAGCAATTGTACTAGAAAACAAGAGGGCAAGCTTGGGTGATGAGCTACGAAAACATGTCATGCTTCGACGCAAAAAGTCTGATGTACTAAAAGAACTAAAAGAAAAAGTAAGATACAAGGAATTTATCGATTCTGATATCAACTATTACCAGTCTGAGCTTGATAAAATTTGGAAAAGACTGGAAGAAGAACAAAAGACTGCCACTACTCCATTTGACAAGTTCTCGTCATACAAGAGAGCAATTCAAAGTGAGAGACAGGCAGCTGGTGTTGCAAAACTTCCACATGTTATTGAATTTGTAAAAAACATCATGGAGATAGAAGAGAGTGTTGTTGTCTTTTGCCATCATAAAGCAATTCATGAGTTACTACACAAAAGCCTTCATGAGTATTCTCCTTCTGCAATCATTGGAGGACAGACCGACAAGGAAAGACAGGACAACATTGAGAAGTTTCAAAATGGCAAGACAAAGCTTATGATTGCAGGACTTCGTGCAGGAAATGTCGGAATAAACTTGAGCATCGCACGATATGTCATATTTGCAGAACTTGACTGGAGTCCTGCAATTCACAGGCAAGCAGAAGACAGGTGCATTAAACAAGGACAATTGGTAAATGTGTTAAACAAAGGCTTGATTGAAATTGAAAAAGTAAAACTAAACGACAAGGTCTTAACACATCTCGGCAACTGGAAAAAAGTTCAAAACATAAAAAGAAGAGAACATAGAGGTTTAATGACGGAAATTACTTACTATAGATATAGCAAACCATTAACCTGTACGCACGATCATAAAATATTGGTACTCAAACAAAATCAAACAAAACCAAAATGGGTAAATGCTCACGAAATATTACCCGGCGATTTTGTTTTAATGCCAAGACCCACAAAAATTATAGATAAAACGTTCATCGACATACCAAAAGAGTGTTTTCACAATCCAACCCAAACAAATCAATTTGGAGCCATTTCAACCAATGGGCGATATATCCAAATCCAACGAAGAACTGAACTCGATAATGATTTACTTTATCTCTTTGGCTGGTACGTTGCAGAAGGGTTTTCAAGTACAGCTGATGGCAAAGGCCGTTTCATTTCATTGTCAGGACATATAAAAGAAAAACCAATATTAGAAAAAATAGGAGAACGGTTAAGAGAATTCGGAGTAATCTATTCAATCTCCTGTAAGGAAAATAAGGCAGAGTTAAGAGCATACTCTGTCGAACTTGCCAATTGGTTCAGTCTATGGTTTGGAAGAACTGCTCATGAAAAAAGAATTCCTGAATTTATACTTGATCTTCCTATTCAAAAATTAAAAACATTTTTTGCTGCATATTGTAAAGGAGATGGTTATTTCAGAAACAACCAACAAGAATGGGTTACTGTTAGTAAACAATTGGCCTCACAAATCAATCTAATCGCACTTAAATGTGGTTTTATGCCATCTCTCAGAGAAATTGATAGCGGTAAAAACCGCGGTCAATGGATCGGAGGATATACAATCAATTGGAATTCGAGTAATAAAAAATTAGAAAGAAAAGATAATGAATTCTGCTATCATCCTGTAAAAAAGGTTGCAACATTTCATGATAAAACAATAGTGTATGATCTCACGGTAGAAGATGACCATTCCTTCGTGGTTGGACAAGCATCTGTTCATAATTGTCACAGAATTGGCCAGAAAAATACTGTATTTGCGTATTATCTAATTGGAAACGGCACCTTGGATGACCATGTGGCAAATGTCCTAGTTGACAAGAGTTACGAAATAGACGCAATAATGGATGAAAAGGTAGAGGCCTTTGAGAACAAGGAAAAGGCAGAACTTATTTTAGCACAGATACATGATAAACTAGCTACCAAGCGCTAGGATTTTGCTTCAGTTATCTTGTTTTTTACAAAAAAGTCATTGCCTTCGCCCATCTTTTGTACAATAAAGGCCTCAAGTTTCTTTATCACCTGCTCACGGCTAAGCTTGCCCTCTGGGGTATCATAATAGGCAGCCTGGGACTTGCGAAAATCCTTGTAGCTCATGCCTCCCATGTGTTGTATTTAACATAGTATCAAATGTAGTTTTTGTTGTAGGTTGTAATCAAAGATCCATTGAAGAAAATTTCATGGAAGTAATTTCTCTCTTTCATGAAATAAAAATTTTGTTGAGGATTTTATCGTACCACTAATAACCAAAACAGGTACCGTAATCCATGGCGCTCATTCCTTGTCCATGTTTCCGGAACTCTGGCTCACCACCATGGCCTGAACGATCCTTACCCCATGGACAAGGACGCCTTGTAAAATCATCGAAATGCCCAATAGTGTAAAGTGATAATATCATATCATGGGCTTTGTTTTTTATGCCAAAAGACCAAGCTTGTATCGCAAGTCGTTTGTTCTGTACTCTTTTGAATATGAAATTCTAGATGATGACTATGATTGATGGTATCATGGTACATTGAAAAATGTCTTATGTTACCAAATGTAATTAACATCATGCTAAAGCATGAAATCAACAAACAACTTCTTGCCAAGTTTTCACTTGACCAGATTCATGACATGTGCAAGTTTTACAAACGCGAGATGAATCCACTTGATTACAAAGATAGAATCAGCCTTGGCGAACCAAATCCTGAGATTGTAAAAAAACGATTCATTGGATATATTGTTGGATTTTTCAATCAGACAGAAATCATAGACTATGCCAAAAACCATGGAATCAAACTGGAATGATTCTGTACTGATTGTTATTGTTGTATCATGGTTTGGTTTCGTTCTTTGTCGCATTCTCAAGCATGCCATTACTATTGTAGAGCAGCTCTGCTGCAGACAGTCTAGATTTGGCAAGAATCAGGTCTTGTTTTATATCAGATGCGTCAACTAGACCTTGCTTTGAGCTACAACTCCACTGATTTGTCCCAAATATGAGATTTGTAAATCTTGGAAAATCATAGTTTTTTTGGTACGAGTGTGGAACGATACCAAGTATCTTGGTCTGAACCAATACGGTAGCCTTGAAGTCTTGTGGATTGTTACCATCAGCAAGCCAGCCAATAAAATTCCTCATGGAACTAAAATCTTGCAAAGTAATGGTACCATCCATTGTTGTTACAGAATTACTAGGAACTGTCTTTCCTGTAATCTCAAGTGTTCCGATTTCATTTGATTGTGAATACAGCACCGCTTGTACTGTCTCAATTTCTTGTGGAAAAAATGATGGGTTGCAAGCAAGAACAGTTAGATTTACACCAGAATCAGTTACCTGTTTTATTCCTGCACCAGCAAATTGAATGTCTTGTGTTGTATAAAACAAACTTGCAAGAACTGTAACTGACAGAATAACTACACCAAGCACTACCAATCCTTTTTTCAATACGATTTGTGGTAAATCAATTATGAATAAATTTTTTTATTATGGTACAAGTTTACAAAAAACAGCTCTTTGAATGGTACAGCATTTTTAAAATAAAAAAAGAGTTGTCATTGTTCAATGCCTACGAACTGCTGTCACTGATCAAAGCAACTGCCAGCCATTTCAAACAGGTTGTCGTAGCAGTAGCT
>CAYUTC010000102.1:0-4489 GCA_964447595.1 uncultured Nitrosopumilaceae archaeon
TGGTTACCTTGCCAAAGTGTGGCAGATGTGCAAATCCATTACCAGAAGGCGATGATAAAGTGTTGTATGTAGTAAGCAAGTTCAACAAAAATCCACAAAGCTTGTCAAAGCCTCTGGATGATACAGTAGCCTAACTTTCCAGTACAGTTTCATAAAATAAGGAGTTCAATATAGATACAATTAGAAAAATCTGTTCATTTCCATTTGTGGCAGAGCATGTTTTTATGAGAAGTAAGTAAAAAATACAAACATGACAATATACGTACCGGGTTTTATTTTATCGATGATAGATTTGGGTCTGAAAAAATGCACTAGAGGTATCATAGTAAAATGAAGATTGGTCTGTTAATAACTGGAATATTACTTGTAATTGGCGTCGTAATAGAGCATTCTGTTGAATCCAATGTCATAACTCAAGTAAAGAATCTTGTAGATTTGCAAAAAAACGAAATGGCACAGCTCAGTCAAATCAGTAGCAATCTACCTTATGCAGCATCTGGTAATATTGGACTTGATCCAAGTAATCTAGAGATAGTGTCACCTAGCCAGATACAACAGCTACAAAAGATGTTAGAGTTTGGTACATTTGGTACGGGAATAATGGGTGTAGGTTTTATGACATATGGGCTGGTATCGAAGACCAAGAAAAGATTCTTGTCGAGCTCTGCACTTGACACACTTAAAATGAGATTGGCAAAGGGTGAGATCTCAAAAGAAGATTTTGATAGAATGAAAGACGATGTAGCCTAGTTATTATGTGTGGCCAAAACTGATTCTATTATTTTTGTATATGATCTACCACAGATCATCTTTAGGATCATACATAGTACATCAGGATGACGATAACAGTAATTTTTATCAAGATAAAGCTGAGCTAGGATCTTTTTTATCTCTTTTAATGTAGATTTGTCTACCGAGTCAAGAACTTTGTCTATTCCTACCCTAACTAGGACCTGGTTTAATGCCTCGTAATCATCGAATTGTGACATGGCATTTCACCTCATTAATTGATGATAAGAGTTGAGGAAATTTCCATAAAACTATGATTCCATTTTGGAATTTTCTTTAATTTTTTTAGGAACTTCCTAACTAGAATAGATACAAAACCTATTGCAATGTCACTTTGAGCAGTATTAGAATGCCTGCAAGCTCTGCTACGTGTACTGCTAACAAATATGGTAAAAGTTCACTTGCGTAGAGCGGCATCATGGAAAAGTAGGCATAGACTCCGATTACATTTTGCAAAAAGAGCAGTCCTGCAAAAAATATCATGCCAAGGGGAAGCTGAGCTTTAGTTTTTGTATATATCTTGACAAAGACGCCAATGAGTATTCCTAATACAATCATATTTGCACTAGAAACAATGGTGCTTGCAGTCATTATTGGTTCCATGATATCAACGCTCACACTTGCAAAGCTTATGTACTTTTTTCCAATTTCTTTACAATTTCATCAAAAGCTTCCAAGTTTACTTCTAAGAATGTAGATATGAAATAATTAGTGCCATATTTTTCCCCAACATGCGTAATGAGATTATTTTTTTCAAGCACTTTGATATGATGTTCTACTGCTTTATAATCCAGTCCTAATTCCTTTGCCAGTTGATTTGCATTCAATGGCCTTTCTCTTATTGTAGAAATCAACCTAATCCTGTTCAGACCTCCCCGTGATCCGGCAAATATGAACCAAAGCAGGCGTTTAGCATATGGATCACCAGCCATTGTATGATTCGTTTTATTCTAATTTATTAAAAGATGCTATTGTGGTATAATTAAAATAAAAAAAGAAAAAGCTAGGCTACTACTCTGAAGCAGTATCGCCTGAGCTTGAAGTTGTAGATGAGCTACTCCCCGAATTTGAAGAGGAGCCACCTGAACTTGTTTTGTGGCGAAGTTCACCCCATAGTTGCTTTATGATACTTTGTGCGTCATGCAAGTCATTCCAGACATCGACAGACTGGTTTCCCTGATACGTGCTTGAACCTACTGTGTTTAGTATAGTTTGTGCATTGGTAAGGTCTGTCTGTGCTTGGCTTATCTGGGTACCATACTGTGCAGAGTTTGGATTTGACTTTATGGTATTGAGCTCAGACTGCTCTGCAGCCAGTACAGTTTGTGCAGCAAAGTGAAAGTTTGTACCATTCTTGCAGCCATTATACTGACAGTAGCTTTTCAATGCAGTTTTAAGTTGCGAAGAATTGGTGGCAGAAGATATTTCTCCAGCCAAGTTACCAAGATTTGTCTGTGCTTGGCCAATTATTTGGTTTAGATTAGTTGTATCTATTCCCTTTTTGCCAAGATTATTGGTTTTGTTTTGTACATGTTGGATTGCTGTATTCCATGTCTGAATTTTGGCATTTGCAAATTGTTGACGAGCTCCAAAGAGACAGTTTTTCTCAGTAGAACTTAGACTGCTCATATCACTTTTTAGCTTGGTCTTCTCATCACTTGTTGGGTTTGCATTTTTTACCGCAGAACGTAGATCCATTATGCCTGTTTTTGAATCAGTTCTAAATGATTTCAAATCATTTTGTATCTGAGTCTTGTTTAGCTGGCCTGCATCTGTTGTCAGCGTCTGCAAATCTGCATTTATCTTGCTTGAATCAGAGCTTATTGTTGTCTGGTCTATGTTTGATATATCAGATATTGCAGCACTGATAGAACCAGTTTCATAGTTTGCCTGACATGTTGCTTGTGCAAGTACAGCACTAATATATGATTGCTGTATTGATGACTGTTGATTAGAACCATTTGTAGCAAATGCAGCAGCTGGAATAATCAATAACGCACATGACATCAATGCAACATATTGCATTTTTGTTTGCATGGTACGTCAGTAGGTATTTGTTTTATAAAGGATTGCGTAGCTTTGTGACTGAACAAAGTTCCCGATGTGTTATTTCATCATGATACAGACGTTGTTAATACCAAAAATGGAAATAATTAGTATCACATTTCAAGTGATTGTAAAAAATTATCCCTTTACTGAGTCTTTCATTAAACCAAACTTTGAGAGCTGTTTGTATGCAAGAAATACAACGAGTGCAATTATCAAAAAATTGATAGTGTTTGATACAAGGTCACCATATGAAAATGTCGCAGTTCCTATGCTAAATCCAACTTTGTTTAGGTCGCCCACGTTTGGAGTAAGCAATCCAACAAGTGGCGATATGAGATCGTTTACAAACGCACTTATCAATTTGGAGGCAGCTTGTCCAATAACAAATGCTATTGCAAGACCAATAACTGAGAATTTTTGGAGAAAGTCAACAAATTCCTCAATAAATGACTTTTTTGCTGCTGGCTGCTCTGTCATCATTTACAGTCTTCATCATGTAACATAATTACCACATGGTCAAATTTTCCTAGGTTCCAACATGAGACAATGGTTAGTTGACCGCTTTTTTGCCTTTATTACACTTAACATGTATGGAAAAGGGGGTAAACATAGTCAATTTTTAATATTAGTTTGTTGTATGAAATACCGAACCCAAATTCATGAATAAGAGTTCGGTCGGCTTTTGCCGATCATTTTTTGCCGTCATTTTTGCAGCATAAGATTGGAACTGTAGAGTGGATGTCTTTGGTAGGGCACATGTATCTCTAACAGATTCCAGAATAATTTTTGTTAAATCAATAATAAAATAGTGTGTTTTGTTTGCAAGCAGCTGCAAACAAAATCATTTTAAAATATTTGTAATCAGAAAAAATACCAGAGGGGCGTGTCTGGGTTTTCCCTCTGTGAAAGCTTTTTTGCGATACTCTCTTCCCCACGAGAGAACTTGCTTTCTACATACTAGATCACAATTGGAACATTTAGGTGCAACTTGACAGCGTAGCTTAGAATTTGCAAAAGAAGCTAACCAAGTTATTTGATATAGAATCACTAATTGGATAACATGACTCATGTGCTTGAGATAAAAAAGCCCTCTGTATGGAGGGGCCAAGTGCGTGCTTCGTTTAAGAAGGTCATTGCCTTTGATCTTTTGTTTCTGACACTTGGGGCAATGATTGGAGCAGGCATCATAACCCTAGTCCTATTTCGATAGGACTTTTTTTTAATCAAATGATTTCTTTGGACACATATCATCTTACTTGAATCCAACATTTTTGTCGCAAAAACCTCTCTAATCGATATATAATTTTTCAACAAAATAAAGCCATGACAAGAACGTCACTAGTACAAAATGAAGCAAAACTTGAGCTATTCTTGGATGGAAAAACCCTTGATAAAAGAACATATCTGAAGAATGGCTTGCTACAAGAACAAGGCCTTACGTGTGCAAATCATTCTGAGGAGATAGCTTTAGATCAAATAGGCTGGCAAAACTTTAGCTGTCCAAAATGTGGTGGTGACTATTCCATTGGACGAAAGATAGCAATTTTGGAACATGTGTTGCTTTGTGTAACTACTACAAGGAGCCAAAAGATTTGTCGTTAATTAGACCCCTAAACCCACAAAGTAAAAAGATCATGAAAGGATTAGGTAT
>CAYUTC010000103.1:0-4358 GCA_964447595.1 uncultured Nitrosopumilaceae archaeon
ACTTACGATTCAAGTCATGGTTTGTTGGAAGAAATCTATACTTCGTCATCTTGTAAGGATGACGAATATCATTCAAAACATCCAATTTCTAGTATGCATTTTGTAAAACACAATTAAAGATGTTCCCACTTGATGGTAAAACCATGAAAAATTGCAGGATCAAGTTCTGACTCGTTAATACCTACTACTAGAGGTAAAAAGTTCTGACAAACTCCAGTGAATATTGCATAGGTTCCTATAATGTTATTTTTTGCAGTAATTGTATAAGTTACAAGTTACGTTGACATGTTGTATATGTGCCATAAAAGAATTTGGCACCGCTGAAACAGCGATTGAATCAATTGGCAATCCAGAATTACAGCACAGGGATCATCATGTTCTTTCCATGCTTTGCAGATAAGCTCCTGTCTTGTATTGGTACCATGACTGGTCTTCTTCCAGGCCTTCCAAGCTGTGGTAAGGTACCCTCTTTTTTGTACCTTGACCGGAGCTTCTTTACCCACCCATGAGATACTCCAATGGTACCTGCAATGACCTTGGTTGTGATTCTGCCTGATTCTTTCTGTCTGATTATCCAAGATATCTTTACAGGGCCTAGCTTTGCCATGACATGGTAGCGCTTGCCTCTAGACCATACGAATCGTGATCTTAATCTGTTAAGAAGAGGGTTATACTAATTTCAGGATAATAGACCAAGACTTCTGCCTAGCTGTAATTATTAAGATTATTTATAATATTGAATTGTGAATTTCAATTGTGAGTCAGGCTGGCGTCTTAGAGACAATTGATGTATGCAAGATAAAACATCCTGCAAATCAATTACGTGATTCTGTCGATCATCTTATGGAACTGGCAGATTCAATAAGACAACATGGTCTCTTGCAACCAATAGTGGTTAGGCCAATAGAGGACGGATACGAAGTAGTGGCAGGTAATAGGAGATTAGAGGCATTTCGATTGTTCAAGCTGCGTAGAATTGAGTGCCAGGTTATGGAGTTATCCGATAAGGAAGCATATGAAGTAGCCCTTATTGAAAATGTACAACGAAAATCAATGAATGCCATTGAAGACGCAAGAGCATTCAAGAGGTACGTGGAATGTAATGGGTGGGGAGGAGTATCAGAGCTTGCTAAGCGAATAGGTCGAAGTCAAGAGTTTGTCACAAAGAGAATTCAGTTATTGCGATTGCCACCTAAGGTGCAAGAAGAAATTATTCGCCAGCGAATAACACCAAGCGTAGCCTTAGAGATGCTGCCGCTTGATAAGGAATCTGCTGCTTCCTTGACAGACTATGTAATTGCTAATAATCTGACAAAATATGACGCACGACGTCTAGTGAAAATTCGAAGAAAACATTACTGTAAAAATGAACACACAAAGAACCCACTCACCTACGAAAAGGAATTATATGTCTTAGATAAAACACTTAGACGAACTGTTTCAGCTCTGAAATCCAGTCTGGTAAATTTTGACGATATAATTAATGATACAGCAGACAAATGGATTCTAAAGGAAATTTTAATGCAATATAGACAGATTGTTCATGGTGATATTGACACATTTATCAAATTACGGAAAAAAATTGCAATGAAGACCCCGCGAGAGTATCTAGAAGTATCGAAGAAAAAATTTAATCACAATCAAGAAGTCCAAAAACACAAAGATAATCCGATTCATATATGGATTCCTAATGGGCTCTGGGAATGAAAAAAAAGAGAGCTCTAATTAGTCCTATTTATTGAGTCTTCCAATTTTATTATAACAATAAGTACTCTGTCAAGAAATCATTAGTATGTTTGATCTTGTGTTTCCAACACTAAACGATGTTGTAGGTGCCTTATCTATGATAGCTGATGTTGTTGGTGAAGGACTGGTTGGGATCAGCCTCGGGTGGGCTGCAAAACCAACTGGAATAGGTTTCATCATTGGGCTTGTTTTCTTGCTTGGTTTTCGGACAGTCGCTCCAGTTTCATTTGAAGTAGAAAGTCTGACTATTGTATCTCGCATTGCAAAAAGACAATGGCACATAATGATTTATGCAGTTATGCTGGCAGGAATTGTTGGGGCAATTTTAGGATCAATCGGTGCATATAGCAAAATAGTGGAATTCATCGGACCTGCCATACAATACGGCATGATGACAGGAGTGGGAGTAATCTTGTCTATAGTTGCTATCGATCTAATAAAGGAGAACAGGGTAATTGGAATAATTTCAGCGGGCAGTGCATTCATAATATTTTTTGCCACATCTTTTGACCCTTCAAATCTGATTTATGCTTTGGCCGGCAGTGTAGTAATTTGTGTTATAATAAGCAGATTCAGAAAATTCGAGCCAATCCTTCCTGATGAGAGCAGAGAGAAGATATCGATGGTATTGCCATGGAGAAAAATGGGACTTTTCTTCCGCGCTTACCAGACTTATGAGAATGTACCTGTTTCTGGCACAGTTGCAGATGGTTCTAGTGTCAGTGTAGATAATGGTGCTGTACGAAAGAAAGTAATTAAAAAATTGACACGTATAGATAAAATTTTGATTGTAAGAGCTGCTTTGGCGCTACTGGCTTTGAGAACGGGTACGAGCATAGCATATCCATCTATTGACGCAGATTTATCACACGTCAACGCAGTAACTGGTTCTGGAACTAGTATATTTGACGCAACAAACATAATGGCTGGATTGGGAGGTTTTGGTAGTGCTTTCCTTGGAGGTTCGCCGATTGAACCTATTATAACTGGAACTGCGGCAGCACCAAATCCAGTTGTTTCTGCGGCAATCATGATGGCATTAGCTGCCGTTATTCTCCTTTTTGGTCTTATTGGAAAGGCTGCAAAATACATTCCCATACAGTCAGTGACAGGATTTTTGCTCGTACTTGGCGCTCTGATAATCTTTCCAACTAATGCCACTCTAGCTATGAAAGCTGATCCAATAGTAGGTGGTGTTTCTGCTGTTGTAACTGGAGCAACTATGGATCCCTTCATTGGATTGGTATCAGGATTAATCGTAAAAGGACTATTAACACTATTTCCTATGTCCCCATCATAGTTGATAGAAAATGAAGAAAATTTCAATAAAAAATTATTTTGTTCTCAAAAACATTATGTGCATCGCATTTAAGAAAATATCTAACTACTACGATTGTAATATTATGTCCATGGAAAAAAAATCGGAGGCCACAAAATAAATGTCGTCTTCCTTCACTCTCCCAAAAAAAGATACCAGCTTATTGGGAAAAAGTCCAGTGCTACTTGTAATAGATGTACAACATGATTTCTTGGACAGCGATGGAGCTGTACCATGTCCTGCAACATCCGTTTCTGGTCCGAAAGAGGTAATTGAGAATGTTCGTAGACTGGTTAACGCCACAAAGATTGCAAAAATTCCTACTATATTTACGCGTGAGATACATAGACCGTCTATGGTTGATATGGGAAGAGAACTCGATGGGAATGAGCCAAAGCATTGTCTTGATGGAACAAAAGGCCCAGAGATTATGGAAGAATTGGGAAAAATTCAACTTGAGGAAAATCAATACCTTGTTCCAAAAAGGCGATACAGCGCTTTTATAGGTACTGACTTGATTTTCCTTCTCAATGCCTTTAAGGCAGATACATTAATTCTGACTGGCGCAGCAACTAATGTTTGTGTGCATTATACTGGAGCTGATGCGCATCAATATGACTACAGAATTAAAGTAGTTGAAGAAGCCACCGCAGGAACTTCGCCAGAAGCTCACAAAGCTGCACTCCAAGCGCTTGAATACTTACAAAATGGTTCTATTGTGCACATAGGAGAGGTAATAGAAGCGCTGAAGTCTTTTGTTAGATCATCGAGTTCCTAAGTTAAGCTTAAAAAATCAAGAAATTTGCAGCTACTACTTTGAAAGATAGTATCAAATAAGTGGAATTGTAAACGCAACCATGACACTCTTCTTATTTAAAGCCATTCCACCAAGGACAACCTTTGCACAAGACATGACAGAATCTGAAAAAAAGGTCATGGAAAAGCACGTTGCTTATACTAAGGATCTTTTTGAGAAAGGCATTGTCATTGTCTTTGGACCAGTTCTTGATCCAAAGGGAGTGTGGGGTGTTGGAATTTATGAGCTTGAGAACATATCAAAAGCCGAGACTCTTGTATCAAATGATCCAGCAGTAAAGGCAGGAGTTCTGAAGATCGAGATATATGAAATGGATTCGCGTTCCATGGTTAGAAAATAAGTTCTTATCTTGTTCATCCCGTTGCGCCATCCTGATACGATTACGCAAACAGTTACTATTCCTTTGTTATAGATGAACTTCATCATCTTGATATGATGACGTAGCTAATTCACACCTATTAGCTACAAGAAATAAGA
>CAYUTC010000104.1:0-4342 GCA_964447595.1 uncultured Nitrosopumilaceae archaeon
GACTTTTTATATTCATCTAAGCTTATAACCTTTGGAGGATCTTTAATGAAGAATCGCCACAGTTTGGTTTTCTCCTCTAAAGGCAGTAATGATACCATTTCTTCAATTTTCTTCCATGTTTTCATTCTTTTTCTGTCGATATCTCTTGTAAGTTGTTTGTCATTTTTTTCATATTTCGCGTAAAGATATTGTACAGTGTCTATAATGAAATTGTGATATGACAGTTTGATATGATTTCTAATCAGAAAAAAAAGTTCATTACCTTTAAGATCAGTTTGTTTTAGTTCGTTCTCTACTACTTTAATCTCAGAGTCTGTATATTTGAATGCCTTTTTGAAATCAATTCCAAATAAACAATAACGCTTTACTTGTTTATTGATTGTGGTTATTTCTATTTGAAAGTTATTCTCCATCTCCTTGAGGTGTTCTGCTAGCGTATTCCCATGAAAATTGCCTATCCTTTTAAGATTGTTAAACCCGGTTAAACAACCACCATGAGATTCTAGAATGTTCAATATATTTGTGACATAATCTCGTTTCATGTATCGCATACGTACTAGTAAAGTTTAATCTAATACAATAATTTCCATTGACCAATTTGTAGCTGGTACGCTATACGTATCGGTATAACATAGAGTCTTGCTTGTGAACACATGAACGAAGATGATCCTTTTCACTGGTTGAAAAAAAGTGAATTTGCAAAAAACCCAGTGATTGACCATTGGATGAACGACTGCCTTGCAAGAGGTCTAAATGCACGAACAATGAGAGGATATCACAGCACTGTAAAATTTATGTTCAAGATTATCCCTGACGACCCAGCATGGGTGGTATCCTCAAAACAAAACGCCATAGAATTTTGGAGGAAATTCTCCGGTGAATATAGAAAAAAATGGCCGCATAAAGGGACTCAGGCCTACAGGACAAACTACAGAAGTTTGTTGGCTAGTCATGACATCACTTTTGCACCTAGAGCAGCCGACGTTTATGGGTTATCAGCCAAGCATGACAATTTTGGTGGGCATGCAGGAGTATCTCTTTCACCTGAAATTATTTCTGAAATTGGAAACATGATGCTAAAGGACGACAAATTTCTGGTTTTTGTCTGGTTCAGAATTGCATTACGTACGGCGGCACGCCACAAGGCAATTTCGAGGCTGACGTGGGACCATATACACATCATAAAAAACCCTGATGGCTCCGAATTGTTCAAACTTGAGAGCCACGAAACCAAAGATCGACGAGGTCAAAAATTTTTAGGCGAGGATGGTGAGTGGAAGATAAAGTATCCGCCTAGGGGGATAAAAGATCTTTTGCTTAAATTAAGGGAGCTGGAAGCAAATTCACCTTTTGTGTTTTTCAAGGATGGAGGATCTGATGTGCAAAATAGACGAAATGCAAAACGAATTGCAGACCAAGTAATGCAAGAATACAAATTCTACTATAGCAAAATAATTGATAGATTAGATGTACGTACCCGAGAGTATGTTATCAAGAGGCCAACTCATATTCTCCGTCACACATTCGCACAACTGTTAAAAAATTCAGGTCTTACTGAAAACGAGATTGCAGTGGAAGGTGGGTGGAGAAGTGCTGCGATAGTTAGTTCATGGTATAGTGACCTTTCCGAAAAACAGAGGAAGGATATCGGTGACAAGGCTGGCAAAGTAGATTTTTAATGATTTAATTTATTCACTACATATGTTTCATTCTAAATAAAACATTTTCATATACGCCAACTTTGGGCACAAAGATGAACCTCCCCTATCGCCAATCAATAGTTCGCTTCTTGGCTTGAATGCTTCTGCTATTGTTAGCTTCCGCGGTATCAGCAGCCCTACGTCCACAAGTTGTACGAGGTTTGCAAAGGAATATGGTAGAGCTACGGTGTGGACTACCCTGGGAGTGTATTGGGGGCTAGCCCCTGGCATGATCTAAAATCATCCTAGTTTTGTTACAAGTTCTTTCAGATATTCTGTGAATTTTCTAATGAATTTGTTAAAATCTTTTTCGTCAAATTTTGCGATGAGTAGTTCCTTTTCTTTTCCCCAGTCAAAGGTTTTATCTTGTGCAAGGAGTTTTTTCTTTGTATCAAAGTTTATCCTGTACTTTTCATAAAGTTTGAGAGAATGGTTTATCTTTCTGATCACATATTTTTCTACATCTACAACCTTGATGCCGAGATTCTTTTCTATAAAATAAATATCGACAAAGTCTCTGGCCTTTATTCCCTCTCTTGTAAGTAACGCCCTGACCTTTTCACTCAAAATTTCTTTTAATCCATACATGGGGAAGGAAATAGTTGTTGAATATTCCTTGTATTCTTCAAACAGTGCTGACATTTCTTCATCCTTTTTTGTAACGGCGCTGCTTAGATTACCACGTTCAGATTTTGCGCATAATTCTTCGACAAGATTTATCTGGATCTTGATTAATGATCTCTTTTTCAGTACTGCCGAGTCATACCAAACATAGAATGTACACATTCTGTTGCTGCCTCCAAGTAGGACGTAGTTGGTATTGCTTTTCTCGCATTTGAAATCAAACTTTCTTTTCTTGGCTATTTTCTCGAATACTTTGCCTGTCTCATCAATGATTCCGGAGAGGTCTTTTCTAATCTGGCTTGTCGACTTGCCCTTGAATCTAGACTGATCCTTCCAAGTAAAGTCGATGTCCTCTGAGAACCTCAGGTATCCCAGATGATGTTTTATCAGGCACGTTCCTCCCTTGAAGAGGAAGTTTTTTGTAAAGAATTTGTCGTTTGAGAGATCTGCCAAAATCTGATGAAGTATGATATCCTTTTCTACCATGTCCGACCTGCCGGTTTTGATTTTTGCTGCTAACTCATTTATGAAGCGTAGATTCATTTGACCGCCAGTTCTACTGTTTTCCTTACTGTCTTTGGATATTTCATTGCATATTTGTGAAGTTTGCTTAAGGATATCTCTTTGATCCATTCCCCGACATCCATGGATATCTTGTCTGGTGTTGCACCTTGATGCCTTGAGAGGTAGATAAAATCCAAAATTGTTTTTTCAGGATCAGAATAACGTAGTGTCCCCTCCTTTACCATACCAAACTCAAGTAGTGATGGGGACAGTTTTATGAATTTGAATCTATAGCCTGAAATGCTGACGGGCTTTGATCTGAACAAGGAATCGCTGACAACTTCGTCGATAGTAAAATACTCATGTGTCATGTTATTGCGTTTTAATGCAGTATGAAGTCCAAAGTACCAATTCTTTACACTTTTCAATTCTAGACCCTTTGCCACTAGCTCCAGATGATTGTATTTGATCTTCCCGAGTTTGTGTTCCTCAAGTGACTTAACATAGAAGATTCCCCGAAATATTCTCACTAGATTCTTCCTTTTTATGAAATAATGTATGACTGCCTCATGGTCTAGCTTCATGGTCTTGCAGTACTCCTTGATATCTCTGGCTGTCACGAACTCCTTGTTTTCCATCCATAATTTTTCTAACAATATGTGCATTCTCATTTCATATCACTACCTACCACATAGTGGTATTTTATGATATATATCATTATGTACCACAAAGTGACATACAATGATACATATCATTATGTACCACAATGTAGCGGAGAATCACATAGGCAATCTAGTTTGCAATGCTAGACGTTTTATCGAGGAAGATAAGTGGCGAGGCAAGAAGGTGTAACCCATACTCCAAGATCGGAGAGATAATGCGGTACAAGGTGAACTCGTTTGTGTTCATTTATGGTTATGTCTCGAGGAACTGGGGCGTGATGTCGGAGCAGAACGTACTTGCAGACAAAAAACTCTCAGTCAGGCTATACGAGGCAAAGTACCAAGCATGGAAGAGACGCAATGTAACGGAATTACATTGTGAGTATGGGAAAATCTATTATAGATCATGTGTAAGTTTTGAGAGTTTTGGTAGAGAGAGGTTTAATAGAATTTAATTTGAACTATTACTAAATCATTTAAAGTAAGAAATTTTTACTAATTTAATGAGTATGCTTCCATGGCCTTCCTCAAGAGAGGAAATTCGGCAACTTTTGAAGGGTATAGACAATAGACTGTTAAACTGTTCAGAAGAATTCATAAGATTACAGGTAAAAAAAACCTGTGAATGAATTACAATCAACAAAAGGCACATGTAAACTCGATTCCCCACAATCAGACTGGTTTAACATATATTCTATCTTTAATGCTAATCAACAACTGAACGAATCTTGCAACAAGTTATGGGCTGCAATAGAAATCATGATGCAACTGATCCCAAAGTCTGGAAAAAACCTACCAACCAATAAAAACCAAAACTATAACAAGTGTGATCTCTTAGTCTGCGTAGAATAC
>CAYUTC010000105.1:0-4257 GCA_964447595.1 uncultured Nitrosopumilaceae archaeon
AGGGCCACAGTAGTATTTGTACCACCAAGTGGGGTGCTAGAAGACGCAAATGCTAGACTAGATTCTGTACTTGATTTGTAGTTAAGATTTATCCATGTAGACATATCATTTGGTATAAGGGTAAATGCCATTATTATAATCAGAAAAGATGATAGTGATTTGGTTAAAATTGAGGTCCTCAATACGCCGGCACCTCTCTAGTCACGCTACATCTCACGCAGCCTTTCACAGGATGTGTATAAGATGAAAAATTATTATCTTTCAGCGTGTAACTTGGGTTTACATAATGGGAGAATTGGCAAGAATTGAGATTAACAAGTCGGAATCGAACTCTGTTGTTTTGATTTTTAAATCGACTATTAGCAATTAACACCATTTCTGCATTTCTGCCGCTCAATACAAATCCTAAATCTCCAGAGAATTTCCATATTGGATGACTTGGTAAAATTACTATGGAACGAAGTTCTATTTTTTGCATGAATTTGCTTTATTTTTTTGAATTTATTGATTGCGTACAACTAATCAGTATGATTAGTGCGTAAAATTTAAAAATAAACATTTGGGGGATGTCCTTTCTGATGTAGTATATATGAACTGTAACTAAACGATAGGTAGATTATTTTACTGGCCAGCCATGCGATATATTTTATCAGAGCTAGCAGTTACTTTTTCTTTTATTGACTTTGCCGGAACACCTGCAACTATATCACCAGAAGGAACATCATGTATTACGGATGCCCCAGATGCTACAAGAACGTTATTTCCTATCTTGATCTTATTTTTTAAGGTTGCATTGAGTCCAACCCAAGACGAATCTCCTAATATCGTGCTTCCTCCAATGACTACGCCTGCAGTAATCTGGCAGTTTTTACCGACAACTACATTATGTGAAATGTGTACCATGGAATCTATTTTCGTGCCATCGCCTATCACAGTATCTGATAGAGAACCTCGCGCAATATGGCTGTTTGCGCATATCTCTACATCGTTACCAATTACTACCTTGCCAAAATGTGGAAATAATTCTAGTCTTGTTTCATCTCTCTCGTAAGCAAAGCCATCATCTCCTAACGTCACGCCAGAATTTATGATACATCTGTTTCCAATAATGCAGTTTCTTACAAGACTAACCCTGTCATAGATTATTGTATCATTTCCAATTTTGCAATTTTCGCCTATTACAGTATACGGACCTATATAGCATCGTGCCCCCACCCTGGCTGTTTTAGATATTACCGCCTTTGGAGAAATGCCAACCAGCTTTTTCTTTGTAAATATTTTATTAGCTACTTTTACAAAAACAAATTTTGGATTATCAAGGAAAATTAACAACGCATCTTTTTTGGGATGTATAATTCCATGCAAGCTTTTTTTACAAAGTATGATCCCTCCACCAGAATGTGAGATAAGTTTGACAGCCTCATCTCCTTCAGCCGCACAGAATGTGAGATCACAGGTAGTTGCAATTGTAAGTGATGATATGCCATTTACCTTTTTAAACTCGTTACCTTCCGTCTCGTAACTGACATTTAATTTTGACAAAATGGATCTGATATCTAATTTGTTATTTTTAGTAAATCTAACTGCCACGAATATATTGATTCATATCAATAATATAAGCTTCAAGATATCAGACAAGAAAATGAGCCTGCCTTGAGAATTGCTAAATACTTGATTCAATTTCTGTCTTTATTCTCTAGATTCTTAAACAATATGCTATTATGATCTTTCAAGTGGAAATCAAGCACAAATTATTAACGAATGGTCCTCTGCATTAATATTGTGGTTGAAGAAATTTTGTTAATTGAATCATTACTACCGTGTGATCTTTCTCTACCTCTATTCGAGCTTTCGTAAAGTAGGCTCTATATTTTTTTACTTTCCTCCGATCACTTGAAATACCATATCCGCAAAAAACAAGGAAACCATATTGAATCAATTCATTTATCTTTCGATAGGCAGATGTTTTAGGAATCTTGCACCTCTCTAAGATATCTAAAATCGCCATCGGCAGTTCCATAACTGCATGAATTATGTTCATCTTATCACTGTCTCCAATTAATTCTAAAATTAATTTGGTTTTGTGACGATCTTCTATAATGGTCCATCCGCTTGTTTGCCCTTCTCCTTTTTCAAATTCTTCGTGAAGTTTGCTTATTCTAGTGTTATATGGAGAAGATGTATTAACATACATCGTTCCTCCCTTCAACAAATTGTTTTTTCTATTATGTGGTAAAGACTTGGATAGTAAACCACTCTCATCGGATGTTTTTCTAATTTCAGCTTTTTCTGTTGCCACTATTTTTGTACTATTTTTTTTAAAATAAGTATTTGTTTGGACACATCAAACAATCAAAGGTTAAATATTGACTATTAGGTAATGTTATTTTTATTGCAAGACGATAAATTACAATTCTTATGTAGTTGGTTCAGTTCAATATTAACGCTTTATTTTTTAGACTAATTTACTGTCAACAACTTTACCAAACTCTGTTTAGCAAGATAAAGTGAATCTCCTGCAAAACTAGCTTGTATTCCATATATTCCAGATTTTGTTGGAGCAACCAAGCCCCCAACAGAATAAGACCCACTATTGTCTGTGATTGCGTTTGAAATAACTATTGGTGATGCTGCAGTAAATGTTATTGTCTTTGAGCCCATCGGAGTTTGATCATTATAATCAGTCAAAAGACCATATATCTTGTAAGGTGAGCTGGTAGTTAGAGACATTGGCTGCATTATGAGGGAGATTATGACTCCATGTTTAGTGGTACTAAAGGTTGAGATTGGTGATATGGAAGAAGCATATGTCTTAGAGCCTGCAAACTGGGCTTGGACTGTCCAGCCAGTTGAGACAGACGATGGTGCAGCAAATACATAGTTAAAGGTACCGTCAGGATTTGTGACAACTTGTTTATTGCCACCAACACCTGTTCCGTTTATGGTTATTGCCATACCGCCAAGCCCTTTGCCATTGGAATCAGTCAAGTTACCACTTAGTGCAATGCCATGATCCCAGAGTACTGATGAAGCATTTGTGACAATTGTGATTGTTGTAGGTGGTGGCAGACTAAAAGACTTGATTGCTTTAAGGAATTGATTGTTCATATCTGGAGTGTTGAAGTCAGGATATGGAGAACTTAGGTTATTACTATCATTTAACGGTATGTCATAGAAGTCTACTCCTTGCACTATATTCTTGAATTGATTCAATACATATACCATTGCTCCCACAGGTTCCCAGTTTGGATCAAAATTTAATAAAATCTGAATGTTGGGATTTTGAGATCTGGCAAAGTTTATGATATTTGTAACATCTGTCATATATGTAGAATCAAAAAGAGTATAGTTGCTTTCCGGTCTCATGACCGATTTGTGGAACTGTATGAAGAGATAATCAACATTATTCCAATGTATGTTAGGGTACCATTGTCTTAGTTCAGCACGTGTTGGCACAACTCCAAACTTAAACCCACTATTGTGAACGATCTTTGAAGCATTATCTATTGCAGATACATAATTTTGTTGTTCTGTAAGTGGCGTCCAACACCAACCCTCGATGTCATAAACTATGGCATCTATATAGTATCCAGTTTGGTTGGCTGTGATAGATTGATTTACTTCTTGACTAATCGATGAAACGGGTCCCAAATTGCAACTAGTATTAACGTTTCCTATTCTGGGACTGAAAGGAAAGTGTCTTAGGCCGGTAATGTTTAGATTATTTTGAATATATTCAATAAAATTAACACGAATGTTTGTCACTCCGTCTCCTTTTACTAGATTCGATTTCAATACATCCATATCATTCCCAATTGTCATATTTGGGGAAAAGGATATGATTCTAAAAGGAAAATTCAACGGTGTTCCTAACGTACTTGCATTTACCTTAGAAGTAGAAATTCCTCCTGCCGCATTTACTGCTATGATAGAGTAAGAGTGGGATTCCGATGGCCCGAGATCATAATCAAAGTAGCTTGAAGAAGGATCCAGTACTGAATTTATCTTTACCCCATCTCTGTATACGTTATATCCGACTGCTCCAATCACAGGAAGCCAAGATAAGCTAATCCCTCTGTAGGTTGGAATTGCAGGTAGTAGGATAGGCGCAAAAAGATTGGGTGATGCATACAGCTTTTGGAAATCCGCAGATGACATCAAGTAATTCATGATTTTCAAATTATCTAAGGAACCCACAAACGGTGAAGTACCAGAAACTGTTGAACCTATTTTCTCATTTAGGTTAGTCACAAGTGT
>CAYUTC010000106.1:0-4211 GCA_964447595.1 uncultured Nitrosopumilaceae archaeon
CCTTCTCCCGCATTGACAGTTTTTGAAAATAAATTAAAAAATTAGTTTAGTAACAATTTGGTAAAGCCCTTATTTAACATGAAATTCTCCAAACATGTGGAGATCACAGTAAAACAGATGATGCAAATAGAAGAAAACGGACATCAAATGGGCTTTCCAAGAAAACTAATGATGGAAAATGCAGGAGCAATAACAACAAGGCATCTTCTCAAAAAATTTGACAATATTTACGAAAAAAAAGTTACAGTATTTGCTGGTTTGGGAAATAATGGTGGTGATGCTTTCGTGGTGGCAAGACATTTGGCTGGATTTGGATGCAAACCAAGCATAATTTTACTTGGAAATCCAGATAAAATAAAAACTGATGAGGCAAAATCTAACTGGAAACTACTAGAAAAAATGGACTCTGTTAATCTTCTTATTACTTCAGATCCAAAACAAATCATACTTGATGCGGATATAATTGTAGATGGAATATTGGGAACTGGTGTCTCTGGTGATATAAGAGAACCATTTGCTTCTGCAATTGACATGATAAATAAATCCCCCGCATTCAAGTTAGCAGTTGATATACCATCTGGATTAGACCCTGATACAGGAAAAATAGCCAATAAATGTGTAAAAGCAGATCTAACAATCACATACCATAAAATGAAAATTGGAATGCCAAAACGAGAAGATATGTGTGGTACAATAATAGTGGAAAAGATAGGCATACCACCTGAAGCAGAGATTGGTGTACTATGAAAGTACATCAACTCGAAGTGGGTGGCATGCAGAATTTTACCTATGTATTAGAGGATGAACAGACAGGCGAAGCTGTAATTATAGACCCATCATGGGACCTGGATTTGGTACTAGATGTAGTAGAGAAAAACAATCTACAAGTAAAATATGTCATAAATACACATCACCATTTTGATCATACAATTGGTAATGATGCAATTGTCAAAAAGACTAACTCTAAGATAATGCAACACAAAGCCTCATCTCTCAAAAATGATGTAACTTTATCAGACGGTGACAAGATAAAATTTGGAAATTCAGAACTAACTGCAATTCACACCCCTGGGCATTCTAAAGATAGCATGTGTTTTGTAGGTGATGGCAAGATTTTTTCAGGCGATACTCTTTTTGTAGGCAACTGTGGAAGGGTTGACCTTCCAGAGGGCGATGCAAGAGAACTTTACCACAGCTTATTTGATGTGATCTACAAAATGAATGAAAATTTGGTACTTTATCCAGGTCATAATTACGGCAATTCACCAACTTCCACTCTAGGCAGAGAGAAAAAAACCAACTTTGTCCTGCAACCTAGAACAGAAGATGAATTTTTAGAATTTATGAGTAGTGATTGACATTTGCAAGATGTAGAAATACTAGGAAATAAACAAAACGGCCTAGATTTCATCAATCAAACAAAACAAAAAAGATTTGGTTTTGCTTTAGTAATATCGTATACAGCAACCTCTGAAATACCAGGAATTACTGTTGCAGGAGAACACCCTGATTTGATAAAATACACAGGACCTGCAGATGCAGAATTTATTCACTATGGACACTGTAAAAGCATTTCAGTTATTCCAATGACACCAGATGGAAAACCTACGCCAGCGCTTTTGACAAAAACTGCGTTGGAAGCTGCAAGTATACCAAGCATTGTAATAAACGCTGGAAGTAAAATCTCTCCAAAACTTCCATTTGTCGATATGGGCCTGCAATATGGAAAAAACATTGCAAATGAGGCTGCACTAGAAGAAGATGAAGTGAGAAAAGCAGTAGAACATGGAAGAATAATCGGAAGATTTCTTGGAGCCATGACTGATTGTTTAATTATAGGAGAAAGCATTCCTGGAGGAACTACTACTGCTCTTGGGGTTCTTGAAGGACTAGGTATAAAATCACATGTAAGTAGCAGTATGCCTAACAATCCACTAGAATTAAAAAATGAAATTGTCAAAAATGCATTGAAAAGATTGCAGTCACAAGATCCTTTTGGTGTAGTTGCACAGTTAGGTGATCCAATGATACCAACTATTGCAGGTATACTTAGCACTGCATCAGAAATATCAAAAGTAATGTTGGCAGGTGGGACTCAGATGGCTGCAGTTTTAGCTCTTGCAAAAAATCTAGGATTCGGTGGTAAAAACACAGTCATAAGCACAACATCATATGTAGTAGATGATTTATCTGCAAATTTGGCAGAGACTGTTAAACAAATATTTGATATCCCAATTCTTGTAGCCAAACTCAAGTTAGGTGAATCAAAGATCTCCGGACTCCGCTCATATGCAGAAGGATTTATCAAAGAAGGGGCAGGCGCAGGAGGTTCTTCAATTGCTTGTATGTTAAAGGCAGGACTTGATGCAGAAAGATTACTTGTTCTTACCGAACAAGAATACAAAAGAATTACTTGACTGTTACTGATTTTGCTAGATTTCTTGGATAGTCAGGATCTGTATCTTTTTCAACAGCTGCGTAATATGCCAAAAGCTGTACAGGTACTATTTCTATTAATGGGTACACTGATTCGTCTACTTGTGGTATCTCAATCCAATAGTCATAGGCATCACTTGGTTTATCTGAAATTCCGATCACCTTTGCTCCTCTTGCCTTGATTTCTCTTGCACTAGTCAGAGTATCTGAATAAGTAGAATCAGTGGGGTTGATCATAAGCACATAGGTATTCGAATCCATCAACGCAAGCGGCCCATGTTTTAACTCTCCACCTGGAAGTCCTTCTGCATGAATGTATGTTAATTCTTTGAGTTTTAGTGAGGCTTCGGTTGCTATTGGGTAATGAATTCCCCTTCCAAGCACGTAAATGTCAGAAACATCTCTGAGTTTCTTTGCTACCTCTTGTATCTTGGAATGATCTGATAGGATCTTTTTTATTGATTCTGATACCTTGTTCAGGTCTAAATTAATGCAACCTCCACAAACCTTATCCATCATTTTATATAATATGGCAAGTTGCGATGTAAAGCTCTTAGTCGCAGCAACTCCTATCTCGGGACCGCACCCTAATCCTATGGAAATTGATGATAATTGAACAAGTGATGAGGTCATTATGTTGACGATGGAGATTATCTTTGCTCCAGCTTTTTTTGCAATATTTACAGCTTCCAATACATCAGCACTTTCACCGCTTTGAGAAAGGGCTATTAGAATAGACTGCTGTTCAAATATGTCTGGTGAGAACTGTACTTCACTAGATATGATTGGTTCAATCTTGATCTTGGCATATTTTGAAAAAAGAAATTTGGCTATTAGTGCTGCATTATAACTAGTTCCACTTCCTGTTATGTAAACTGTTTTTGCATGTTTAACAAAATCAGTAGCCAAATCAAGCTCGAGCTTTGTATTGTTTCCAGAGTCTGGTATTGTAGAAGGTTGTTCTGATATTTCTTTGAGTGTGAAGTGTGCATATTCACCTTTGTACACATCAGCAAATTCCTTAGATACTTTGGTAATTTGATGTTGTACTGGATTTGCATCAAAATCAAAGATCTTAATTCCTGATTTGCCTATAATGACAAATTCTCTATTATCTAAATAAACTACCTCATCTGTATGTTCTACAAATCCTAACACATCACTCGAGATGAAATATCCTTCTTTTGCAATTCCAAGTATGAGAGGTTCATGAAGTCTTGCTGCTGCTAATGTTCCATCTTCAAAGATAGCTACGAAAGCATAATTTCCCTTTAATTGCAAAACTGTTTCAATAATAGATTGTTTTATGTCTCTAACTTTATCATAGTGATACTGAAGAAGATTAGCAATTACTTCACTGTCTGTCTGACTTTTGAATGTGTATCCTTTTTGCTGTAGATCTTTTTTCAATTCTTCGTGATTTTCAATTATGCCATTGTGCACAATAGCTATCTCGCCTGTACTTGAAGGATGAGGATGTGCATTTGTGTCAGTTACCATTCCATGTGTAGCCCATCTTGTATGGCCTATTCCCACTGTTCCAGAAAGCTCGTCAAGTTTTACAGTTTTATTTACCTCGAGAACTTTGCCTACGCCTTTTCTTACTGAAATCTCTTTATTTGTAAATGTGGCAACTCCAACACTATCATAACCGCGATACTCCATGCGTTTTAGTCCTTTAACTAATATGGGTGCAGCTTGATCAAGACCCAAATATCCTATTATAGAGCACATATCACTATTTTATGCTATTTCTGGATAAATAATAATTGTGT
>CAYUTC010000107.1:0-4185 GCA_964447595.1 uncultured Nitrosopumilaceae archaeon
ACGTCCTCTACAGAATCAGCCACATCAAGACATCTGTCAGAGGCTTCCTCTAATGATTCATAGATATCTTTCAGTTTTATAATGTTGATAACATCATTTGTCTCTAATAATTCGCCTACTGCCTTGCGGTAAATATCATCAGCTCTATGTTCTATTTCATTAACTGCGCGGCAATGATCAATTATAGATTTGTCTGCCTTTACTTTGTTCAAACGAGTAATCATAAAGTTGATTTCCTTTGTGGCATTTTGGAGCTCTTTTGCCAACTCTAACATGTACGGAGGAGGTGATTTTATCTTGAAATTGACTATTCTACCTGAAATGCCTTCAATGTAATCAATAATATCATCTGTTTTGGATGCGATACGAGAGATATCTTCCCTATCAAACGGTGTGATGAATGTCTTGTTCAGCTCTTCGAAGACTGAATGTGTAAGCTTGTCTGCTTCTCTCTCTATTTTTTTGATTTGGGGGTGTTTTTCATTTAGTTTTTCAAAATCTGAAAACAATTCAACCAACAATTTTGACGCTTCTTCAGCCTTGCAAGCAAGATCGTTTAATATTGATAGAATTTCTTTTTCGTTTGATTTTATCCATGATGTCCACTGTGTCATATGATTTTAATTTATACTTCATAGTTAAATGTCTCACCTATATACGACACGTGAACTATATAGTTACAAGATCAATGGTTCTGATCACATGAAAAGTATTGCCTACATTAATTAAAATCTAAAATCAAGTTTACTTTGTATGGAATCAATCAAAATCGACGGCTCGTTTGGAGAAGGCGGTGGTCAGATCATTAGATCAGTAGTTACACTATCTGCCATAACTGGAAAGCCAGTACGAATTGAAAATATTAGAAAGAATAGAAAAGTTCCAGGCCTCAGACCACAACACATGCTTGGAATTAAAATTCTTGCACAAATTTGCCAAGCAAAAGTTGATGGCTTACATGTCAACTCTACTTCTCTTAGTTTTACCCCGTCAGAAGGAATTTCAATGGAGTTGCAAGAAGATGTTGGTACTGCTGGAAGCATACCTCTGATTTTACAGGTTTTAATTCCAGCAGTTTCCCTGATGAAGAAAAATTTGAAGATATCAATTACAGGTGGTACAGATGTTCTGTGGAGTCCTACCTCAAATTACACCAAATTCGTGTTACATGAGGCATATTCTAGAATTGGAATTAACTTTACACTTGACATAAAAAAGCGAGGTTATTATCCAAAAGGCGGTGGAACAATAGACTCAGAGATATTGTCTAGTACAAATTTGGAACCGCTTTCACTTACCGAAAAAACGACAAGAACTGCAAAATTATTGTGTTCTTATTCCAAGCTACCAAAAGACCAGATTGAGAATGAAGCTAAGAAAGCATTGATACTATTAGAGAGAAATGGATTCCAGTGTGAGTATTCAGTTTTAGAAGAAGATGCTACTGACAAAGGGTGTTCTTTTCTTGTTTATTCCTATGATAAGGAGTCCATAATAGGAGTAGATGCAATATATCAAAAAACTCTAAACGGAATTGGTGAGCATGTTGTAAATAAATTTGTAGAATCAGATCTTGGAGTAGATCTGTTTCTTTCGGATATGCTAGTTGTTCCGCTTTCATTGATTAAAGATACCTCAGTTTTTAGGATAAAACAAATAACAAAACATTTGGAAACAAATCTCTTTGTTGCATCAAAAATTACTGGTTGCAAATACGGAATAGGAAAGCTTGACAATGGTTTTGAAGTAAGAATATCCGGTAATTCAAACTCCTGAATGCAGTAAAGCAGCCACAAACAATATTGCTACCGAAACTATTACAGTGATTCTTCCAAGCAAAATAATTTTTGAGCGAAGTTTTTGAATGGTTTCAGAAGAAAGTTTCTTTGATTCAATCCGTTTTTCTACTTCCACTCTAATTAATCTGACATGAATTAAAAAGGTAATAATCAAAATTACAACAAGGACAATTTTTGTTATCAAGAGTAGGCCATAGTTTGTTGAAAGAAACAATGATGGTTTGCTCAAATATCCACTTGAGTTGTATAGACCGGTTGCAATGAGTATTATTAATGACGGTACTGCGATTTTATTGAATTTGCGTCCTACGCGAATCATTATGGACAATCTACCTTCCATAGAATCAGAGATTGTCTTGAGAAGTGGAGCTAGTACTATTCCTATGAATATTGAACCTCCAACCCAAATAGATGCAGCAACAAGATGTGCCCACATGATTAGTGCATCAGAAATCAACATGTCTCTATACCAAAGTTAACAAATAATATCTATTCTCATCTACAACTTCTGTCATAATTAACGGAAGTCAGCCGAAGAAGGTTTTTTAATTCATTAGGTCCCGTAGGTTTTAGATTTGGTAAGTAAGGGACGTGCAGTAATAATGGCAGCTTTTGCAGGTTTGGGTGGCCTTATGCTCTTTTTCTATCTTTATGCAGGTAGCTATCAACCCACATTACAACAAGTAAACATTGAACTTGAAAATGTAAAGGTTTCAAATATAGATAAAATAAACAATCGTGCAAGTCTTGAAATTGATTATCTACTTGTAAATCCAACAACTGTTACTTCGACAATTTCAACAATTGATTATGAATTGTATGCAAATGGTCAAGATCTTGGCCAGGGCCATTACAGTGTTCAAGATATACCCATGGCAGGAAGACCTGCATTGTTTCCGGGTGGAAACACTACCATTACAGATACGTTCCAGCTAGTGGATACCCCAAAAATTACTGATGTATACAACTCAATAATCAAAGGAGAATCAGTAAAGTACGAGTCCAAAGGTCAAGTAACAATCGAATCAACACTTACTTTGATCACAAAAGACTTTGATCGGTTTCTTGGCTAGACTTAGACCCAACTAACTTTCTTTTTTGAGGTAATCTTTACAAAAGGAGCTTCGCCTTCTTTCCAAGGCATTGCTCGTACCCAAGCAAAGTTCTTGTAAAAAATGTCATATAGGCGCTTGAACTCACG
This sequence comes from uncultured Nitrosopumilaceae archaeon, assembly GCA_964447595.1. Classification (GTDB taxonomy): domain Archaea; phylum Thermoproteota; class Nitrososphaeria; order Nitrososphaerales; family Nitrosopumilaceae; genus Nitrosotalea. The sequence goes on from CAYUTC010000107.1 coordinate 3,001, forward strand.
TCCTTTCTCAATGAAAGTTGTGGTTCCTTGTACTATGACTGCTTTGTGTTTTCCAGGAGAATAGATATCAACTGATATAGCTATCTTGTTGTTCTTTTTGAGATTGGCATACTTTTTGGTATCGTAATCAGTTGCAAAATAAAAGTATCCATCTTCAAAATAATAGGTAACAGGAGCAATATGAGGTACATCTTTTGCACATGTTGCGATTCGGCATCCTTCATTGGATTTCAAAAACTTGATCTCTTTTGGTGTGAATTTTACCATGTTTTTTGTTACCTTCATTAAATAAAAAGAAATGGGCCGAGAGAGATTTGAACTCTCGACCACCTCCGTGTCAGGGAGGTATCCTAACCAGACTAGACTATCGGCCCGATAGAATACGACCATTTTGTAGCCGTTATTAACGTTAAGGATAGAACAAGAATAATATGCAATGCTCTAATTGATTACCACATGGTTGGTGATTTTTCACCGGAAGAAAAAAATGGATTTTACAAAGCAGTCTTTTCAAGACGCGACGTAAGATCTCATTTTACGTCTGAGCCAATAGATGAAAAGGTTTTGTCCAAAATACTCAATGCAGCACATCATGCGCCATCAGTTGGTTTTTCCCAGCCTTGGAATTTTATTCTGATAAAAGATATTAAAACAAGAAAGAGTGTCAAGGAATCATTTGATGCTGAAAGAATGCGATCATCAAATCTGATAAAAGATCCCAAGAGATCTAGATATCTTTCCTTAAGACTGGAAGGAATTTTAGATTCTGCAGTAAACGTTTGTGTTACTTATGATCCTTCCAAGTTTGGACCATTTGTAATAGGAAGGAGTAGCATTCCTGAGACTGGAATCTATAGTGTTTGCTGTGCGATTCAGAATCTATGGCTTGCTGCAAGAGCTGAAGGAGTAGGGGTTGGCTGGGTTAGCATACTTTCAAATGATGATTTGAAAAAAATTCTAGATATTCCGGATCATGTGGTTCCAGTAGCGTATTTGTGTCTTGGACATGTATCCAAGTTTGCAGAAAAACCTGATTTAGAGAGTGCAGGCTGGCTACCACGACTAGACTTGAAAGATGTCGTATATTATGAAAAGTGGAACAAACTCAATGATCCTAACTGGCAACAGATTCAGGAAATGATAATTTCAAATCTTGATTACGCGTGAGCTGTCCTATCCTCACAG
>CAYUTC010000108.1:0-4152 GCA_964447595.1 uncultured Nitrosopumilaceae archaeon
ATTTAAAGAAGTTATCGATTCAGAAGATCATGTTATTGAAAAGCATTCCTGAAAGGGTTCTGTCGGGTTGACGAGGTATGAATAAAAAATTCTCCAAAATTTGATCTGAAATCTGTTGATAAAATAAATTAAAATTTAGGCGTGGTTTTGTTTGTAGAGACTGGCATTTTGAATGATGGTTTTCCATTTGTTCTTACCATCAACTTCTATCAAAGCAGACTCAGCAGGAGTTTTCCCTTTCAATGCACCGTGCTTTTTTGTGTAATTGTAGTACGCCTTTAATCCTTCCAAGATGGGAGTGTCATTTTTCTTCAAGCCACGAAATACCTTTTCCCTGTCTCTGATCTCACCGTTCAATCTCTCCATTTTGTTATTGTTCAAGTCATGCTGAATATGGATATGTCTTGTATGAGTTGTCTTTTTGCCAAATACCCTTCTTGACGACTTTCTATATGCTGGCAATCCATCAGTTATGAAATGCTTTGGGTTCTTTCCTATTGTTTGTTTGGTAAGTTCTAAAAGCTTGTCTGCGTTGTGCTGATATTTAGTATTAGCAAGATCCGATGCTAACCAGTATCTTGTATCATCATCCATACTTGCAAACAGATACTTTTGCTGTCCTGCAACCTTAATCCAAACCTCATCTGCCCTTACCCAATTTCCTACTCTGGGTACAATTTGGTTAAGATATTGAGAGGTTAACGAAGAATATTTGCATATCCAGTCATAGATACTGGAATGGTCAACTTTTATCCCTAGCATCTCAAAATGGGTTTCTATATCCCTAACAGACATTCCAGAGTAATACATCTGTAATGCACTTGTGATAATTCCTTCATTGTTTCTCATTCTTTCAAATCCTATGCTTTCTGAGAACTTCTTTTTACAGTCAAGACATTTGAAAATTTGAATCGTACCTTTCTTTGTCTTTCTTAAACCATTCTTTACTATTTTGCCAGAATCACAATATTTGCATAGTTTGAGTTTTGCCCTCTCCATGATACGAAAAGTGTTATTCTGATAACATTTGTTCTTCATGATTACGTTCAAAACTATTTTAATATGCTTACAGTCTGCCTTTCTAACTTCATGATCTTTGCACTCGCATACAAGACCGTTTCCTGTCCTAGATACAATGTAAAACTTGTCTGGATTCGTCTGTGATCTTACCTTGAATTTATTTTGTTCAAACTGTAATACATAACCTGACATCTGCATCATCTGTCTTGCCCGAATTTCTCTTTGGTTCAATTCTTGCATGTATTATATCCGCTCGGATATAATATAAGGGTTTGGTTATCCGCTCGGTTTAAATGACAGTGTTTTGGAATCTATAATGTACATGCCCAAGTGGAGTAAGGATGCAAAAGAGTTTACTGTCAATGTTCATTATGACGAAGCAAAAGGGTCACAGATCAAGATGCCAAAGCCCATACTTGAAAAGATGGGTAAACCTGAGAAGATCAAGTTTATCATAGAAGGTAAAAGAATTGAAGTAAAACCTTCCTAAGAAAAGAAGTCTGACATATCAGTTTGTCTAGGTGGGTTTGGATGCTTGTTTAGTTTTTCTAATTCCTTCACACTGATCTTTTTCTTATTCTTGTTTTTCTCATAGTATGAGAGAAAATCATTGTATCGAATGAAACTCCAATTATCTGTCTTTAATTTCTCTTTGATTAATGGTTCAGATATTTTTTGTGCAAGTTTTCTTTCTCGACTTTCTGGTATGATAATGAATTTCTTAGTTGAGTATGGAATATTTGATCCTCTTACTATTGCTTCGGTTATTCCTGTACTATGTTCAACCTCAAAATCATATAGGATTCTGTTCTTATCAAACCAAACACAATCGATTTCTTTTATTCTGTCTAGTTTTTCTTTTGGTATTTTATTACTAAACGGAAAATCGTAATCTCGCCATTTATCTATATCAGCATGAACGCCAAATCCAAGTTTCTTACCTAATATTGCTAGGTACTCTACCATTTGATCGTGCATACTGTAATCTTGTTGTATTCCAGCCTTTAGTAGCCACTTGCCATTCTTAGGTTCTGCATATTCTTTCAAAACTGACATTATACTTGACGTTTCAGGCGTAAGGGCATTTGGAAACTGTATGAATATTTCTTGTAAAATCTCATCAAAGGATACTTTGATTTTTTTATATAATACCGTAATGACAGCAGACTCGACTCTTTCATTAAGAGGAACGTTTTGTATGTGTCTGACAACGGATTCGTCTTTGAACCACCATTTACCGTTTTTGAGAACAAAATCCTTGTTTAATCTCTCTCTTAGAATATCGTTTAATCCTTTTGATGCACTAAAAAGATAACCACTATCTTTGAGTTTTTGATATATCTCTGCGTATGAATTGATAATTATTGAGTATGTGGTCGGTTCGCCTCTCTCGGCAAGTATTTTCTTTATGGATTCAGTAATAATTCTTGAAAAGTTTTCTTTGTCAATTTCTTCCTCAGAAACTTGCTTGCGTGTTGTAAGTGGTTTTTTAAATCTGATATAATAATCACCTATTGCACTTCCTTGAGGTTGAAGAAGTTGTTTAGCAGACGGTCTTGCTGGCGGTTGATAAACTATTTTTTCAATATCAAATCCAGCAATAACGCATGCTCTAATCACAGAATTATAGATCTTTATGTCCGTGTTATGAAATGTTACAGTCATGTACTTGGTTGGTCGTAATACTCTGTAAATCTCTCGAAAAGCCGAATGAAGCATTTTATGGTAATAATCAAAGTCTTTATGCTGTTGAGGATTGATAGTGATTTCCCCATTATAATCAAGACAAAAATCACCTTTTTGGTTTAACCATGCACACCAAAGTGTGCTTAACTCAAAATATTGAACTGCCCCACCGTATGGTGGGTCAGTGAAAACATAATCGATTGAATCAGATTCTATATTGGATAAATCTAAGGATGATTGATTCAAAACAAGAAAATTAGCATCCGATTTTGTTTTTAGTTCGGTAAAATCCTTTACTTCCCTAAATTGCTTGATTTGGCTATTCGAATCTTCTTTACCCACAACTAAGCCCTGTTTGCCTGCTATCGCATTTTCAAATAATGCCCAAACATTTGATTCCATATTCTTAGGTGGCATCCAAAAACTCTGTAACGCCCAAAAAGAACTATAAGGACGTGATGGACGATCAGGTGTCATCTTACTTGCTAAATGCAACATTGAAGTAAAACCAAAACAGAATAACTCCCTAATATCTTTGTCTTTTATCTTATTAATTTCATTAAAGAGAATTGATAAACAGATAAGATTTCTTTTCGTGAATAAGTCGTCAAGGGTTTCTGCTTTTTCCCTTTTCAAAAATCCTTCTCCATTATACCTTAGTCTTACCTCTGGATACCAGTAAGGAATCTTCTCAGCCTGTATTTTCTCTAATTTCCCAATATCAATTAAATCTGGTTTTTTGTGTACATATTCATCACATTTTTCACAAAAAATTCTAAGTTCTATTGGTTTCTTGTTTTCTGCTTCCCAAATTGAACAAATTAATGGTTGTTCACTCTGACATTGTGGACATACTGTCATGTAATAAGAAAGAATTTGTTTTGAGATTGAATTTTTTATTTCATTAAGGGTAGTATGGATAGATTTTAGTTGAATAGGTCTTGCAGTCATTTGAGTTATGAAAGTAGCTATGGGATCGAGGTCAACACCTATCGCTTTACGACCCATTTTTATTGCTTCTATTGGTGTTACACCACTTCCGCAAAAAGGATCTAAAATAATATCCCCTTTTGATGTGTAACGCTCTATGTAATCATGAACTACATTATGGGGTTTCCTTGCCCACCATTTATGCATCAGATACATTTGTGTATGTGCTTTTGCTAATATCGCATAATTGAGATGATGGACTAGCTCCTTAGCCAATGATAAATAGTAAAATGCGTTAAGCTTTCCTTTGCGGTTAAAAATATTGACAATCGAATTATTATTCTGTGATCTTGATTTAAGAGAAAACTCTGTAGCCATGACCCTAGAAGTGACTAACCTCAAAAATTACCTGATGAATGTTAAAAAGAATTTTATTCATACCTCGTCAACCCGACAGAACCCCTGAAAGATGGATTTAAATAGTATGGCAGTTTGTGATTAGCTAGGTAATTAAGA
>CAYUTC010000109.1:0-4093 GCA_964447595.1 uncultured Nitrosopumilaceae archaeon
TGAGATTGTATGAAAATAGCACATGTTGGTATCATATCTACTGCAACAGTAATTGTAATGGGAATATTCATAATATTGCCACCATATTTACCTCAGCCAAAGCCACTAGCTACATTACTGTTTTTTGAAATCAAAGATGAACAAAATCTTCCACAATGGTGCAATTATCTTTCGTCAACATTAGAGGAAAAAAACATCCAGGCAACAATTTTTGTTACAGGTGAAGTTGCAGACAAGTATCCATCGTGTGTTAGACAGCTGGCAGAAAGAAATGATGTTGGAAGCCTTGCATATGATTATTCCAATCTAACGGGCAAGGATTATTCTGATCAACTTTACGAGATAAAAGGAGGAAAAGACGCTGTAGATAAAGCAGGACAAATTGATTCACGATTATTCAAGGCTCCATATGGTAATACTGATAGGAACATTTACGCTCTCCTAAACCAATCTGGAATTGTAGCTGATTTCTCATATGACACTCAATACAATAAATACTACAATGGAAAGTTCCTAAAGTTCAGTGATAACGTATACAACGGTACGCAATACACTCCTGACTTTTTTCAAAATTTATCATCTGATGATCCAGTAATAATTAATTTTGATAATACAACTCCAATCTCAGATATATCTGAATTTGTTTCACACATAAAATCACGACATGTAATTCTGTTTAGTGCTTCACAACTAACTGGTCTTAACCTTACTGTAAAACAGGAACAAAAAATATGACAACAGAACTACAACATGCTGTTTATTCGTCAATTGAGAACAAAAAGTCATTTCAAAGAATATCTCCAAAACGTAGAATTCTAGTTAGCAAAAAGGCATGGCTAGTAAGAATGGTAGTTGTAGGGCTGGGATTTTTCCTTGTTGTATATAATATCAATCTTGGTTTGCAACTCGGAGAACCACTGATAATTTATTCTGATATACTTCCACTATATGGAATTCTTTATCTAACAGTAGGATGGTTCTTTTACAAAAACCCTGCAACCGGAGAGGAAGGAAATGAACTTGTCACAGTAATAATTCCAGTATATAATCAAAAGGCAATGATAGAGATGGTAATTGATGCAATATATGCATCTACATACAAAAATCTTGAAGTAATTGCGATAAATGATGGGAGCAAAGATGGATCAAAGGAAATTCTAGATAACATACAAAAAAAATATCCATCACTCAAAGTCATACACAAAGAAAACGAAGGTAAAAGAAAGGCTGTGGCTATTGGTTTTTACCAATCAACAGGCAAATTCCTTGTTCTGGTAGATTCTGACAGCATAATTGAAAAAAATGCCATTTCTGAAATAATGAAGACATTTAATGGAAATTTAGATGTTGGTGCCGTAGTAGGATTTGCCAAAGTTTGGAATGCCCAGAAAAACATAATCACAAAATGCCAAGATGTATGGTATGATTATTCCTTTAACATACGAAAGGCATGCGAAAGTGTATTTGGTCTTGTGATGTGTTGCTCAGGTTGTCTTGCAGGATATAGACGTGAGGCAATCGAGAGTTATGTTCCATATTGGGTAAGGTCTAAAATTCATGATAGCGAAGACAGGGAACTTACCTCATTTGTAGTGGCATCAAATTGGGGCAAAAAAGAACTACCAAAACTGTACTCATCTCTTCCACAATATTCTCACAAACTGATGAAAGCTATGGCAGACTATGATGATGCAGAAGACAGAGGATTGACCGCACAATCACTTTTTAGCTGGAAGGCAGTCTATGCTGCAAGTGCTATTGTATATACCGATGTTCCAGAAAAGTTCAGAGGATTTCTAAGACAACAACAAAGATGGAAAAAGGGAACTACCAGAGTCAATTTCTTTGTTAGTACCTTTTTTTGGAGACGAAATCCAATCATGGCAACAATCTTCTATCTGGATTTCATGATGGCATTTATCACACCATTTATCATTATGACAGTCTTTGTCTATGAACCAATTTTGCACCATTCAATTTGGATTCCGCTTAGTTACATTGGAGGAATGCAAGCAATTGCTCTTGCTCATGGTCTTGATTATAGATTTCGAGACAAAAACGCAAAGAACTGGAAATTTAAACCTCTCATGAATGTCCTCACTGCATTTGTGACATCTTGGTTGATATTTCCTGCAATATGGAACTATAAGAAAAACCAATGGTTGACAAGATGAAAAATAAAAGTATTTTTGCATTTTGTGCACTAGGTTTTCTTCTACTATCCATTACACAGTCAGCTCTAGCTACAAACTCTACTGCCACAACTACAAATCACATTTCCAAAACTGGTCCAATCGTTCCAAAAACTACGAATGTTTCTTCTACTTCAAAAAACACATGTCCTTGCATAGTGTTTAGACTAGATGATGTTGAAGCGTACTACTTGCACAATGTACAAATGAAAATTTTAGATGAATTTCAAAAGAAAAATGCTAGTCTATCTATTGGAGTCATCGGGTATGATCTTCACAATGACAAGACACTGGTATCTTATCTAAAACAAACTATAAAAAAAGGAAATCCTAGAATCGAGGTGGCAAATCACGGCTGGAAACATGAGAATTTTGCAGACCTTAATCAAGTACAACAAGTCATGCTACTTAACAATACAAACCAAGAATTGCAAAAAACAATATCTCAAAAACCTATTGTCTTTATTACACCCTACAACTTGTTCAATAACTATACACTAAAAGCACTAAAACAGGTAAAGATGCAGGTAATTAGTTCTGGTGTTTCTGGGGACATGTATTCATATGTTACTGCAAAAGGAAAAGTTGTACCAAACAAAGATTCACTAGGATTGTATCATATGCCTTCGATGACTGATTTCCAAATTGACATTGGAACTGAGACCTTGTGGACCAAGATTCCCAAAAACAAGGTAATTGATAGCATAAACTCACACATCAAGGCACTTGGATACGATGTAGTCTTATTACATCCTCAGAATTTTGCAAAAATTAAAAACGGAACGTATGTTGACTCACCTGACAACACTGAACTTGATGAGCTTGGAAGTATTATTGACTATGCAAATTCAAAACACATCCGAATCACAACACTGTCCGACATAGTAGGACTTGGCAAAAATATTCCTGTCATGATAAAACCCGTCAATGCAAGTCTATTACAGCCAGTTCAGATTTCCCACACTTTGACAAAGCCTCATGTCGATTTGTACAAGACATCAATGGTATCGCCTTCTCCCACAAAGATAGTCAACTATACAAATCCAACAGGCGATTTGATAATCAGCATGAAGTATCCGGGTGGTAATCGCATAGAATACTCTTCGGTATCGCTTAAAATTTATCACGATAACAATAAAGTACCTTTTAGAGATATAGCATCTATAACTGGAAATCCTTATGATGTTTCATTGCTGCCCTTGTATCATCAATACAAAGTAGAAGTCTATCTAGGAGGAATGCTTTCAAGTACAGATTATGTTATACTTGACAGCTCAGGCCAAGAACTTGATATGACTATAGCTGATGGGGGTTCAATGAGAGTTACTGCATATTATAATGATGGTCAAACTCCACTTCGTCAGGCAAATGTTGACATTTTATCTCAAGATAACAAGACTAGAGGCAGTTCAATCACAGATATCGATGGGCAAACAGGACACTTCTATCTCCCCTCTACAAATTTGGATGAAAATTACTATCAGGTTAAGATAAGAATAGATGATAACTTGTCATATTCATATACTCCTGTATATGTTCAACCAGACAACTCGCAAGAACTCAAGATTGTCACGCCGTGGCCTTCTATAATGGAAGACCTAGTTACTGTAAAAGTGTACAATCAATCAAAGATATTGACTGCAACTAGTGGACCATATGTGATTGACCTTTTTGATGAGAAGGGAAATAAAATGACTCGATCAACCATAAACGTTCATGGGGAGGCATATTTTTGGAATATGAAAATAGGATCTTATACTTTCAGAGCTATTGACTTGACCAATGGTTTGGAGCTGGGCCGCTCAAATGTGATTGTAGATGGCACAAAAACTAATTTTGTCATAAATATGAATCAAAACAAATACTCTACAATAGAATCTATATCAAAGCAAAAAACGTAG
>CAYUTC010000110.1:0-4086 GCA_964447595.1 uncultured Nitrosopumilaceae archaeon
TAACCAAAGCACAAGCCAAAGTTTCAATTATTGCAGTAGCAGTTCTGCTTGTAATTTTTGGAGTAGGATTTTTTGCAGTAGGCTTTGATCAAGGACAAATCCCAAGTCTTGTGCAAGGTCAACAGGCATACGGTCAGATATATCTACATGAAATGACCCATGATATACGACATGCTTCTGGTTTTCCATGCCACTAGTGTGACGGTACCATGAAAACCCTTCATTTTGTTGTAATAGTTCTAGTTGCTGGTTTATTGGCAGGATTGATTCATGGCTTTGCAAACATTGTTCTTGTTGAACCATATCTTGACAATGCCATAGGAATTGAGAACCAACGAATGTTTGCCTCAGGTGAGGCACAGGATACGCCACAGTTTTGGGAAAAATTCTCAGATTACAGAATATGGCAAAAGCAGGGGTCTCTAGTTGCAGGTGCAATCTTGGGAATTGCTACAGGCGCATTGTTTGGTATCGTATATGCATATTCACGTCATGCTCTTCCTACGCAAAATGAGATGAAAAAAGCACTATTGCTTGTTGGAATCATGTGGGCTACAGTATTTTTTATCCCGTTTCTCAAGTATCCTGCAAATCCACCAACAGTGGGAGACCCCTCCACCATAATGCTCAGGACTAGTTTGTATGTGGCATTTCTTGCAATATCTGGTCTTGGGGCGCTTGGATTTTCAATTCTGTACAAAAAAATGAAAAGCAAGAAATTCTTGGCAATTGCAGGATATGCTGGGTTGATGGCTATAGCATTTTTTGCAATGCCGCCTTATCCAGATAAAATCACAATATCTATGGACTTGGTAAATGGGTTTAGGACTGTATCTGCAATTACAATGACAATTTACTGGATCTCAAATGGACTAATACTTGGATGGTTATGGAAAAAGGTCCAACCGCACATTGACACTTCGCAGATGACCGTACCGTAAAAAAAACACAAAATTCGTTTTCTTAATATTGAGAGGACATGACGAATAATTTGTGAAGGCGTTAGTATACGAAAAGTATGCCCCAGATGATGATTACGCCAAGATCTTACAAATAAAAGAAGTACCTGATCCAAAACCAAAATCAAACGAGATAGTCTTCAAAGTAAACGTTGCAGGGCTAAACTATAACGATATCTGGGGCATGAGGGGAAAACCTATCCAAATCCCAATGCCGCATATTTCAGGAACTGATGCTGCAGGAGAAGTTGTTGCAGTAGGGGATGATGTTACAAATATCAAGGTAGGAGACAGGGTTGTCTCGCACGGAAACTTGTCATGTCGAGTCTGTATGGCTTGCACAGAAGGGCGAGAATACGATTGTATCAACAGAAAGGTATGGGGATTTCAGACAGGGCCGTTGTGGGGAGGCTATTGTGAATACACTCACCTGCCCGAAGTAAATGTAGTAAAAATTCCACAAAACATTAGCTATGAAGAAGCTGCTGCAGCCTCGATGGTTTTGATGACATCATGGCACATGTTGGTGGGTCGTGCAAAAATAAAGCCTGGTCAGACTGTACTTGTAATGGGCGGGGGTTCTGGGATGGGAACATTTGGAATCCAGATTGCCAAGCTGTATAACTGTGATGTTATTGCCACTGCTAGTCCCAACAAACTTGACGAATGTCTAAAGCTTGGTGCAGATTATGCAGTTGACCACAGAAAAGATGACTGGCACAAGGAGGTATTTGCAATCTCAAAGGAGCTTGCAAAAAAGAATGGAACCAATCCAGGTGTTGATCTCATCTTTGAGCACATTGGAGGCTCACACTGGAACAAGGAACTGACCTTGCTAAAATATGGTGCAACTCTTGTCACTACAGGTTCCACTACTGGTTATGACGCACCAACTGATCTTAGGCACATATTTTTCAAGGGAATAAATATCTTGGGTGCAACACAGGGAACTCGTGCTGAGCTTGAGGAAGGGATGTTTTGGATGTCACGGGGAAAAATAAAATCAATAATTGATTCAACCTATTCATTTGAGAATGCAGCCGAGGCCCACACCAAGATGCTAAAGGGGAACTTTTTTGGCAAAATTCTGATGAAGCCAAACTAGGTTAATTAAAAATCAGAGCATTGTATATAACATGGAAGATAGAGTGCAACAGTGAATGGCGCTTGACTTTGATTATACCATGTTGCTTTATCTTGCCATAATTACAATAGGCATATTCATAGTACCAATCGAGTCTGACCCGCCATACTATCTCGTTATAGGCCTTGCCATGATCGGAATAGGAATTGGTCTAGTTTATTTCAAAATAAAGAAGAAATGAAATCTTTTCCTAATCGGTCTTGAACTTGGAGCTAGCTTTTAGCTTCTCAACTAGCTTGCTGAAAATGTCATTGTGACTGACATCTGTAAAGTTGACCGAACCTCCCTCCCTCATTACCTGTTTTTCAAACCTTTCTTTAATTGCAAAAGTTACAGACGAGTAATGAATTCGCCCCTTCAATTTTTCTTGTACGATGGTTTCAGTATCAGGAAATGTTGCAAAATGAAATGAGATACCTCCTGCCCAAAATATTGTAGGTATTCCTCCACCAGCAGATCGTGCACTGGCAATTATCTGGCTTAGCCAGTCATCGAACTTTAGCTCAAGCACTTCATGTATGACAAGCTCTTTCCATGGTTCGATTGTTATTTCCAAATCCAATTTCAAGTCAGGACGTGGTTTATTTAAAGACGAATGATCGCTTGCACATTTAGGATCTTATCTAAAAAAGAGATGGCATTTCTGAAAGATGGATTTAAATACTATGGCTGTTTGTGGTAGCTAGGTAATTAAAAAATGCAAGATTGGAGTCAAGCAGGCGTATACATACCATTGGCGGTTGGTCTAATTCCAGGATTCGTTTATTGGTGTGTAATTACTGCAATGAGAAAACACAAGTAAATTACCAACTTTTATTCTTCTTTTTGTAGTTGGCAATTTTTAGTAAAAGCTTCCTACCCACGTTGTATACAATATAATATATCGCACATGATTAATCACTTACGGAAAAGTAGAACGTATGAAAATGTTGATACTTTCTAGTTTGGCAATTATTGCACTATTATCAACTACGGTTGAATGGGCATCAGCAGTAGATGTTCAACTTGCTCCCTGTGATCAGTCTAATTTCCGTGGAGCGGGAACTGCTGGTCCTTCAAGCACTCTGACAGTCCAAGTCTGTAATGCGTACAGCTACAAGGCAGATGATGGTACTACGGTAGTACTTGGAACAGTTGAAAACAGCAACTTTTTTCCTGTAACTGGTGTCAAAGTAGGGGTACTTTTCCTTGATCAAAATGACAACACCCTGGAATACAAGACTGGTACCACTCTGCTCCAAGTGGTTCCGCCAAATGGCCAGGCTCCCTTTTCAATCTCATCAACAAAGGCTGACCCATCAATAACCAAGGTTTCAGTAAATATGGCAGGCTTTGTTTCAGCATCCCCACGAGTTCAAGTCTTACAAATATCTCCTGGGATTTTACAGATTTCAGACAAGACAACATTTTCTGGAACCATAAAAAACAATGGAAATGATACCTCTGTCAATACCAGAATCTACCTAATAACATACGATGCATTCCAGAGGGTGGTTGCAATAGGCACTACAACTGCTGGAGACATTGGGTCAGGCAAGAGTACCACCTTTAACATGACATCGTTATCAAGCGATAGGGCAAAATCCTATGCAGTTGTTGCCGAGTCTGATCATTACCAATCGACGCTTACCAATGTCACAAATGTAGTGGCATCGCTGCCAGTCATGATAAGCAGCACCGGTGTGACGGATCCTAATGGTACTGCATTTTCTAAAATTCCAGTTGGTGCAATCGTAAAGATATCTAGCAGCTTGAACTACATTGGACCAAACTCGATGCAACCATACGTCTACTATGTCCAGGTAAAGGAGTTTGGTGGCAAGGTGGCATTTATCGGTAAATATCAAGGAGTCTTTTTGAGTGGAAAGGATACTCCATCAGTAACATGGACTCCGGATACTGCAGGCTCGTATTACATTGAGACATACGTGTGGAATTCTGATAACACTCCCCTGTCATCTGCTGGAACTAGGATTAACGTAG
>CAYUTC010000111.1:0-4084 GCA_964447595.1 uncultured Nitrosopumilaceae archaeon
CCTCTGGAAATGTCTATGTTGCAGATACATACAACCATAGAATACAAAAATTCTCAAGCTCCGGGGTATATCTATTCACTTTGGGAATTCCAGGTGAGTTTGGTACTGATAATGCACACTTTTGTTATCCTGCAAGTGTGGCAGTAGACAAGTCTGGTTCTGTCTATGTAGCCGATGTAGGAAATGCTCGAGTCCAAAAATTTGACTCTAGCGGAAACTTTCTTCTAAAATTTGGTTCAAGAGGTACTAACGATGGTCAATTTGATGAGCTTGGGCGTATTGCATTGGATAGTTCTAGTTATGTGTATGTTACAGATATTACTCATGGAATACAAAAGTTTGATAGCAATGGACACTTTGTGTCAAAAATTTCACTCAAGGCAACACTGGAAGGAAATAACGCTCCAGATGCATATGGTATTGTTATAGATAACTTGAATAATATTTTTGTTGCAGGAAATAACCAAGCTAGAATACAAAAATTTGATCAGCAAGGAAATTTCAAATATGAGTTTGGTTCATTTGGTTCTGAGCAAGGACAGTTCAACCATCCGGGAAACATTGCAGTGGAAAATTCCGGAAACATACTGGTTGCAGATTCTGATAACAACAGGATAGAAATACTGGATTCGTCAGGAAAATTCATTTCAGATATACGTGATTGGAATGTTACATCAACACAAAATTATCAACAAAAGGTGCCAGAATTTCCGTTTACAATATCTGTTCTGTTAGTTGGCATTGTATTGATACTTGTGTTTTAAAGGATGAAATTTAGAAAATGAAAACCTACGTCTTTCAATAGTTGTAACAGTTTGACGTTTTTGGTTTTGTTTCAATAATACCACTAGGGCACAGTATGCCAGCATCAACTCAAATTCATATTCGTGGCCTGAGTTTTTTGGTTCAGTGACATGGAGTTTGTTTTAGTGCGGTATTAGCGTGGGAGGTAATGGAGTTTTTGAATTTGATTGCATTCAAATGATCAGGTTTTAAAGATAAAACATGAAAAATTATGCGCCAATTTTTTAAAGGACATACAATGAAGCCTATTGTTATCTAAATGCCATCTTTTACTTTTCGGGTTTATCCTTTCAATTCAACAGACTGGGGCAAGACACATGTCAGAATTGACAAAAAACAGATGCAGATGATGAATGTACGAAGTGGTGACATTGTAAAGATTTCAGGATGCCGTACAAGCGGGGCTGTTTGTTTACCACTTGATCCTGAATCAAAATCTCATGTTAATGTGATATACCATGATGAATCAAGCAGGAAAATACCATTGATACAGCTTAGCAATCTTGTCTGTCTTAACATACGGGGTGGAAATACAGGAGAATTAGTCGAGGTAAGCAAAGCCAATGCAATAAAAGCAGAAAGACTGGTATTGGGAACTAACAAGAATTTGTTTTCTTACAAAAAAGAAAATCTTGCATTAGACAAACTTGAGGGGTTGATTGTAAGCATAGGAGATGGAGTTAACATACCTCATTTAGATTTGCCAAACACTACTCCATTTCAAGTCATTGACGCAAATCCTTTTGCCGATCTGTACCTGATTGACAAGTATACTAGAATCGAGTTTTCTGAAATCCCAAAAGAGGCCATGCACATGCATGTTCCTCAGCTAAATAAATTAATCAACGTAATACCGATTGTAAAACAAATAAAAAATGATCTTTTTTCTCTAACATTTCCATCCCTTGAGATATATGATAACGGAATCAAGTTTATTTTTTACATGAATGAAAAAGTACCTCAAAACCAACAGCCATTTGGCATGGCTATGGCACGCCCAAACATCAAAGTATGGGATGACTTGGGCAACTCCTATACTGTCATAAATTTTGAGGGGCATGGTGGCCACTCTGACATGACTGATTTTCATTATGGCATGTCTGGTGTAATGGGACCGTTAGATCCCAAATCAAAAGAGCTAAACTTTGTCATACAAGAAATGGTGTGGCAAAAAATCAAAAATCCTTCATTTGTAGGTCCTGCAGAAAAGACGGAAAAAGCATCTGAAACAGCCTTTAACTATATGAAACCAGCTGAAATGATTGTAGAAGTATTTGGTGGCCCCTGGGAGTTTAAGATACAGCTAAAATGAAATCTTTATTGCTTGTAATTATTGCAGTTCTGTCAATTGCTGTCAATGCACAGACAAGCATTACTTACGCGCAGGAAGTCCGGGCACCTGGTCCTACATCGCTTGGTCCACCGCCGGTACAAAACTCTACCAAGCGATTTGATATTAAAACAGAATTTGCCCCAATCAGTATTGCAGTAAATCCCAACACTGACATGATATACACTTCTCATACTCCAGGAGATACTGTATCGGTAATATCTGGAAAAACAAACAAGACAGTTTCTATCATTAAGGTAGGAACAGATCCTGTGCATGTTGCAGTCAATCCAGATACAAATACAATATACACCTCCAACTCAAATTCTCACTCGATATCAGTCATATCTGGCATATCAAACAATGTTACTGCTACAATACAGGTAGGAGAGAATCCACGTGACATATTGATCAATTCTGAAACTAATACAATCTACATTGCAAATGAAGGCTCAAGGACAGTCTCAGTAATAGATGGTAAAACAAATAACGTTGTGGCTACAATACCTGTTTGTAATATTTCTGGATCTGCATCTACTTTTGCCATAGACCAAGCTGCAAACATAATTTATGTAACTTGTACCGGACCTGATGGTGCCATAGATGTGATATCGGGTACAATAAACAAAGTAATTGAATCGTATCTGTAGGACGTGATCCAACAAACGTTGTATTCAATCCTAATACACACATGTTATACACTGCAAATAATGGTGATTATACTGTCTCAGTCGTATCTGCCAAGACAGACAAGCTAGTAGCTACCATACCTGTGGCGATCTTTCCAAATGTCATAGCGGTAAACCCTGTTACAAACATGATTTATGTTGCTAGCTCTGGCAATATCTCTTCCAAGAATTTATCTGTAATATCAGGTGAAACAAACAAGGTAATAGCTACAGCCAGTGTTAGTGCGGAAGTATTTAACATTGCAATTGATTCTGCCTACAACATAATCTATGTGGTAAACTATGCTTCAAACTCAGTATCTATAATCTCAGGCAAAACAAATACGGTAATTGATACCATACCAGTCGGTGCACTTCCAACGTCTATTGCAATCAATGATATTACAGATACAGTATATGTAGCAAATTGGAGGTCAGATTTTGTATCCATGATACCTCTCACATCCTTGGATTTACAAACAGTTCCTGAATTTCCATTTGCAATTCCAGCTCTATTGATCAGTCTGACATCATTAATTGTATTTTACAGGATGAAATTAAGAAAATGAAAACTTATTTCCCAAGCTTGACTAAAAAGACTTCAATTTGTTTGTGATGTGAAACACTTACAAGATTTGTCTTTATTGTTTCTACTATTTTGGTATGGGACTCACCAAATATGTCTTTGAGGACCTCTCTCAAATATTCTGGATTGTCATAGCAGTCAGAAAGGTGTGAGCGATAGATCTCAAAAAGCCTATTGCTTACTCTTTCTAATGCAACAGATCCGCTCTCAAGCAGAGCTTTTTGTACTGCCATATCAACAAACACTTTTTTTGACTGATCAGACATCTTAAAAAATTAGTCAATCAGAAATGTCTTTCTCTGCTGTGATTCGTGTAGCTGATTGTGTACAAATATTCCTGTCTCTGTTAAACAAAATGAAATGCTGTTTTCTTCCTTTTCAAGATCTATCCAGTCAAATACATTCAAGAGATTCAAGTATCGTTTGGCGGTATGATGGTTCAGTCCTGCATGTACTACAATATCTGTGATTCTACTTTTTCCCATTTCATAGAGTGCATCTAGGATTCGTTGCATGATGTCAATGTTATAGTTGCGTGAAATCTCTATTGCATTTTTACGAGTAGATAACATCATTGTATATCAGATGAGATACCATCAAGAAAAATCAGTATTTAGGATTTGATTAAATCTGAATTTAACCGAAGCTTGGGCATAATTCCACGCCAATTTTACTACAATGACAAGCGAAATGAAT
>CAYUTC010000112.1:0-3992 GCA_964447595.1 uncultured Nitrosopumilaceae archaeon
AGAAACAATTGTAATAACGAAACGAGATATTAAATAAAGATAATAATAAGATTACCAAGAGCATGATCTCATGAAAATTGGTATAATTGGCGGAACAGGCGGAATGGGAAAAGGGTTTGCCATAAGATGGTGTTCAAATCATGATATATTGATAGGCTCTAGGGATGCTACAAAAGCAGGTGATGCTGCTCGTGAGTATGCGACCATTGCAAAAGAATATGGATTCAAAGATAACATTAAAGGCAATGACAACCTTTCAGTTACAAAAGAAAGTGATGTACTAGTACTGTCTATTCCATATGAAAACATTGATTCAATTTGTTCGCAGCTACTACCTAACATAAAGGCCGATTGCATTGTTATATCACCAATCGTTCCTTTGACTAAAACCGAAGCAGGATTTGAGCTCATTTCCTTTAAAGAAAAGAAGCCCTCTGCTTTTGAACTTGTACAAAAATACATGAAGAACAAGTCAAATCTTGTGTCTGCGTTTCATACCATATCGGAGAAAAAGCTCGTAGATCCAAAACTTGTTCTAGATTCTGACATATTTGTGTGTGGAGATAACGATAATGCTGTAAATGTTGTAAACGGTTTAATCAAGGAGATAAAGAATTTGAGACCCATATTGCTTGGACCAGGCTCTCTATCCTATCTAGCAGAGACTGCAACACCAATTCTTATCAATGCAATGATAAAGAACAAGATGAAGAATCCTGGCATAAAGATAATTTAATTAGTGTTTTACAAAAATAGTAGTGCCAGTTAGGAGAAAAAATTGGTTTACTGCGATGGGGATATTGTTTATAGTAGTAGCTACCATTGCAGTTCTTCGAGATTTGGCAATTTGGGGTCCTGATTTCATGGTTGATTTTCTTACCTCACAAGAGATTACAAGTGAAAAAATATCTGTTGGTATGTTTGGAATTGGAGGATTTTTAATAATTTTGGGATTGAGGGGAGAAAATATTGACTAGTAAAGCGTTCATAAAATCACAAAAAATTCTAAGACTTGCGACAATAGACCCTCAAGGAAATCCACACATTGTTCCTGTTTGGTACCATTACATGAACAGTAAATTTTACATTGGCACCAATACTAAAACTACAAAAGCAAAAAACATTAGAAATAATCCAAAGGTTTCGTTTTGTATTGATGTAGGAATTAATTCCCCTGATATTTTTGGTGTAATGGGAGTTGGGAAAGGAAGGCTTGTTTTAGACAACAAGCGTGTTAAATTAGTTGCCAAAAAAATTCTTATCAGATATTTTAAAAGCTTGAATAATCAATCTGCCCAGCAGCTCTTAAAAGACACTGATTGTATCATTGAAATTATTCCAAAAAAGATTACAACTTGGAAATTTTAGGCTACAAACTCTTCTATTTTATCAAGCGCTTGTTCAAGAACTGGGATCTCTGGCAAGAAAACCATTCTAAAATGGCCACTGCCATATTGGGTTCCAAAACCAGAACCATGAACTGTAAGAACTCCTTTTGATTTTAGAAGATCTAAGACAAATTCTTTATCAGACTTGTATTTGCTATTTTCAATCTTTGGAAATGCATAGAATGCTCCCTTGGGAATAGAACAGCTAAGACCATGCATTCCATTTAGTCTCTTGATTGTATAGTCCCTCCTTTTTTTGAGCTCTGAGACAAACCTAGGTATATAATCTTGAGGTCCTCTAAGTGATTCTAAAGCAGCATGTTGTACTGGCAGGTTTGTTGCAATTCGCACTCTGGCAAGTTTTGACACATTTTCCCGTAATGAGTCTAGTTTCTTTGATTGGTTAAATGCAATATAACCAATTCTCCACCCTGACATGAGATGAACCTTGGAAAATCCATTGAGTAGAATTATCGGCGAATCATTGCTAACCTTTCCTATTCCAACAAATTTTTCATCAAAAATTATCTGGTCATATATTTCATCACAAATTATATACAAATCATGTTCGTTAGCAATATCAACCAAATCTCTTAGTGATTTTTCGTTAAAGACTGCACCAGTGGGATTGTTGGGACTAATCAGACAAATAGCAACAGTTTTTGGAGAAATCTTTTTTCGAATATCATCAAGATCTGGTGTGGAGTTTTTCAGGTCTACGGCAAATTCTACTGGTATACCACCAAATAATCGTACATAAGATGCATATGGTGGATAATATGGACCTGGTATCAGGACTTCATCACCCGGTTCAACTATGGAGGCAGTGAGCATCTCAAGACCTTCTGATACACCATTTGTTACTAGAATATCATCTTCTTGTACTCCAAGACCTTTGTCTTTTTCTTTTTTTGCTATTGCTTGTCTCAGTTCTTGTAATCCTTCTGAAGCAGCATAGAAATTCTGATTGGATTTAATCGCTTTAATCATTGCATCCTTGACATTTTGTGGGGGATGAAAACCATATTGTAAAGGATCGCCTATGTTAAGATAAGTAATTTCTCTTCCCTGTTTTTGCAGTTTGCGAGCTTCCAGTGCAATATCACGTATGGCATATTCCACACCTGAGACTCTTTGTGATATTTTCAATTATCTAGACAGATATTTAGCCCCGATAATAACTTTCAAACCGAGATTTTAACACACAGAGATGGTGTATCATAGTGTTACGAGTCAGTTTTTTTCATGCCCTAAGTACTTTCAGTATGTGTCTGGCAACA
Source organism: uncultured Nitrosopumilaceae archaeon (assembly GCA_964447595.1). GTDB lineage: Archaea > Thermoproteota > Nitrososphaeria > Nitrososphaerales > Nitrosopumilaceae > Nitrosotalea. Next base: position 2,669 of record CAYUTC010000112.1, read on the forward strand.
TACAACTTGTTACGTTGACGAGAACCGACCTCTTCTAATATGCCCATCCTGACCAAATTTTCAACTGTATTTTTGGCTGCTGGATAGGTTAGCTCGAGATATTTGGCAGCTGTAGGGATTGAGAGAAAAGGATTAGCAAATAGCTTTTCTACTAGCAGGATTGCGTTTCCTGAAGCCTTGTTATTCTTTAGTTTATCTTGGAAGGATGATCTTAATTGCATGAGTTTTCTTATATTCTCAATAGCTTCTGTAGATTGCTGAATTACCCCTATAAGGTAGAACCTTACCCATTCTAGCCAAGCACTTTTTTGACTGATATTCAACAAGTGTCGGTAGTATTCCGTTCTATTTCTTTCAAAATACGCACTGAGATATAGAAGCGGTTTACTGAGAACATGTCGTTCAGCAAGCATTAAAGGAATTAATAAACGTCCTATTCTCCCGTTGCCATCTGCAAAGGGATGTATTGCTTCAAACTGATAATGTACAAATGCAGTTTGTATCAAAACTGGAATTCTCTCTTTTGGTTGTTGAATAAATTGTTCCAGTTGAGACAATGAATTTTGTAAATGATCTTGGGTTTGAGGCACATAAACTGCATCTTCTATTTTGGACCCTTCTGGACCAATCCAGTTTTGAATAGTTCTAAATCGACCAGGAGATCTTTCTTGACCTCTTACATTGCGCATTAGTATTTTATGTGCATCCGTGATCATAGCTAAACTAATTTTTTCGCCTTTTTCGACTTTCTTGATGCAGTTACTTAATGCACGAACATAATTGACTACTTCAAGGACTCTTTTCTTATCCTTGTTTTGAGAATCTGGTTGTGCCTTGGCTTCATATTCAAAAACATCTACAATCGAAGCCTGTGTACCCTCTATCTTTGAGCTGAGTACTGCTTCACGTCTAAGGTATGGCCGGATCAGAACATCTGGGTTAGGAAGTAGCTCTCCAATTCCTGATAATCTTCCTAGTTGTGCATGTGCCTCCGATGAAAGTGAGGTAAGACTTGAATCATATTGAATTATTGGTGGCAGTGGTTTTGGGAGAAACGTTTTGTTGCCCTCACCATTTTTGATAAAGCGTCCATTTGGATTGCTGAATGCCTTTTCGTCCATTATTCAATTCCTCCCAAGTTATTTGTAGCTAGCATTTCGTTAGTAAAGTACTCTTTAATAACGAAATTTCTTATTAAACAAAATATCATTTTTCTTTAATAAGACTAAGTAGTATTAAAACGCTTATTCTGGTGAGAGGATTTCTTTATAGCCCCGTTAAATTCTTACTTGATTGGACCCGTTGCATAGCCAGGATAGTGCGG
>CAYUTC010000113.1:0-3948 GCA_964447595.1 uncultured Nitrosopumilaceae archaeon
AAAACTGGAATTGCAAATGGAAATTCAGGAACTGATGACTGGGGCAACAGATCCAGATCGATTCCTTTACTGAACGACTTTCCACCATCAAGACTTGTAGAAAAGAAGACATGGTTTCCTTCTGCAAAGCCCGACTGTAATCCAGCCAAGTAAATGGCATTATCATGTCCTATGGCAATGACAGGAGATGTTGTAATTCCTGTTGAATTTGGTATTTCAACATAAGAAAAATTACGCCCACCGTCCATACTTTTAGCAAAGACGGCATGGTCATAGTAAGAATTTATACTGTTTAGCCTATCTGCACTCCATGCAAGATAGACGGTACCGTTTGATGCTTGCGGCGACTGGACACTAATGCATTGTTCTACAAACTCGCAATCAATGTTATTGAGGTTGAAAGGATTTAGCTTGATTACCTTGTCAAATGTATCACCGTTATCTACACTGCTAACAAAAAATGCCTCGCGAGTACCTGTTGTATAATTTGCCGCGTCCCAAGTGACGTAAACGTCATTTCCTGATACATATGGATAAATATTGTCTAGATTACATTGATAGTTGTTGTCACTAGGTACACAATAATTGCTAGATCCGCTCAGATTGACAGGTCCTTCAAAGGTAGCTCCCCCATCCGTACTCTTTGAGAAAAATACCCACTGGGGTGAGATTTTAGGTGTCAATATCTGCATACTGCCTTGTCCAGTACTTGTAAAATTTGGTTTAAACTCGATTCCTGAAATGTACAAGTTGTTTTCTGATGTGACAATTTTTACTGACCATGCATTATCCAGTATCAATGGGTTGTAGATTTCGCCAAGATTGCCATCGTTATCAATTGACCGTATGTGAATTTGAGATTTGCAATGATCCATTATGCAGGTTTGGTTAACAATTGACTGCCATGCAAAGTAAGTCTTGTTGCCTGATGTTGCAGTCTCAAGACCAAGCCAATTGGTATTAGGTGTGTTGATTGCAATTGGCTTGTCAAAGCTCAGCCCACCATCTGTGCTCTTGCTCAGAAATATGGTACCAAAATATCTGCCATCGGTTTCACGATTTGTTGACCAAATAATGTATACATTATTTCCAGAGACAAGTATCTTGTCAAACTCCATATCCTCATTGAAATAGGTATCATGTGATACTATTAACACAGGCTTGCCAAAAGTAAGGCCATAATCGGTACTAGACACTAGAAACAATCTAGGAGTATACGGAAGACTGTTGTTTTCCCAGATATAGTAAATCTTATTGTCTGAGGCAACTAGATTGTTAAAGGAAGAAAAGACAGGATTATTTTTGCTCATGTTGACTCTATTTTCAAAATTAATTTTGGTTTCATTGCTTGTAGCAAGATAGACATAGCTTCCTCCACATGGTTTCTCATATGTCCAGATAACTGAGACGTTATTTTGAAATTGTGTTATTTGGGGTAATGCGGATCCATGACCATTACATCCAGGAAATTGTGCATATGCAACACTGATAATCATTGTAAGACTAACTACAAGAATTACAATTAATGAAAAATGTAGGGTTTTCATTTTTTCTAATCTTTAAAGTGCCTAAAATAAAAAACAAAAAATCCAGCAATTGCTACACCTGCAATTGCAACCCAAATCCATGGTATGTCATACCATGGCAACGCACAGCAGGTCTGAAGGACTGGTCCTGGTTGTAAAATAGTCACAATTGCCTGATTTCCCAAGTATCGGTCTGGATTGGCATGGCCTTCAACGTTGATTGTGGCTGAGGCATAAGGTCGATCTACTTTTGAGATATGATATTTTGTGTCTGCAGTAAAATCAGTATCAATGGTACCTGATGGAGACTGAATGATTGACTGCCACCCTAGGCCAGTTGAGAATGCGGTCGCACCTACTTTTTCTCCTTTTGATGATGACGACTCAGCGGTATCATCCAATGTGTATGCCGGATCAAAAAGAGAGTCCCACTTGTCAAGTGGTGTCTGTAACAAAGGAGTAGAGTCTATAAGGTTTTGGCTGAAGGCTTGATCGAAAACACCTTCGCCAGTTGTATTGTAGATAGCATTGTAAACATCAGGAAGAACATTCTTTATTGTATTTAGTGGATAGTTGATCTCAATATCGCTATAGTTCTTGGTATTAGTTGTTACTGGATAGTTAATCTTCATGTCCCTACAGCTCTTGGTATCAATTACTACCGGATCGTTGATTGCAAAGCTCATCCATGATGCATCAAGAGTTGAAGGAGTTATCTGATTTCCATCGTTTAAGAGATATCCTGTTATGGTGGGTGTCAAGATTAAAAGATAATCCATAGCTGCATACTTTGGAGTTCCTCGTAGTCTGAACATGTAAGACAGGTCAAGATGGGTGATGACAACTGCACTTTTTGAGGATGAGATCTGGTTGTTTATGCTCTCCATCAACTGTTTTACTGATTGATTGTTGGAAGAGTTGGCAAAACAAGTAACGGTCAAGCTTCTCTCAGCTAGTGCGTCTTTTAGCTTTCCTCCATTTGGATAATCTATCTGGTAAGTTTTGTCAAATTTGAACTCTGGTGTGACGGGATCTCCAGAGACTGGAAGATATGCGTTAAGATCTACTGAGGCCCAAGCTGGTACGGTTGAGCTAAAAATGATTAGTATCGAAATTATTATCATTAATAGAGTTTTCATTTTCTCATACCTCAATATGGAAGACCATCTATCCACATGTCTGGATACACTTTTGTAATGGGAGGTTCTTTACATTCAAGAAATCTCTTTTCGATCTGATTTGAGGTCTTGTTCCAAATTTGTTTATACTCCATGCCAGGAGGTATCACATTAAAGGTTTTGACCGTAGTTGTCTGATTATTTGAGACATAGTTCAAAGAGCAGTTCTCAAATGTATGGATGGTGGGATTGATTAGGCCAAACACTAGCTGTCCGGCTGTATCTACCACAAAATTGCTGTCAAAGTCATATCCTGTAAAATCAGGAGGCTGAGCAAGTGGTTGGTCTCCTATTGTCAAAAGTACACGGTGTCCCCCGCAAACGCCAGGTGGAAGATATAGCCAATAGGTTCCAAGTGTTGCATTTTGTAGTGCAGATATTGATACCGTAATAGTAGCATATCCTTGTGGTCCTGCCTTTGCAAAACCTGGAGAGTAGCTTACAATCAAGCCAGGATGTGCATCGCTTGCAACTGGACGATTGAGCTTCCAAACGGTTGAATTGTCGACATTAAGAAGATTACCACTAAGAAAAGACAGACCGCCTGCTAGATTTGCACCTTCGGGAAATTGCCCTTGATGAATCTGCATTACAAAAGATCCTGTCTGGCCTGGCCTCAAAAGATAATCATCAATCTCTGGAATATCATTATCAGGTCCTGCAAGGTATCTCTGGTACCGATCAAATCCAGTATAGTTTACAAGAGTTCCATTGTTTGGAGGTGCACCTGAAATTGGAAGACAGGAAGTGAACGTCAAAAATCCTGGCAGAATTTGTGAATTGGAAGTGATGTTCTTGCCTGAATATTGTGATGGTATTGCAGTGAAATCCTTTTGGTATGTTTTGTTGTCAAGTGTTGCAAGTATCGAATATTTTGTAGGTTTTGTAATCAACTCATTCTTTTCAAGCCCTGCAAAAAATGTAATCTGCCAGGGATCAGCACAATGACCAGTATAGTTTCTTTCAGGTGTTGGTCCGAACACTAGTGATTGATCAGATGAATCCCTTACTGATACAGATGGGATTTTGCAAATAGCTTCTTGGTTGACATTTCTTATGTTTGCAACAACTGGATATCCTGCCTTGTAGGTTTGGTTTGACAAGTCAATCTCTAAATCGTTGGATGATGTTTGATTTTGGATCAATGTTTCGCGAGGCAAGATTGTACCAGCTCTTGTAGTTTGTAGCATTGCCCATCCTCTTTGCATCAACTTTTGAGCAGTATCAGGCGTCACACATGCATG
>CAYUTC010000114.1:0-3926 GCA_964447595.1 uncultured Nitrosopumilaceae archaeon
AAACCATTCAATTACTTCTTAAGTCACTTGAGAAATCCACAAAGTCAATTAAATTTTTATCATTGATAGTTGAACAATTGGGATCATATGCAGAAAAATACCCTCAATTGACTGTCAAATGCTTGGAATTGATCATCCATGGAATTTCAGACGATCCTGAGATTTACATGTCAAGTGAAAACCTGAAAAAAGTTTTTCAAATTTTACTTAATAGTATGAATAAGACTGCGAAAAAGAAAACGATATCATTAATCAATTATTTGGGAGAACTCAACCATAACGAATACAGGGACCTGTTAGAAAATAATCCCAATTAGATTGTTCTATTACGCTACGGTTCTGTTGAAACTCGTGTGACCATCAGTCCATTTTGGACCCCCATTTTAGTCCTAAAATCGCTCAAAATTATCATAATACTCAAGAATGACATAATAGACAGAAAACAATGACTTGACTACAAAATTAAGGCCACTACCAGACATTTTAAAAAAGAACCTGAAAATTCTTTTTGTCGGTACCAGTCCAGGAGTGAGGTCTTCCCAAATAGGTCATTACTTTGCAGGTAAATCTAATGTTTTTTGGAGATTATTGTTCGAATCTGGCCTTACAGAAGAACGCCTTACCACCGAGAATGATGCAAAAATGCTGGAATATGGTTATGGTTTAACTGATATCGTAAAGACACCCACTAGAACTGTTGCTGATATCAAGAGACATTATACATTCAATTCCACAAAACGGCTAAACAGAACTATTTCAAATTTTACTCCGAAAGTTGTAGCTTTTGTGGGCAAAACTGCTTTTAGGATTTATGCTCAGACCAACGCAAAGCTAGATTATGGTTATCAATACACCCATCACAATGTTAGATTTTACCTTTTACCATCAACCAGTGGTCAAAGTTATGCTGATACAAAATATAATGAAAAATTAGAACTGTTTCGTGCTCTCAATAGATATTCCAAAACAGTCTAAGTTTAATTATTGAATTTCTTCAAATACAGTTCAACAAATCGTCGATATTCTGGAATTAGCATGTCATGTGCACGACGTTGATTTGATTCATCTTTTACTTTAATTGCACCATAACATATGAGTAATAAACCAAGCTGTACCCAATATTCATCTTTGAGTAATCCATTCAACATGCTAAAAATAGAATTAAAATCAACTGGAAAATTATGTTCTAACTTTGCTGATATCATTGTTCTAACTGCTGATTCAAATTTATTCAAATCTCGTAGTCTGAATTTTATGTCCTTTGATGGCATAGGCCCCATTTTGTAATCAGAATAAGAATTGCTTGCAAGTACTTCTTTCACTTTTGGAATATCTTCTTCATAAACATGGAAACTACCGCTAAAGTGATTATATTTTCCCAATGCTAGATCGTGCTCTGGTTTCAGTAAATTCTGAAGATATTCTTGTAACATTGTAAAGATAAAGACATCATATGGTAATACCTTGAAAGCATCTTGACTCCTCATGTAAGTTACAGCTTGCATTTTTTGATCTCTTACTAAGTATTGGAGATTTAGTGTGCATGGAACTTCTTCATTTGCCAAGCCATGTTGGTCAAATTGAGGAAGATATATGGAGACAACAGCACGTCTTTTTGAAGGATCTTCGGCAAGTGTGTTTACTACATGGTCCATTTGATTCAGATGCTCTATTCCAAATAGACGTGGACCATATGCCCCAATTACCCTTACACCATCTGAGGAGAATTTTTCAGAAATCGGTTGGTAGTATTTGATTGCCTCCAAGTTAAAATTACCTTGAGTAATCCACAAGAATTGTCCTATACACTGAAAAATATTCAAGCCACGGGCTTCACTATAAAGAAGTCTATCTCGTGGATCATCAAGGTGAAACTGGTATGAGACAATTTCGATTATGTCTCTTTTACTATTTTTTCGTTTTACTGGTTGGCCTTTAGTTAAAACGTCATTTAAGACATCTTTCCATTGTTTGTCCCACAATTATTATTCCATATCAACGATCCCTGATGAAGGTTTAAGGTTTATGATGATACTGATTTGATTAATCTAATCTTTATCATGTCAGAAAGTACTTTACGTACTAGTGACTCATTGAAATTTTTGTATCCATAGGTGAGATCTTCCATCATATATCCCACTACTTGGTCAAGTGGCTTGTCAGCATAATTTTCTTTATACAGATACAAAAGAGAGCCTGCAATTTCTAACCATTCAGGATCATTTATGTATGGTTTTAAAATCTCTCCAAATTCTTTTACCTTTTTTTCATCCAATCCTGCATCCTTTGGCGTCATTTTTTCACTGTGAGTATCTAAAATGACGTGCGCATCTACAGAAACTTGCTTGCAGTATGGGCCTCTCAGATACCACTCGAATGGGTATCCAAGATTGATACCGTATTGCTGTGCGATATAAGTGATTTTCTGTACCTGCAGTTTGTCTTCAAATTTCTCCATTGAAATTTTTTTGTTTATACCTGAAAATAGACCAGCAAGTTTTAACTGATTTACTTGTTGCATCTTGGCATTTTCTAGGATCCCTTACTTATTAAGTATCACTTTCAATTTTAGGAATTTAAATGATGAATTTCTGATCCTAGCTTTTCTGCTAGATCATTGAGATCAACATAATTTAATAAAATTATTCCTGGTAATCCTTTTACCATGTTTGAAATGTTTGTTCCCATATAAACACAGACAATCTTCTTCCCTAGAATGTGAGCATACATGACTTCCATGCCAACTCCTATACTTGGATTAGATGCTTCTGCAATTAGCAGATCGCATGTCTTGATCGCTTTGTAATTTCTTTCATAGATTCCTTTTGGGTCTAAGTTAGGATTTGGGTTATCCCATAAGACCCACTCTGACAATACTTGGCAACCAAATTTAATTAATATTTTGTGGATTTCTTTTGCTAGTTGATTGTTTCTATTCTTTTGTAGTGGTACTGCCAAGTAGATTTTCATACTAGTATTTTATAGAACAAAGTTGACCTAAATGTTACCCTTACCGATAAATTGTAAAAATAATCCTACAAATCTTCATAATAATTTCAACCGATTAGATCTATATCATACAGAATCCTCGCTACAGGATCCCTTGAAAACATTATCAGACATGGTTGAACCAGGATTGAAAGTCTTGTTTGTGGGAACAAATCCTGGGGCAAAATCTGCTAGGATAGGCCATTATTTTGCAGGTTCAAGTAACATGTTTTGGAAACTTTTGCATGAATCAGCCCTCACTAAAGAAAGGCTAACTACAGAATTTGACTATAAAGTAAGAAATTACGGCTACGGACTGACAGACGTAATAAAGCGCCCTACCCGTTCTACTATAGAGCTAAGAAAACAGGATGCCAATGGTGCTAGGCAACGACTTGACGAGCTAATTCATGATAACTATCCAAAATTTGTTGCGTTCATAGGAAAAACTGGTTTCCGTTATTATCTGGGTAATGATACTGGTATGGTAACATATGGATTACAGCATTTTATGATATCAAAGTCATATGTCTATTTATTGCCGTCCACAAGTGGTGCAAGTTTTGCAGATACCAGATATAGTGAAAAGTTGTTTTGGTATACCAAGTTTCGAAAGGACATTGAAAACAACAATGAGCATGTTTTGATGAATAGACTAACTCAACAACAGAGTGTAAAGGTTTACTCCAACTAATTCAATGATACAGAAAGTTTGTCACATTGAATATCTAACTATGACTAGAAAATAGAAAATGGTGCCTCAAAATCAAAAATTTGGAGAGCGGATTTAGAGCGTTTGGGGCTACGAAACGGCAACCGCATTTAGTTCTGATGTAAATAACTGCAACTGAATCTCATTTCAGGTTCATTTTCGTTTAAAGACAAATGTTAAAAGTTAGTATTGGTACATTGCATTAGTTGAATTTCGTTAATTGGGT
>CAYUTC010000115.1:0-3625 GCA_964447595.1 uncultured Nitrosopumilaceae archaeon
ATCTCGCAGCAAAACTCCCTTTAAAGACTGTTGTGAATTAGAGCCTGAAATTTTTGAGTCGGTACTAGAACACGATCTTATTTTTTCATTAGTCAAGTCAATTTGTTTTACTGTGTAAAGAGAATATTTTCTCCTAGTAATATCAGCACCTTACGAATTAGATGTTTTACTATTAAATAATCTTCTAAATTATGCTCTTTTAGCATAGAATAGATGTTTTGTATCTTATCAAATATTGATGGTTCCAATACATCGCCAAATTGAATCATTATCTTTTCTAGCTCAGATATCAAATTGTCATGAATCGATAGATAGATATCAAATTCTTCATGTTTTTTGTTTGTTACTCCTTTTTTCTCAATTTTGTCTAGATTGTGATTTAACAATACTAGGACCATCTCTATCATGTCTTTGGCAAATCCTTTTCTGTTGATTCTAAAGTCATCGTATCTTTCTATTCTTTTTTGAAGTATCTTTTCATTTTGTGGTTGTGAATAAAAGACGTACTCTGATAGTGAAACTGTAGTTGAAACTGGAAGATTAAGAGATATGTCATCTACTTGCAGATATACTACACTAGGAAGACGTTCAAGTGCAAGAAACCAATGGGTAAAATCAAGTCCTTTTGTTCGAGAAATTGGGATTGATATGAAGATCTGTTCTTGTTCTGAGGCAAGCACCCTCCATGCTGGCTTTTCAGCTTTGTCATAAAGAGGCAATGTTATTTTTTCTTTTTCGGTAGAACCAGTATCGATGTATACTGTAATTGAATCGGGAAGAAAGGCCTTTTCTTCTCCAATGACATAGCTGCGATCTGTTGCAAGATATATGTCATCATTGTACCAATAAAAGAATCCAGAGCCGATACCTACAGTAGTACCTTTTTTATCATCTATTACATCAAATTTGGTAACCCTTCTGTAAATTTCGTCAATAGGAAACTCTGGCATAAACTAACTATGTAACACAACGATATCTCTTTTTCTTGCATAAAAAACAGAAAAAGTAACAATATTCTAGAAGATGAATCCAGAATGTTCTTACAAATTTTTTGAATCTATGATTTATACGTTACATAAGTTAATTAGATAATGTGGAAAAGACAAATCTTCTGTTTTTTTCAGTAGCAACATTATTGATACTTGGAATGATACATCCAAGCTGGGCGACTGTTGATCTCAACGGATATCTTCCTATTGCAGGAACTCCAATTACACCTACATTCAAATTCTCAAAGAATGTATCATTTGATTATCCAAATGGGGGCAAACTAAAGGACGCTCTAAATGGAAAATCACTAAATGTAACGTTTACCGATGATTCAGATAATAATCCTAGTATCAAATCATTTATGGAGCAAATAAATAATCAAATGGCAGCTCAAAAGAGTCCTGCCATAATTTCCAAGCTGGTTCTCAACTACAAGACGGCAATAAACGGAGATGACAAACAAGCATCAATTGATTATCTGATTTCACTTACACCTACTTTGACTAGCTTTGTTCTAAGCAAGGGTGGTACAGACACGCCTACCGTTCTTGATGTTGCTTGGATTGGCTTTAACGTTTCAAATCCGGTCACAATTAATACAAAACAGTATGGAAACCTGGAGATTAATTTTCCACTTGGTTTAATAAAAAATCAAGTCCTTGATGCGTACAATGTGATAAAAGGAACAAAGGCTGAAAGTGATTTAAACCAGAACCTCGTTGATGCAAGCACTCTCTTGTTACAACCATTCGACCAGTGGAATGCACTATCTGATCCCTCCTACATTGTCTCAGACTCGCAGGCACTAGGGTATAATGGCACCAAAGTAGCAGTAACTACCTTTGCTTCAGGACAATCTGACATCCTAGCTGGTGCATTAAAAGTAAAAAACATTGATGAAGATTTTACAGCTGATGCCAATTACCACCTTAAAACATATGAAAAGGCAAGCTCTGGTACCATAACTGCTGAAGGAATTGCCAAGGCATATCTTGTTCAAGGTGCACCTGCAATTGCAACAACAGCAAAGGCAGCTTCAGGTTCTGGCATCCAAGGTGGTATGTCAATTACAACGATTTATGCAATGGCAGGATTTGCAGCTGTGATTGCTGGTGGGATATTTTGGTGGAGCAACAAGAAGATGAAACAAGTAATCACAGAGGTCAATACTGGACCAGTGGAATATGAAACAAGAAGACATTGGGCAGACAGGTTTGATGACACTTCAAGCAATATCGATGGTCAGCCAAAATCAGATGACACTGAAAAAAAGTCTCCAATTTAACTTGCCCGATAAATTTTAGATTTGAATTGCTGTTATGTAGATGTAATATACTGCTAAATTGGTAACAGTTACTATGAATCCTATCTTGAGAAACTCGATAAAAGTAAAAGCCTTGATGCCTCTTGATTCAGAAGCTTGAATAATTATGATGTTGCTTGCAGCTGCCAATATGGTCAGATTCCCTGCAGCAGTAGTTGCAGCTGCTAACATCATCCATGAGGGTACATCTGAACCAGTAAAGCCATTTTCTGTCATGATGTAATGGTATAATGCAACAAACGGCACGTTACTTAGTATCTGGCTCATTGTTACACTTGTGATTGAAATAATTGCATTACTTTGCAATATATGACTTGGATTTGGAGTGGGAATGTTTTTCATAATCATGGGGATTGCACCAGACGACCAGATGGCAGCTGTTACCACAAACATTGCTGCAAAAAACACGAGTACTGTAAAGTCTACGTTTTGCATTATCTCTTTTCTGTCTCTACTAATTACATATAGTACGGCAGCACCTACAAGAGCAATCATACTAATACTAATGTCTACAACTTTGAGAAATTTTAGAAGCTCTGATACAAAAAACCCTATGATTGTAGCAACCAGCACCACAATTGATACCTTGGCAAGATGCTTGTTTGCAATAGTATAGTCATCTAGGGTGATATTTTGATAATTTATCTGGACTAGCTCCTTTTTGAAATAAATCTTGAGGATGTAATATGTCAGAAATAGGTTGATTATTGTTGGAATTGCAAGAAACTTTATGAAATTTGTAAAAGGCAACGATATGCCACTTTGAATTGCAATCAAGAGGTTCTGTGGGTTTCCAATGGGTGTCATGGTACTTCCTACTGTCACACCAAATGCAAGTGCAATCAAGAGTACTACTGGTCTTATTCCAATTTGTTTTGATATGTAAACTACAAGCGGGACACCCATTAATGCAATTGTATCGTTTACCAAAAAAGCAGACAAAAATCCCATTCCTACAACAAAGATCATAAGAAGCCTTTCTGGTGTCTTGGCCTTTGATAACATCTTAGATGCCGCATATCTTAAGACACCAGATCTGTCCAATGCTGATACAATACTAAACATGCCAAAAAGAAATACAATTACATCAAGCTGTACTGCCTTGAACGCAGATTCTGGGCTTATTACCTGAAATCCAATCATTAATGCTGCTCCAAGTAGCATTGCAACCCAGATGGGAACTTTGAATTTGATTCGCGCCACTATCAATATGTATACAAAAATGAAAATTGCGAGGGAAACGTACTCGTTCATTATCCATTGGTTTGTTGGAAACATACTAAAAGTTACATGTGCTAAAAGAATAATATC
>CAYUTC010000116.1:0-3520 GCA_964447595.1 uncultured Nitrosopumilaceae archaeon
TAAATATCAGGGTCTAGTAATTTGGTGCAGGGCAAATTAAAGTATCAATAAATTTCTTAAAAAACTAATCATCAAAATACAGGTACCAAAAAGGGGGACTAGATACCTAGCCTGCCAGTGCCGTGAAGCTCTTGCTCTATCTCCTGCAAACGTCTGACACGTTCTTCGACAGGCGGATGGGTAGAAAAGAATTTGGCAATTGTAGAACCTGATATCGCAGGTATGATAAAAAAGGCATTTTGCCCTTCGATCCTTCTCAGCTCTTGCTTCGGAGCGGCTCTTACCCTACCTTCAATCTTCGTCAGCGCATGGGACAGGTTCAGCGGCTTGCCTGTAAGATAAGCACCGCCCCTATCTGCTGCAAGCTCCCTGTATCGCGAAATGGCTCTAATAACAAGAAAACTCAGAAGCCAAACAAGGGCGGCCACAATCAGAATAAGAAATATTCCACCACCCTGTTGCCGTCTATTGCCATATCCATAGCCGCCCCACATAGAACCCCATAGAGAGGACTGCATAAGATACCAGGCAATCGTGGAGAAGACACTTGCTAGGGTGATGATAGTGACATCTCTATGCCTGATGTGGGTTACTTCATGAGATAGGACACCCTCAAGCTCTTCCTTATTTAGGATCTTCATTATTCCTGAGCTTACCACTACCACTGAACTTTTTGGGCTCTTGCCAGTGGCAAATGCATTTGGAACATCGCTCTGCATAATTCCTATTCTTGGTTTTGGCAGGTTTGCTTTTTGCACAAGATTTTCCACTATTTCATGTAATAGTGGTTGTTCATCTCTGGTTACAAGCTTGGTTCCAGTACTCCAGAGAACAATTCTATCCGAAAAGAACCACTGTGCTCCTATCATCAGTCCAGCAATTATTGAGATTGGAAGAATTCCAAGACCAAAGTAGACAGAAATAAAACTCAAAAATGCGAGATAGATAAGGGTCAGAACTAGGAAGCTGATTGCCATTCGGAATGTTAGTTGCCAGTCTCTCTGCATACCAAGATCCATATTTGCTATCAACGTTTAAAACTTGATAACCAAATTATCATGTTAGAAAATGACTCCAAGCGTTTGATTATCCAAAACCCGTATGAAAACATTTGGAAAGTTCTGGTTTGGTTTGTTTTGTGATATGAGACATCACCTGACATGTTTTATGACACTCTCTTGCTTGGAGGGGTCCATCTCTTGAGCAACAGTGAACTGCTTGTAACCGAGACTGAGCTTGCAGCCATCGCAAGTCCTGCAAGGGCAGGATACAGAAGCCCGACTCCTGCAACTGGTATCAAAATTGCATTGTACACAAATGCGTAAAAGAGATTCTGTTTTATCTTGGATACAGTCTTTTTGCTTATCTCAATTGCAGCAACAACATCCTTTAGATCATCTCGCACAAGAACCACCTTTCCTGCTTCTATTGCAACATCAGTACCGCTGCCTATGGCGATACCAATGTCAGCCTGAGTGAGTGCAGCTGCATCGTTTATGCCATCTCCAACCATTGCAATCTTCTTTCCTTGCTGTTGGAGTTGTTTTATCACATCAACCTTTTGCGATGGTACAACGTTTGCAATTATTCTATCAATTGCAAGCTCTTTTGCGATTGTCTTTGCAGTCCTTTCATTGTCACCTGTAAGCATCACTATTTCTATGCCCATCTTCTTCAATTTCTGCAGTGCTTCTTTGGAACTATTTTTTGGAGTATCAAGCAGTGCAATTATTCCTATGAGTTCTTTGTCAAGTGCCACCAACACAGCAGTCTTTCCCTCTTCTTGTAATGATACCATGGTACCTTCTGCAGGTTTTACGTCAACACCATTTTCTTGCATGAAGTTCACGTTTCCAACTAGGATGTTGTTTTTGTTGTAAACTGTTTCTACTCCTTTTCCTGGAACTGCAAAAAATTCTGTTGATTTACTAATCTCTAGTCCAAGTTCTTTTGCTTTTTTTACTATTGATTTTGCAAGAGGATGTTCAGAGTTATTTTCAGCAATTGCTGCAATCTCAAGTATCCTATTGTTATTGTCGTTAATACTGATATCGTTTGATGCAACTGCTATTTGTTTTAAAGTTATGATGTCAGTAACTTGAGGAGTGCCTTGTGTTAAGGTGCCTGTCTTGTCAAATACTGCGACTTTTATTTTCCCTAATATCTCAAGTGCCTCTCCCCCTTTGAATATCACTCCATTTTGTGCACTCTTGCTCATTCCTACCATTACTGCAGTTGGTGTTGCAAGACCCAATGCACAGGGGCAGGCAACCACAAGTATGGCAACGGCCGGGATCAAAGCAGTTGCCATATGATGTGCATCTGTAGGTGATATAGCATACCATACAAAAAATGTGGCAATCGCAATTCCAATTACAATAAAGGCAAAATACCCTGCAACCTTGTCAACAAGTCTCTGCATAGGAGGCTTTCTTCCCATTGCCTCTTCCACAAGTTTTACAATCTGGGCAAGCATAGTGTCACTTCCAACTTTTGTTGCCTTTACAACAAGGACTCCTTCCTTGTTGATAGTTCCACCTATCGTAACATCTCCAGTTTTCTTATTCACAGGCATCGATTCTCCTGTGATCATGGACTCGTCCACTGCAGAGTTGCCTTCTAAAACAATGCTGTCTACTGGGATCTTTTCACCTGGTCTAACAACAATTATGTCGCCAGGCTTGAGCATCTCTATTGGGACCTCAAATTCCTGATCGTCTTTCTTTATCTTGGCAGTCTTTGGCTGCAGCTCCAGCATCTTTCTTACTATGGAGGAGGCTTTGCCCTTAGTCTTATTTTCAAGATACTTTCCCAAAATTATGAAAGTGATTACAACTGCAGCTGCATCATAATAGATGTTATGCCAAGTTGGGATTGGAAAGGTATTGAATGCACTGAACAAATATGCTGCAGTGGTGCCTGTGACAACTAGTGTATCCATGTTTGCCGATTTCATTTTTGCAATCCTATATGCTCCAAGGTAGAATCTGCTTCCGGTTACAAACTGGACCACGCTTGCACATGCAAAAACAATGTAGGCAGCAGTTGCAGTTCCTGCCAAAGGAATAAACTTCAGGTATTCGGGGTAACCAAAGATCATTACTGGAATAGTAAATGCAATTCCAATCAGAACCAGTTTTTTGAGCTTTTTTGCTTCTGTCTCCTCTGCCGATGCAGAGAGGTCTTCGCTTAGTATCTGGTAACCGTTTCTGTTGATGATCTGTCGTATGTCGGAAAGAGACAGAAGAGCTTGGTTGTATTCTACCAAGACCTGTCCGTTTCCAAAATTCACAGAGGCGCTCCTTACACCATCTAATTCCTTTAATCGTGACTCTAGTCTGTTGGCATCACCTGCATCCGTTATGTTGCCGATCTTTACCGACAGTTTTTCATAGACTACCTTGTATCCTGCCTCCTGGACTGCTTTTTCTATCTCTGGAAGATCTACTAATGTAGGATCAAACTCAAAACTTGCTTTTTCTGCAGCCAAGTTTACTTCACATTTTTGCATTCCTTTTAG
>CAYUTC010000117.1:0-3430 GCA_964447595.1 uncultured Nitrosopumilaceae archaeon
CCCATCCGGTCCAGTTTCATATACAGAACAGTACCTCAAGAATATAGAAACTAGCCCAAATCCCAAATTAGAATTAAGTAACTATTCTGAACTGAATATTTCTCTGTTTTAGTTGATTGATTAAACGACCTGCGTGTTTTGGGTTTTCAGTTTCTAAACTCAAAGTCACACCAGCAGTTCCAGCTGGAATATTTGAACTCAGTCTATCATGGACAACTTCTACTATGTTGACACTCAATGAAGAAATGACATCTACTACTTCTTTGAGAGCTCCAGGTTTGTCGGTAAGAACTATGAATATCTTGAGCATCCTTCCCATTTCAGTGAGGCCTTTTGCAACTATTTGACCTAGTAGGTACATGTCAACATTACCACCAGAAAGAATTGGTACAACTTTTTTACCTCTGGCTGGTTTTTTGTCAAGTAAATATGCCAAGCTCACTGCACCTGCGGGTTCAACCACCATCTTGGCTCTTTCCATCAGAAGAAACATTGCTTTGACAATCTGGGAATCATCAACTAGTACAATATCATCGATGAGTTCATTTATTATCTTAAAAGTAAATTCGCCTGGTTTTTTTACTGATATTCCATCTGCAATTGTTCTTTGACCCCTAACAGTTTCTAATTTACCAGAATCTAGTGACTTTTTCATGGAAGGAAAGGCGCTTGATTGAACACCTATGATTTTGACGTTGGGTTTTCTGGTTTTAACTGCACGTAACAAGCCAGCTGCTAGTCCACCTCCTCCTATAGGCACATAAATTTCATCCACATTAGGAAGATCTTGTAATATTTCAAGACCAATTACTCCTTGTGCAGCAATTACTGTCTCATCATCAAACGCATGTATTATTTGTGAGCCTTTTTTATTTGATAATTCTAATGCCTTAGACCATGATTCATCATAAATTGTACCATGTAATACTACATTTGCGCCATATGATCTAGTTGCAGCTACCTTTGCAGGCGATGCAGTCACAGGCATTACAATAGTACAAGGAATTTTTTCTAATGCTGCAGCAAATGCAACTCCTTGCGCATGATTTCCTGCAGATGCAGCAATTACACCTTTCTTTTTTTCATCAGAAGATAATGTTGCTACCTTTGCATAGGCCCCACGTACTTTGAAAGAACCTGTTTTTTGTAGACATTCTGATTTTAGGTGTACCTCACAGCCTGTCATCTTACTGAAAGTTCGCGACAACTCTAGTGGAGTCCTGCGAATTACTTTACCTTGTATCTTCTGTGACTTTATGATATCATCATATGTGAGATTCAATAGAATCTCAACTTCTATTACAGTATATTTGGCTTCTTAAATGCCGATAAACGCCAAAACGTTGTTGCATTTTCGTTTTTTATATGTAATTTGTAAAAAAATTATATTGTAAAAGACTTTTTCCCTAGTATTTTCAAGGATCTAAAAAAGGCTAAATAGTATATGAACGAGAGAACAGATCTAAGTCAAGGGGTCGCTTGGTGTCAACTCCCCATATATCTATTGACGCCTTGCATCAGTTCCATGATCCCTTGACTAAAAGTATCAATAAATAAAATACACTATGATATAAAGAATTTTTTAAAATTCCAAGATTTTTATGATATCAACCATTCGCTTTAACAAGTTGTCTTTTACTTGAGAGGACATTCGTGTTGGATCAAAATTTCCTTCCTTTGAAGTGTTCTTGACATGTTCTAAATTGAAATTGCAGAGACATCCCTCTTCTGCTGCAATCATTCTTGTCTCATCGATTAATATTGCTGTTGTGTGATAAGCCTCGATTAACAAGTTATCAAGTTCTTTGAATAAATAATTTCTTTTTGTGACAAGTTCATTTATGTTTGTTTCAGCAGATTGTAACGATTCTGTAATCTCCTTTGTAAGTTCCTCGTTTGTAAATAATACTTCAAAGAGTTTTTGATGATCCATGTTTGCATAACCCATTTGTTTTAGCTTTTCTTCAATTATCTTGTTGCTTTCTGGTTTGATCTTTTCTTGAAACTCGTTAATTTTATCTGTTAGCCCCACCAATTCCTTCTGGATTTCGATAACTTTGTGATCTAATTTGTAAAACAGTAGAGCATGATATTGAAGTGACATATGTCCAGACAAAAGATAGTTTCCTTCTCTTACTTCAAATTTTATAAAAATTCGTCTCAAGTCCTGATCGGCAGTTGATGATACGCCTTGATGTGTCCAGTCTGACATTCCTTTTAGTATGTTACCGTAAAACTGTCTAACTAAAGCCGGATCAAAGGATTCCTGATCTGATACTGTACCATCCCCTAACATTACCTTAAGTGGCACTCTTTTCGTGAAATTTTTAATATGTTCTAGAAATAATATACGAATTTTTTCACCCTTTTCAGACATTGATGTCATAAATGGATCTGTGGAATTTGACGGGATTTGCATGATTTTTCCTTATTTTTCTTTAATAAATTCGGATGGGTGGTTTAAATATCAAAAAGAAGCAATTACATTTGTAAAGATGGCAAAATCCTCTTTTAAGAAAATAATCTGCTGGAATTGTAACGTAGAAATCGTCCAATACTTTGATATTAAATACAAGGGACATAGAGGACAATGCCCGGTTTGTGGAGTCAATTTCCCATTAGAGTGAGTCAGAATGAGTGAAAAGCCCAAAGAACCACCAGAGGAACAAATGTCTACCAATAACATTGTAGATATGATGCTAGGCACCAGCAGAGATGGTACTTTAGATACAGAATCGCTCATCAAGGAAACCCAAAAGAGAGTATGGAGTTCACTTAAGAAAGGTTATGAATATGATTACTCTGTAGATGAATCTGACAAATTCCTTCGTGACCATGTATCGCAAAGAATGCACATGATAGTGTTATTTGTCGATCTAGTTGGGTCAACAGATATGTCGCTTATCCTGCCTGCAGAAAAGTTAGGCATAATCATTAGTTCATTTTCACAAGAGATGCGAAATGTCATAAAACAACATGGAGGATATGTACTCAAATATGTAGGAGATGCTGTAATAGGATATTTTGTTGCAGAAGATTCCCCGCTTGTTGTTTCTGATAATGCAATAAATTGTGCCAAGACTATGATCGATGTAATTGAGAGAGGGATCAATCCAATACTAAGTGAGTATGACTACCCAGAATTACGAGTAAAAATCGGGATGGATTTTGGGGAAAACGCAATTGTCAGGTATGGATCTGATAAAGTACGATCGCATGTTGATATTCTAGGACCTGCAGTAAGTATTGCTGCAAAGATAACTGCATTAGCACGACCAAATCAAATTTTGATTGGAGAAGATGTATATGATAAACTTCATCCATCACTAAAAGATTTATTCAAAAAAGTAGAGTGGCATGCAAGTCAGTGGAATTATCATGATAGAGAAACTGGAAAACTCTATGGCGTTTATGCAATGCATGTCTAAAC
>CAYUTC010000118.1:0-3385 GCA_964447595.1 uncultured Nitrosopumilaceae archaeon
GTGGACCGGGGGGGATTTGAACCCCCGACATCCGCGTTGCGAACGCGGCATCACTACCACTAGACCACCGGCCCTTTTGTTATCAAGAATGCCATCTGCTTTTAATTATTTACTTAAAGAATAATACTGGGATTTTGGCCAAAGTTTTTGATGACCTTTGATGCGATAATAACAAACTCACACGTTGTTTTACCAAATGGCACAGTTGGTAAAAATATTGTAATAGATGAAGGCAAGATAGTTAATCTAACAAATGACACACCACAATGTGATCTCAAAATAGACGCTAAAGGATTGGTTGCATTACCTGGTGTGATTGATCCACATGTACATTATGGAGTATATTCTGCTATAGAAAAGGCAGCAGAAACAGAATCCAAAGTTGCTGCAGTAGGTGGAGTCACTACTATGATGAGAATGTTGCGTCTAGCTGGTTCTTACAAAAAAAATTTAGAGCCTCATCTTCTTGCAAGTGCACGTGCCCATTATGTAGACTATGCAATACATGCTTCAATTCTTCACGAGAATCAAATAGATGAAATGGAATTTTGTACAAAAAAAGGAATTTCTTCATTCAAGTTGTACATGAATTTGGGAGATGAGGTAGGACATGTCTATATGGATATGCAGCCTGGAGAAAATTCTCTTCACGAAGATAAAGTCGAAGTCAATACAAAAATTTTAGAAAAAGTAATTGCTAAAGCATCGTCTCTAGGATGTACGGTTTTAGTTCACGCAGAAGATTATCAGATGTGTTCTTGCGGTATGCGGGAAGCAAAAGACAAAAACAAAAATGGACTTGGTGCTTGGTCTCAGAGTAGACCTGTAGAGTCTGAAGTAAAATCCATTTCAACGGTATCACAGATTGCAAGAAAAACTGGATGCCAACTCTACTTTGTCCATATAGGCTCACAAGCTGCAATGGATACAATATCAAAAGAAAAGAAAAACAGAACCAAAATTTTTGTGGAAACATGTCCTCATTATCTAACATTGTCATACGAAGCCCAACAAGGATATCTTGCTAAAGTCATGCCCCCAATTAGGTCATCAAAAGACAGGGAAAGAATTTGGAGCGAGTTGCAGAGTGGAAATATAGATTGTATTGGTACAGATCATGTTGCAAATAGGCTTGAACTCAAGTTAGCAGGCAGTACTGTTTGGGATGCCTTGGCTGGATTTCCAGGAATGGGAACAATGCTACCTATTCTATTAAGTGAAGGTGTGAATAAAGGTAGAATAAATCTACAACAACTTGCTAATCTTACCAGTCTTAATACTGCAAAAATATTTGGTATGTATCCAAAAAAAGGAATAATCCAAAAAGGCTCAGATGCAGACATTGTACTAGTTGACATCAAACAAGAAAGAAAAGTAAGCACAGATTTTCTAGATGGTTTTTCTGATTATACAGTATACGAAGGATGGACGTTGAGAGGATGGCCTGTTAAAACTTTGGTTAGAGGCTCTGTCGTATCTGAAGACTTGAGAGTTGTACAAAAACCTGGATACGGCAAATTCGTCTCAAGACCAATTTCATCCTAAGATCTCAAATTTACCATTTTCTTTTACTTTGTAAATCACATCTGGTTTTGAAAAAATTCCTACTTCAATTACACCTGGAATTTCTATGATTTTTCTTGCAAGCTCTACAGGATTGGAAATCTTGCCAAACTCACAATCTAATATTATATTTCCATTTTCAGTCACAAACGGATAATTGCGTTCTAGCAATCGTAGGTGGGGTTTGCCTCCACATTTTCGAATCTGTATTGCTGCAATGTTTCTTGCAAATGGATGCACCTCTACTGGAACACTTCGATCAAGTTTTTTTACAAACTTGGATTCATCAGCAATGATAACAATTTTTTTTGCAACGCTGATGAGAATTTTTTCTCGAAGTAGGGCTCCTCCTCCTCCTTTTATCATGTTTCCCTTTTCATCTATTTGATCTGCACCATCAAAAACCAGATCAATGTGATCAATTTGATCAGGTTCTATTATTGAAATGCCTACTTTTTCAGCTTCCATTTTAATTTGGAGTGATGTTGGAATTGCCTTTATCGATATTTTATTTTTCGTTAGATATGGTGACAATGATCTTACAATTGCTGTTGCAGCCCTGCCACTGCCTAGGCCTATAACAAAATTATTCTTGACTAATTTTAGCGCTTGAGGCGATAATGCCTTTATGGCATCATCTACTGTCAATTATTCTACCTCGACTTGTTCCAATTTAGATAATGCTTTCATTATCTCGCTTTTTATTTTATCTAAATCTTTATCGTCATCTTCAATCTTTTCCTCTTCTGGTATTTTCAGAGGAGTTGGAAGTTGTACTTTCTTTTCAACCTGTTCTATTGCTGACTTTGGTGTCTCGATTGGTACTGACTCTTCTCTGGGCATCGGTGAAAATAACTCTACTGGAACGATTTGTAGTGGTTCTAGCAACTTTTTGGCAGGCTCCTCTACAGTCTTTACTGTTTCCATCTGTGCTGGAGTTTTGATAAACTCGGCTGGAAATTCAGGCATTTTGCTTGGTATTTCTGTTAACGTACTAAGTTCTACTGACCTGCGTCTTTCTGAAACAGGAATCTCAATTAGGGTCGGTGTCTGAATTATTTCTTTTTGAATCTCAGTCTTTATCTCGATTTTTTCAATTTGGGGTTTTTCTGGTTCAATCTTCTCTTGTTCTTGTTGTTTAACCGGTTGTGGTTGTTGTATTTGGACTGTAGGTTGTGGTGATGGCTGTATGGTATTTACAGACATTTTTGACGAAATCTCATGTAACTTTTGATCTAATTTTGATAGCTTGTTGTCCATTAAGGTGATTAAACTATCTCCAACAGGTCCAAAGTCTGGATATTTACTAGCATTTTCCAATTTCTCTATCTTGGCAAAAATGGTTCCAAGTTGGTGCTGATATCTAATCAAAAGCTTGTCACGTTGGACACGTGAAAGACTTGATTCTTCTTGGTGTAATCTTGTAATGGTCTTTGCCAGTATCTCTTTCTCAATTCGTAAGGAATGTAATTGATTCTCTATTGAAGAGTTGACAGTAACAGTTTGTTTATTGAATTTCTGACGTGGGATCTTGTCTAATGCTACTGCAGTGCACGCACCAGCCAGAGAACTAAGAACTAGTGCAATCTCTTCCATTTACGTGTACCATTTGATCCAATTGTATTTTCTTATTTTAGAGTCTGGATAACCACAACTTGCACATCTTTTATGTCTTGCATGAAGTGCGTTCTTCCCACATCTCCTACATCTAATATGGGTGTGCTTCTTTGTGTATCCTCCCATGGAGGTTGTGCCTTTAGTCATTGGACTTTCACTTTGGCGGAGGAGATATGATAACTACATTATCTCCTCTAACAACTAT
>CAYUTC010000119.1:0-3360 GCA_964447595.1 uncultured Nitrosopumilaceae archaeon
TGTAAATCGGGCGCTATTTTTTTTAAATCATGTCAAAAATAGTTGTTTTTGATTCAGGATTGGGATCCTTCTCTATTGTTGAACCCATCAGAAAAAAGATCAAGGTTGAAATTATTTATTTTGCAGATCAGGACAGTTTTCCGTATGGTACAAAATCAATTCCTGAGTTAAAAAAATTAATAGAATCAACCATTAAAAAATTAAAACAAAGATTTAATCCAGACATTATCATAATAGGTTCAAATACTCCATCGCTTTTGCTTGATATTCCAAGAGGATCAAAAATTATTGGAGTCTATCCACCATTAAATCTAGCCGCAAAGATAACCAGAACCAAAACAATAGCAATACTTGCAACACAATCAGTGATACAAAGTAAAAAATTAGTAAAATACATCAAAAAAAATGTTCCTAAAAATATTAAATTAATTAAAATTAATGCTACACCACTAGTGGACCTTGTAGAGTCAGAAAAATTTATTTCACAGCAAAAAAAATCAGAAACAGAAATTAAAAAAATTCTTAAACCTTTGTTAAAAGAAAAAGTTGATGTTGCCATATTATCAAGTACACATCTTCCATTTCTGTTGTCATTACTACAAAAAAATTTTCCAAATGTAAAATTTTTGGATCCATCGTATACAATAGTTGAACAAATATCAACAGTTTTACAAAATAAAAAATCTAAGATGCCAAAGTTACAAATATATGCTTCGGGAGATACTAGTGCATTTCAAAAAAAATTACAAAAAATTGGAATTACAAATAAAGTGTTGCCATTATGAAATCACTTTGGCCTTTCTGAATCCATGACTGAATGTTTTATCGTATAATCTGGAATATTCATAATGTTTAGGATTCACAATATCACCAACAATTATGATTGCTGTTTTTGTAATTTTTTCATCTCTGATTTTCTTTACAATGTCACCAAGCGTACCCTTGATCACTTTTTCGTCCTTCCAACTCACACGGTATATTGCTGCAACTGGTGTTGATTTTGAATATCCACCTTTGAGAGCTTCTTTGACTATATCGGAGATGAGATGGACACTCAAATAAAATATCATGGTGGCTTTGTGTTTTGCAAGTTCTGAGATTTTCTCTCGTGAAGGAACTTTTGTTCTAGATTCTGCTCTAGTTATTATGATGGTTTGAGTTATGCCTGGTAAAGTTAGCTCAGAACCTAGTGCCGCGGCTGATGCTAAAAATGAGGTTATTCCAGGAACAATTTCAAACTCTATTTTCTCTTTTTGAAGATTGTCTGTTTGCTCTCTTATTGCACCATAAATTGTTGGATCACCATCATGTAATCGAACCACCAACTTTCCTTTTAATGCATTGTCGCGTAGAACTTGAAAAATTTCTTCCCGCACAAGTTTAGAAGCATCATACAACTTGATATTTTTGCATAGTTTAATGATTTCGGGTGGAATTAGAGAACCAGAGTAGACAATTATGTCTGCTTTTTCAATTAATTTCTTGGCTTTAACCGTAAGTAACTCTGGATCACCAGGACCACAACCAACGAAGTATACTTTATGCACGCTTGACCACCATGATAGAAAAATATTTGCTGGTCAAAGTATCTTTGGTAACTTCGCCAAGAGTTAACTTTTTAACAATTTCTTCATTAGTGCCGACATCTTGTGCAATTGCAAAAAGCGAGCTGTCAGGAAATCCGGCTTCTTTTAATAATGTAATCACCTGATCAAAATATCTTCCATCTTTTAGAAAAATCATTGTATCACAATTTTTTGCAGTCTCTTTTACTCTTGAAAGGTCATAGCAGGCTGGAATAACTGCAACGGTTTCACCTCCTTCTGCAATACTTATTCCAGCCTTAGATGCAAAAGCAAACATGGATACAATGCCAGGAATTACAGTAACCTTGATCTCAGGATATTTTAATTTCAGCTCACGTTGCAAGTAGATCCATGTGCTGTAAAGCGATGGATCCCCCACAGTAAGATAAACTACATTTTTTCCTGACTTTACCTTTTCAGATATGATTTTAGCATTTGTTTGCCATGTATTTTCCAGTGTTTCCTTGTCTTTTACCATTGGAAATACCAAGTTTACAATATTTGGCTTTTTGGAGTTGTCAATTATAGAAGAAATTATTGAATATGCTATGCTGTCTTTACCTTCTTTTGAAGTAGGACATATTATCACATCAGCATTACGTATGGCTTTTACAGCTTTTACGGTAAGAAGATCAGGATCACCAGGACCACAACCAACACATGTGAGTTCAACCATTTGTCAGACTCAGCATTGTACCTAATTAAAAGCTAGATTTTACAGAAAAGTTTCGGTATACGCAAATTCTTAAAAATGCATTTTGCTAAATTCGGGAAAACAAATTCAAGCGTATTTTATGATTAGTATTTCTGAAAGATCAGTGGTGGGCTTCTGGAACTTCAATATCTTCGTGTACCACTGGTCCAGGATTACTATAGTATGGATTTCCATGACTGTCAAATATCGTGATCTGGAATACGCCAGGAGGTGGTTTGTTGTCTGGATCATTATCTTGTACATTTACAGAAAATGTGTAACCGCTGTTGCCATTAACTATAGCAGTTCCAGTAAAGGTTGCCGTTCTTGCACTAACATCAAATGAGAATGATGTTATTGATTTGCTGTGTAACATGATGTTTGCTGATTTATCATGAAAATTAATTTGCCCATTCAATTTAGATTTATGATCAGAATGTACATTAAATTCAAACATTATATTTTAACCAAGTATTCCTTCTCCATGAGTAGCTCCTTCTGGTGCGATAGTTACCGTTTCGTCTTCTAGAGCTTCTTCAGCTTGCTTCCAAGCGTTTGAGTAGTCACCTATTGCATTAGCAAATTGTCCCTTACTTGCATCGTTTGTAGCATCAGTCATATCTTTTTGTGCTTGAGCAATATCCTTCGCTGAATCACCCTTTGGTGCAATACTACTGGCATCTGTAATTGCAGTTTGGGCAAGACCTTTGTCTACTCCAACTAACTGGGCAATGTCATTTTGTACTGTAGTTACAAATGATGAAGATTCTTTTTTATCTTTTAGTATATCCATGAGTTGTCGTACTGCTTTTTGTTCGTCATCAAATACTTTGTCACCTGTCTTTACAACTAGATGAATGCCATCTGTTTGCCAGAGGTTTAGATTTACACTATCTTTTACTGCTTGTATTGCCTGATTGAGATCTTTTTTATCGTCGTTATTGGCAGCTGTAAGTGATTGTAAGCTTGTGATCACACCCTGCTTCTGTCCTAATAAAGAAGTGGTTACTGTATTTGTAATGGTATTTGAAGTGCTATTCCAGTTGCAATTCTTAGGTTTTTGTTGCAGAGATTATTGTT
>CAYUTC010000120.1:0-3357 GCA_964447595.1 uncultured Nitrosopumilaceae archaeon
GTACAAAAAGCAAAGAAATCAAAATCTATGATAGTATTTGAGGATCTAAAAGGGACTCGTAAATTATACAGGAAAGGCAATGGCCAAGGAAAAATTTAGAAGAAGATTGAATTCTTGGTCGTTCAATGAGCTGCAAAGATAAATAGCTTACAAAGCGGCATGGGAAGGAATCCCAGTGAGATTCGTAGATCCAAAAAGCACTAGCAAACTTTGTCCGGTGTGCGGAGAGAGAATCCAAGAGGACAAGATTCACAGACGAAAATTGTGGTGCACTAATTGTAAGAGGTCAATGGACCGCGATGTTGTAGCGGCATTAAACATTTCTTACAAGGAGTGGAGTAGGTTTTGCCATCCTAGAGGGCTTTCATATGAAGTGGTGAAAAGGAACGTGGACAACTTAACGCCACTAATCCTTGGAGTAGATGGGAGCAAGTTACAAGTTCATGGATGATGCGAAATGTCAGTACTCGAATTTGTAGCAGAACCATTTATGTTGTGGTAAAATGATTTTGTATAATTGAGAGGATTAGCTTGTGGTATAACCACTTAGCTTGTATAACAAGGTGTGATGATATAGCATAAAATCTTATTATAATATGATATGCTGGAAACAGTATCTGTGCCAATTAGATTCATTGATTCTATAAAAGAGAAACAGCACATTGCACTATTTTATGAAGATGCGGAATATGCAAGATTGTTAGAGTTTCGTTTCATAAAAAATGGCCTAGACAATGGAGAACAGTGCATCTATGCAACAGAGGATGATTCTGGAGAGATTGTACTGAAATTATTACGCTATGGCATACCACTTGATGACTTTATTACAAAAAGAATACTGGTATTTCATCTAGAGTCTCTTACTGGAGACCGTGATTCCATGATGTCTTCTTGTAAATGCAAGATAAATGAGATCATGTCAGGACTTGACGGACCATTTAGAATCGTATCAAGAATTGTTCCTGATGTTTCCACTTTGCTTGGTATGGATGTGGAAATGGAATTAGAAGAATTGACACATCAAAACTTTGATGCATTCGGAGGTTCTTTGATCTGTCCATATGACATTTCAAAAATAGAGAGCACGAGAAAAAGTCAATGGCTTGCAAGACTTCGTTCCGCACATCATGCTGTGATTTATGCTCCAAGGTTTGGAGAGGGCGGCGTGATTTATACACCAAACTAGTCGTCATTGTTTTCCTTGTTGCCTTGTTTTTGATTTAATTTTTCTTGTAATTTCTGTTCCTTTTCATGTATCTTTTGTGCTTGTTCCTGTTCGTTGTGTATCATTTTCTGAATCTTTTCCTGCGTTGTATCATTTATCTTTTCCATCTGGTCTTGTATGTTTTCATTTGTAGCATTTGAGAATTTATTGAACTCTAGTTTTTGCTCATTTTCTTGATTTTTCTTGTTTAATTGTTCCATCTGTTCCTGTATCCGCTCTGAATTTTCAGCATTAATTACTGCAGTTCTAAACTCCTTGAATACTGTATTGAACTGCATCCTCTCGTTTCTGAACTGTTCTCGTATATCTTTTAACTTTGATTTGCATTCATCCATGATTTGCTCTCTCTGATCAGGAGTCGTTGCATTCTTTGCATTCTCCCTGCAGTCCTTGATTATCTGCCTTGTCTGGTTTTCTTGCAACTTGAAATCATCTCTTGCCTGGTGGACAAATTCAGAGATTATCTGTCCTTGGTTTGTGCCAGTTGGGAATGGAAATGTAATCTTTGTTCCGTTAGGTAGTGTAATGTTTATGGCAGTAGCATTTGAGAATTTGTTAAATTCAAGATTGCCTGTGTTTTCATTTTCTGAATCAGAGAATGCTCTAGGTACTGTAACTGCTGATGCCAGTACTGTTGCAAGAAAGATTGCAATTAGTTTCAATTGTGGGGTATTTGGTTATTTTTCTAATAAACTTAATTAAGAAATCACACGCAAGTCTTAAAAGCAAAAAATGCGTTTTTGGTATTGTATCATTTGTCCAGTGTATACCATTAACTTTTCTGATTATTTTACCTACAGTTTGATTGCCATATTCCATTTCTTTTTTGCTGTAGGGCTTGCATAAATCCATACTATAGAACCGTCTTTGTCAAGCATTACCTTGTTTGATCTTGCAAGATAACGCAAAATCACATTAAGAACCGGCGGTCTCATGGTGACATCTAATTTTTTTACCAATTCTGCTTTAGAATCAAACTCTTTGTACTTTGCAAGAAGGTGTTCAATTCTTAGAACGTTCTTCAAGGTAGGGTTGTACTTTTCAATGATTTTGTATATGTCATCTCTTGATTCAAGACCTAAATTATGCTTATTTGCAAGTACTGTCTTTGGTTTCATTGTATATTACGTTACATGTTACTTGAATATATACATATATGTACGTACATTTATGTATTAATAGCCAAATCGCCTGTTGTATTTTTCATGATCAAACAACTCCATTAAAAGGGCTTTTTTCTCATTATGTATTGCAGTTATGCCATAAACCAAGCGCCAATGGTCTGGCAGGTCTACCTTGAAGACGACATTAACATCATGTCTTTTTAGATAATATTTTGGAATACTGGCCAAAACTACGAGAATCCATGGCAACAACTCAAGGTAAGATAATACTTGGCAGTAAGGTGAGATGCACATTAACAATACGGATAGAAAACATGCAAGGTCCCAGTTGATTATTCCATACAAAATATCGCAACACAAGGAGTATCTACTCAGGGAATTTACAAGGATTGAGTGCAAAGATAGGGGGAAGTAGATGTAGAAATCCAAGGCAGCATGCTGTAAAACAATACAACCACCCACCGGATGCTGTAATGAGTATAATTTATGCATTTGTAGCAGACAAAAAGTACGACCCAGAGCCCTTTAGCATTATTAGGGTTAATAGAAGGTGTTAAAGTTGGATACAAAATTATCTGCAATGACTCAGTGTCACATGAAATACCTTAATTTATAAAGTTGTAATCAATTTTTCAAGTTCGAATATTGTTTATTTTATGATATCCTTTTCATACAAGTACTTTATGCTATCAATGAACTCTTGCTGTGTTATGGAACCATCCATTAACCATTTGGTTGTCTTTATGTACCACGGGGGAATGTGGGAACCACTGAATCCCAAATTCTTTAACAACTCTGCATCTGATATTGATGTTGAAGAATAACCACCCCATTCCTTGATAGCAGATAATGTATCTGTCTGGTTTTGGACTATTGGTTATGGTCAATAAGAATTTCAATATTTTATATTTTAAAGCAGTGTAGTACCAGAAAAATTGTAAATTTTTAATTAATTGAGGCTTGGGCATAATTCCATTCAAAAATAATGACTAATTTCCGAGCATATGT
>CAYUTC010000121.1:0-3283 GCA_964447595.1 uncultured Nitrosopumilaceae archaeon
ATTATAGAGCACATATCACTATTTTATGCTATTTCTGGATAAATAATAATTGTGTTAAACCTCGAGTTTTATATTGGATTATATTGTGGGTTTGTGAGAAAAAACATCAAGTTTACGGTCTGTCACCTTTTAGTTCATTCCACATAAATTTGTAGCTATTAATTTCTAGCTTCGTAATGTCATTTAACAGTAGATTTTTGGAGCTAACTCTAAAAATCATATATGAAATTTGGTAATTTCTCACTCGTCAACTCTGAAAAGAAAGAGTGTCATGTTTTGTCACAATTGATTTTTGTTTATAAACAAATGAACCTAGATTTTGAAATTTTGAAAAAATCTGATTGAATACTAGTTACAATATTGTA
Organism: uncultured Nitrosopumilaceae archaeon; assembly: GCA_964447595.1. Lineage (GTDB taxonomy): Archaea > Thermoproteota > Nitrososphaeria > Nitrososphaerales > Nitrosopumilaceae > Nitrosotalea. The sequence goes on from CAYUTC010000121.1 coordinate 366, forward strand.
TCCAGTCAGATCTCAAATTAACTCAAAGTGGAAAATCTAGCTAATTTTAACTCACGAATGAATAAACTAATGGCTCTGGTAATTTTGAATTAGTTGATTTTTCTCTGATCAGAAATCATAATGTCAGATTTTAGAAAATTTACTAACAATCTGAGAATAAGTATTTGTAGCAAAATCGCTCAGCTTAAATCATTTTTATGACTGTGTCTGACTATTGCAACCACGAATTTCAATTAGAATTGATCAAAAAACAATTGATCTCATAACGGATGTATCTGAGAAAAGGGGAGAACAGATTAGTGATTTTGTTAGAAGAGCCATCAAGCTAGAATTAGGAAAGCTTGGTTTTCTTGGCAAGAATGATCTTAAAGCTCTAGGAGTGATAACATGACGAAACGACTTAAACGATTAAACGTGCGTTGCCAACGCTGTAATCTAGTTAACAAAACAAAGAATCTCGAAATGGAATTACTCTGTAAAACCTGTGGTGCATGGGCCAAGTATAGATACCAGAAATTAAGACTCACAAAAGTACATGACCGTTCTAATCACAAATGGTTGAAAATCTACGAACCAATACCTCAAGAGTCTGAGATTAGCCAGGAGCAAAACGAAATTTTAGAGGAGATTGCAGCTTGAGGGAACTAGGTTCTGTACCTACAATTCTCTTTGGAGAACGTTTGTTGTTAGCGCTCGATAAGAAATTAATGCAATTCAATAATGGAAAACCATTAGAATTCCAAGTTAAGATTAACGATAATGGGAATTTAGTCTTACTTGGTCCACAGATAATGAAGCCAAGCAAGACCGGAGTTACAAATGATAACGGCTAGCCAGCTTTTAACACAACCGAAAAATCTATCCTTTTCTTCAAGAATAAAACGAATTCCTGAAAATGAACAAGACTATGATGAACGATATTTTCGTGATTGCGAAGACGAGATTTTAGAACTAGAAATCGGAGTATGATGCTTACTAATGTATTGGCAGTGCACTTATTGTGATATAAGATCAGAACGATTAGACGATCCCAAATTTGATTCTTGTAGACAAAACATGCATCAGATTATCAAAATGATATCTGCTCAGCAAGCTAAAACTGCAATAAAGCCAACAAGAGAAACTACTTCTAAACTAATCTATGAATTCATAAAAACCAGAATCAAGAAATTTGTTGTATCAGATAATGATTCATGCCAAGTGTATGTCTTAGTAAAAAATAATGATCATCTAGAAATTCTAGATCTTTCAAATGGCAAAGCTAAGGATTGGATTAGATACGTGTACTATGAGGAAACAGGCGAAAATCATTCAGACGATGCTTACAAGAATACAATTTCTTTGTTTAGGAGTCAAGCTATCAATAATGGAACTCCTCATGAAACAATTTACAATAGAATAGCAATGATGGATGATGTTATCTATTATGACCTAACTACTCCAGATTGGAAATTTATCAAGATTACAAAGGAGAGTGTACTAATAGTGGATTATGATGAAAATATGCCCATTTTTGTGAGAAAACAACAACAAAAAGAACAGGTAAAACCATTATCTACTAAAAAAGATGCGTTAGATGAACTAGTAAAGCTTCTCAGAATTCAAGATAAAGACAGACAAATTTTCAAAATTCATTTGATATCCATGTTCCTAGAAGCTTGTCCAATTCCATTAATGATCATACTTGGAGAGCATGGAAGTATCAAAACTACTATAGCGAAATCTGTTAAACGCATCATAGACCCTTCTGGTGAAAATATTTCTTCACTGCCTAACAAGATCGAAGATTTGATTTTACATCTTGCTAATAGATATCTGGCAAATTTTGATAATGTGTCTGGAATTAACGATGAAGTGTCAGATATTCTATGTAAAGCCATAACTGGCGAAGGACAATCTAAAAGAAAACTTTACACTGATACAGATGAAATTATTCTTAGCTATAGAAGGAAGCTTGTACTAAATGGAATCTTTCCCTATCTAGATCGAACTGACCTACGAGATAGGATGATTCGTTATGAGACTTTACCAGTGAAGGATTCAGAGAGAATTAGCGAAAGCGAATTCAATAAACAGCTAATAGAAATCCTACCTTACACAATGAATCAGATTTTTCAGAGTCTTCAGAAAACCTTGTTATCTCATGATTCTATCAAAAATGAGCTAAAGTATCATCCGCGAATGGCAGATTTTACAGTTTATGGAGAGTGTATCTCTAGAACATTAAACTATGAGCCATTTTCATTTGTTGAGAGGTATAAACAAAAGATTGAAGACGATACTTTGGATATAGTTGAATCTTATCCTATAATTCAGCTAATTGAAATGATCATGAAAGAGAAAATCAAGTATGAAAAGACAGTTTCAGAATTTTATAGAGAAATTTGTAGTTTAGCTGAGATGCAAGGAATAGATGTGGATTCTAAGAAGAAAATCCGATTTCCCTCATCAGCTAATAAGATAAAACCCCATATCGAGAGATTAAAGCCGAATCTACGGTCTTTAGGTTTTCATGTGGATATACAGCCATACCAAAAACGAGACGGCAAATACCCTAGAGGTAGCCACATTATTGTCATATCTAGACCTACCTTAGATATACACAAAGAACCTCTGCCATGTCCGTCATCTCTGTCAGATAGTGATTCCGGACAGGAACAAAATTAGGATTGACAGACATGGCAGAGATAGTGTAAGCCATCCAGAATTAAGGGGAAAAACTGTAAGAAGCTTAAAGAGCCAATTTAAAATGGATACTACAACAAACCAAGATACTGGAGAGGAATCTCTTGACAGGACAGCCCCAAATATAAGAAAGAAGCTACTTCAAGATGCACGTAAGTATAAAGATGAATCGCTAAAAATGCTTTGTTGCACAACTAGATCATCTAAATAAAATGTACCTTGGTACCTGTTAT
>CAYUTC010000122.1:0-3227 GCA_964447595.1 uncultured Nitrosopumilaceae archaeon
ATATTGTATCAGGATTTGATACACTCGACAAGCACTAGTTCTTCAAAAAATAATTTCTTTTTTGCAAGTATCTTTGTAGAAAATCCAAGTTGTTCTGTTCTGTAAATTAGTTCTGTGTAATTTGCAAGAGATGATGTCAAGTAAATTAGCTTGCCTGTTTTTTTTATCACTTGGCTTGCAGACTGGACAAGCTTCATTGGAATTTCGATTCCTTCACCCAGACCATCTACTGCGTGGTCTAAAATTTCATCAGATGGCAAATATGGCAGATTACACACAATCAAATCAAAACCAAGAGTTAACGCGTCAGCAGCATTACAACAAATACAATTTGGAATGGTCTTTTGTGCCTGCTCTAGTGCCTTGATATTTACATCAGTAGCTACTACAAGATCAAAGTTTTTGGCAAGGATTTTGGCAAGAAATCCCGAGCCTGTACCAATGTCAAGTGCAGTCTTTCCTCTCTCATTTTTTATGTTATCAGCAAAAAAGAGTGTATCTTCTGCTAACCGGTAGTATTCATCGTATGACTTTTTTTGCAATCTCTATTATCTCCCCATCTGATAGGTCCTGTAACCTGCTATCAGAATCTATCTGTATCCCAAATTGTTTTGCAATACGGCGTATTGTCTTTCTCTTGTATGAAAATAGGTTATTGATTTTGGTTATCATCTCGTTTGTTACCTGTCGTTTTTGATCTAGACGGACAACCATAGAATCTACTTTTGGAGGTGGACTAAAATTGGTCTTGGATACATCTAACAGTTTTGTTAGTACCATGGAATAATTGGCAAGAACTGATATTGCTCGTTTTTCCGTACCTTTTTTTGCAAGTAATTTTTGAGCAAACTCTTTTTGAACCATTATGATACCATGTGAAAATTTTCTTTGTGCCAACCATTCTATTGCATTACGGCTTTCTGAATATGGCAAGTTTGAAACAAACACATCAAACTCAAAATCCATATCAAACGCATCACCATGGAGCAAGGTCAGATTTGAAATCTTCAAGTTTTCTTTAGCTTTGTTATACAGAGTTAGATCTTTTTCTACTGATATGATCTTTTTTGCCTTCTGGCAAAGATATGGGGTGAGAATTCCTTTGCCTGTTCCAACCTCCAGCACCACATCATCTTTTGTTATATCAGAATAGTCTACAATTGATTTTGCAACCGAGTTTGATATCAAAAAATGCTGCCCAAGTCTATGGCGCTTGTTCATTTTCTAACAAAGAGATTCATCCTTGTTTCTCCAGTAATCTCTTCGATGATTCTCTTTGCGACCTGTTTTGCAGGCTCTTTTAGTCCAACTCGTTCTTGCAAGTCCTTAAAGTCAGTGAATTTTCGTTTCTCTCGCTCTTCAAGCATTGTCTTCATGTAGGTTTTTCCAATACCTGGTATGAGTTCCAGTGCATGAATTCGTGGAGTCAAGGGTTGGGCGTTGTTCAGGTATTCGATGAATCGCGGTTCGTTTTGTGTTACAATTTTTTCAACTACTGCATTTAATTCACTTTGTGCAGAAGATGAGATCTGAGCATACTCTAATCTTCCCAAGACTGAGAGAATTTTTGTCCTGCCCTCTTTTCCAATGTAGACTCGCTCACCTATCTCAAAAGTAGAGTTTGGCATTGCAAGCAGTTCCAGTATAGTTAGTCTTTCTTCTCCTAGTGCAGTAACAATTATTCCATCTCTACCTTTAACAGTGGTAGATTTTCCTCTAGTTACAAAATCTAACACGTACGCGTATTCTTCATACTTTCTAGTTTGAGCTCTCTCCAAGAAAACTCTGACTCCTGAGATCAGGTATTCTCCTTGATTATCTTTAACATCTTTTCGAGGGTTTCGGCAAGAATTAGTTTCTTCCAGCCAAAAGTAAACGCTCGAAGCTCTGCTTCAGTAGTTGGCAGATTGTTTACAATTTCTACTGCTTCTTCGTCAGTGATACCACATTCTTTGACAAGTTGTTGTTTGAGTTTCTTTGCATCCTTTGCATCAGTTTTTGTAAACTTGGTAACATAATCATATGTCCATCTCTGAATTTGATCCATGGATTCAGGATCTACTTTTTCCATAATCTCTTTTACTTCTGGAATAGAGATGGGTTGTTTCTTCTTAATTTCTTCCATATTTACACACCAAACGGTTTGATATGGTCTAACCTAGTGATTAAGGTTTTTGTCTTGTTACCAAGGTTGACTGCTAGTTTTACTGTTCTGCGTCCCACTTCGTTTACGGTTCCTACCTTTCCGTGGTATCTACGGTGTGGTAGCCCTTTGTGTTGAGACGGGTCTATGATTACTAGAACCTTGTCTCCTACCTTGTATTCTCTCATTAAGAATGAGACACCTCGTTCCTGGTCCTTTGTCATCACAGAACGTGCCTTGTGCATGAATCCATGAGATCGACCTCGTGGTTTCTTAGTAGTCATATCGCTAAGACTTTAGGTGACCTTAATTTAATAGTTATGAGCTAAGCATTAGCACGTCTAGGATTTTTCTGGGAAAATAATTCAGATACATTTATTGAAAATACTAACCATGAAACCCAAATGAAATTTGCAAGTCAAGAAAATTTTGTTTTCTGTTTTATTTAATGTGCTGGTTGGTCAAACTCTAATTCTTGCTCTTCAAGCAGATTATCTCGATATAACATTATCTTGTTAATGTCATGGTTTTTGTATGCTGCTGCAAGATCTTGGTTTACATGCACAACAGCTTTGTTGATGTTCTCATATTGACTTCCTATGCGAGAAGGCAAATTATCGGCTTGTTGTTGGGTATCAATTACACTTCCAGGTGGAACAAACTTGTTGTCCGGGATTATCACACCACCTGTTATAGTGCTTGAAACGCCAATTGCTACTTTGTTTCCAACCTTTGCATTAAAGACAAGACTCTTCATTCCAATAAATGTGTCATTGCCAATCCATGCAGGCCCGTGTATCATTGAGCTATGAGCAAGGCTCACTCTATTGCCGATGTATATAGCATATCCTTGATCAAATCTGGAATCGTTTGCAAGTAGTCTGTCCCCACTTTCAGAAAATCTTCTTCCGTCTACACCTTGTCCATCTATTGAGGTCTCAAGTGCATGCAAAATTACACTGTCTTGAAGATTAGAGTCATCACCAATGTATATTGGAGTCCCTTCATCTCCTCTGCAGACAGCCGTTGGACCCATGAAAACCCTCTTGCCTATTTGACAATCTCCTATGACAACTGCAAGCGG
>CAYUTC010000123.1:0-3227 GCA_964447595.1 uncultured Nitrosopumilaceae archaeon
AATGACCGTAGCAGGTCCAATGGATGATTGCCGCCTGCAAGCCAATAACAAAGATGAAAGAAAAAATGAACAGCATAGGAATCGATGTAGGAAAGAGAAACTGTAGGGCCTCAATCAAGGACGAGCAGGGCAAGAATAACTGAACAAAAGACAGGACAGCCAGAAATGATTCTGGCTATTTCTGCTACGCCAAAACCTTCATGAATTGATCAGCTGAAAGCAGAATATGACCTTCTTTTGGATCAGTTAGTAGAAACGAAGCAAATGATCACTGTTACAAGAAAGGACAAGACATTGGAATATTCCAAGGAACGGTGAATTTCATAACTGATGGGAAATCGTCTGGTAATTATCTTAAAGTTATAGAAGGAGATAGTGTAACTGCTGAATACATTGATAGAACTCTTCCGTCTCCATACACATCTAAAGACCAACTAAAACTTACGGCTACAGCATTCATTGGAACCATTACTCCCCCGCTTAAACGGATTTTATTATTAAATTCGCGATTACTTGATTCAATGGGTAATACTCTAACTTCTGCAAAAGTCAACCAAGAGATTAGTATAACATCAGATCTGGTAAATGATCAAAATAGAGATCAACCGTATGCCTACATTGTACAGGTCCAAGATGATAATGGTGTAACTATTTCTCTAAAACATACTAGCGGAACAGTGCCGCCAAACAGACTGATAGTGCAATGTTGCGATGGATTCCCACCTCTCCGGGAATTTATACAATTCAAATTTTTGTATGGAGAAGCATAGATAATCTAAACGCTCTATCGGCACCATTGGCGGTTAGAATCAAAGTGGTATAGAGATGATTAATAAAATTGGGAAGGAGTTTGAAGCTACTCCGAGTTAGATTACTGCCTATTTGACTGATTTTTTGCCATGTCCAAATCCTCTGGGGAGAGAAACACCTGTGGACCCATTTAATGTTGTGTTTTTGCTAAAATCGTCTTGAAATAATTAGGGTCATGCCACCGAAAATCTACCCATTCAACATAAGTCAGCTTTTCTTTGAATTTCTGTTCCCTTTTTCCAGTTCCCTTGAAATTTTTAGCCCATTCTGGATAATTAGGAATTGTATTATGAAAATATTTTTCAAATTCTTCTAATCGTACTTTATGGTCGGTAAAATACTCCTTATACTTGCTTATTGGTACTGGTTCCCCTTTCCTAAAATAATTGATAAGAAAAATAGCTTTTACAAATTCTTCTTTGGCCAATGCCAAACTTGTAATTGCAGATAGGGTTCGTGAGTCTTTATTCAAGGTGTTAGCATCTTCATAATGCCTGTTAGCGTTTCGTAAGCATGCTATAATTCCCTCTGAAAGATCTGGATATGGTATTTTGGAAGATGTGTTCATAGTTTTAGATTTACTATTCTTGATTTTATATTTCAAAATGTTTGGACCTGGATATCAAGAACATATCATTAAGTTAAGGTAAAACCACCTTGTCTAACTCATGGATTTGGTATGTTATCATATCATGGTATTTTTGTTTAAAGTGTGTTTCAATTAATTCTGCTTTTCCACTAAGATGCCATAGGTGACCTTCTCTAGTTGCTACACAAATATCGATTTCTTTACTTAATGCGTATACACAAAAGCCCCAATCTCTTGTAGCAATAATACGATCTTCCTTACTATTCTCTTCCAATAATTTTGAATCGGGTGCGTCATGTCCAAAATAGGTATCAGTTCTAAGAAAGCAAAATTTCTCACACATCTTTTTTGAAATTGGCATACAAGCGTCTAGAATCATATCATTCATGATTGTTCACCCGGTAGGTGGTGCAAAAACTACACAGTCTGATGAATGTTCTTGCTGTAATTGTTTACCTTCTATCATGCTTCTTGATTGACCTAAAAACCTGCCACATTTTATGCATGATACATTATACCTTGGTTTCTCCGATCTGATTTCATCTTTGATCAAACTATAACTTTTTTCAAATTCAGGAAGGCCAACATAGTGTTTTAGTATGAATTGTTTGATCACTTGCTGCTCTTCTTCAAGTTCTCTTTGCTTTTCTGATATCTTACCAAGATCCTTCTCTACTTGAACAAAGTCTGAAATTGTTAGATAAGGCTCAGCTTTTAGATACATTTCCTTTCTCTTGTCTTCTGATTGGTTGTAGTAGGTATCCAAGTAGAAACGATGGCCCATCAAAGCTTCTGCGAAATCTCTATTGGTTGCATCTCCTACAGTAGTTCTAAAGTATTTCCTGAATGCATGAAAGTGTATCATCCTTCTGCCATTTTCATTCAACCTGCTCAATTCTGGTATCTTTTGAATATGTCTCGTTAACGATACGCCAAGAGCCATTTCTGCTAAAAATGCTGTAGTACAACGCAACTGACTCTCTTTCTTTCTTGGTTTGAAATTATCGTTTTTGTTTTTCACCAAGGAAGTTCTACCAAAGATCATCTGATTCAAAATGGTAGTGTTTGTCTCATTTTCTTTCCAACCAAAGAATCTCTCTAGATAATCCTTGAGAGCTTTAGTAGCTTCCGCAGTCAGAAATGTTTCTCTAGCTTCCCTAGTCTTTGTTATATCAGCCCTTATCTTCACCTTGGTTGGTTTTGAGCTAAAATCAATGTCTGAGATCCTTATCTGCACCAACTCTCCCACTCTTATTCCAGAAGCACTAGCTACTAGCACTGCAGTCTGAAGTTTGACTGGCAGATTCCGTAATAGTCTGATCAAGATTTCTTTTGTAAGAGGTTCCTCTCTGTGCCTTTTGACTTTAGGAATCTTTACCATTTGTTTAAAGTCCTCAGAGTAAATCTTGATACCTGCATACCTGAGAATTCCCTTGGCTGAAGTTACCACCATCTTTATGGTTTGGGGTTGTTTTCCTAGCTTGTCTAGGTATACAACAAACTCATTTAGAACCTTGAATAGGTCGATTTTTCCTGCCTTGATATAATCTACAAGACTAGTAACAGTACACTGGTGATTCTCTTCTGCGAATCTCCTAAAGTGATTCAGGCCTACTTTGTAACCATTCACTGTATTTGCGCTATGGGATATTGTGAACAGAGAATCCAAGTATGCGGAAAAAAGGGTATCATCAATTTTTGAACTTGACACAAAGAGATTTTAGGGAATTTGCCCTTAAACAAAGCGATTAACCAAACATTTTCGTTTGGTCTATTGTGTATACTTTACTCACTTTGTTGTTCAGTTTCTATTGCCTTAGGTGGTTCT
>CAYUTC010000124.1:0-3176 GCA_964447595.1 uncultured Nitrosopumilaceae archaeon
CAGGACAGCCAATCCCATTCTTCAATAATAAGGAACGATTCAAATTTTACACCACCCCAAAATGCTTCAGCCCCAGAATTTCCTTTTGCAATTCCAGTATTCATAATCAGTATTGCTTCAGTAATTATTTTTTACAGGATGAAATTCAAATAAAAAATTAGGTTTAGTGCCAACCACACAGTTCTGGCGGTAACCCCCGGGCCCGTAGATTTTATTTTTAAAGAAATTGACGAGTTCAAAAGGACTCACTACAACTGTTCTAGCGGGAATCATGAAAAAATTGAGTGTCTTATACTGTAGTAATGCATAAAATAGAACAAAAATACGACATTTTTTTAAACTATTCCATTCCAGTAGATACAAAACATGAAAAAAATACAGATTTTAATTTTAATTGCAATATCAGTAATTGCCATCTCAACACTGGCACTTGTCTATATCATCAAACCTGAACATACTGTAATGCCAAATACAGGGCAAACTAATCAGATTGAAAATAAAACAAGCCAAAATCTATCTAGTGGGCCACAGTCTGTTACTTTATCATCTGACAAAGCAAGTGCTGGCGATATAATAAAAATATCAGGAAGAGGATTTCCTGCCTCTATACCAGTTACAATAACACTTCCTGGTAATTCTGTGATTAATATAACAACAAGTCCAGGAACATACTTGTCTACTTTTGGAACAGCTGGGAGATTTGGTATAGATAATTCCCATTTGAGCTATCCTGAGGGGGTAGCAGTGGATCAATTTGGCAATGTCTATGTAGTAGATAGAGGAAATTCCAGAATTCAAAAATTCTCAAACACTGGTGAACACCTCTTAACACTTGGCGTATCAGGTCAATCCGGTGCTGATAATGCTCATTTTAACACGCCCGTAAGTGTAGCACTTGATTCCTCTGGAAATGTCTATGTTGCAGATACATACAACCATAGAATACAAAAATTCTCTAGTGATGGCAAGTACTTGTCTACACTTGGAGTCTCAGGAGAATATGGCTTGGATAATAACCACTTTAGTTATCCTGAGGGTGTAGCGCTTGATTCATCTGGCAATATCTACGTTGCAGATACATACAACCACAGAATACAAAAATTCTCAAGCTCCGGGGTATATCTATTCACTTTGGGAATTCCAGGTGAGTTTGGTACTGATAATGCACACTTTTGTTATCCTGCAAGTGTGGCAGTAGACAGCTCGGGAAATATCTATGTGGTAGACAGTGCAAACAACAGAATCCAAAAGTTTTCAAGTGATGGAAAATTTATGACAACACTTGACATAAAGGGAAAAACCACATCAGACGATTCTAATTCTACAGAAATGTCAAAATTGAGATATTCATCGGCAGAAAAGGCCGCATCCGACAATTCTCATCTTGCAACTCCTCAAAGCATGGCATTTGATTCAGCTGGCAATATCTATGTTGCAGATACATATAACCACAGAATTCAGGAATTCTCTAGTGATGGCAAGTACTTGTCTACACTTGGAGTCTCTGGAGTGTATGGTACAGACAATGAACATTTTGGATTTCCTACAAGCGTGACACTTGACAACTCCGGCAATATCTATGTTGCAGATTTTGATAATAACCGAGTACAAAAATTCTCACCCGTTGGTTCATTTGAAAAGTATATTACAATTCCATCCGCCCCTATTGGAGATTACACAATATCTGTAACAGACGGAAAAAACTCGGCAACCTCAAAGTTCTCCCTTGTATCCCCTGGGGCTGCAAATCCAACCATCTCAATAGCAGAACAATATGAAAACACAAGCAAAACTCCTGCAGCCTTTATGCTATACCACGGAATTTCAATAAAGGATGCCATACAAAGATCCAAGGGACCAGTTAACGCAAGCAACACATTTGCATTTTTCTTGTTGTCAAACATTGCCCAAAAAGACAAGGGTAACATATTCTTCTCCCCGTATAGCATCTCAGATGCATTCTCGATGGCTTATGAAGGTTCAAGAGGACAGACAGAAAATGAGATCAAGTCAGTTTTTGGATTTGCAGACAGGCAAACCCAGAGAGAATCTACCAAAGAACTTGATTCAAAGTTAAACAATCCAAACGCAAACTATTCTTTGAATGTTGCAAATGCACTGTGGGTGGACAAAGATTTTCCTATACTTGATAACTATAGTCAATTGCTGCAAAAATACTATTCTGCAAAGGCAGAAAATCTGGACTTTGTCAATAACCCTGAGGGATCTAGAGAAATAATAAACAAGTGGGTGGAAAACAAGACTGCACAAAAGATTACAGATCTGCTTCCAAAGGATTATCAGCCACCTAATACTAAGGTAGATGTAATTCTTACAAACGCAATTTATTTCAAAGGAACCTGGATGAACAAGTTTGACAAATCCAATACGCATGATGAAGATTTTACTTTACCTAATAATAGTACGATCAAAGTTCCAATGATGCATGCAGACACAGGATTTGGATATCTTGAGGATGAAAATCTGAAGATACTGAGCATGCCTTATAGTATGAGCAATACAACATTGGCAAATGCAAGAAATGTAATCAAAACGAACACGGGAAATATGATCCTCACTGGTCCAGGTGAACCGTATAACATGGGTGACCTCTCAATGATGATCATACTTCCAAAGGAGAAAAGCTTTGGAAATCTTGCCGACATATTATCTACAGACAAGTTCAACCAGTGGAGAGCCAATCTTAGAGTAAATGAGGTATCAGTACACGTTCCCAAGTTTACGCTCCATACGTCATACAAACTCAAGGAAAACCTATCAGAGATGGGGATGCCATCTGCATTTGATTGTGAACTGGCAGACTTTTCAGGAATTGACGGATACAAAACTAATTGTCTTGATGGAAATTTGTATATTGATGAAGCATATCACAAGGCGTTTGTAGACGTAGATGAAAAGGGGACTGAGGCAGCTGCCTCGACTGCAATAGTAATTGCACAGGCTGTCATGGGAGGAGGAGTACCACCAATGGAATTTAATGCAGACCACCCCTTTATTTTTCTAATATATGATAACCATACTGGCTTGATCTTATTTGCAGGACAGATGGAAGATCCTTCAGAGAAATAAGTCTAGAAAATGAAAATTCTACATCTATCAGTAATTGTGATCTTTTACACAACTATTGCAGTTTCTAGTAATGTAGCATTTGCTGA
>CAYUTC010000125.1:0-3043 GCA_964447595.1 uncultured Nitrosopumilaceae archaeon
ATCATGATAGAGAAACTGGAAAACTCTATGGCGTTTATGCAATGCATGTCTAAACAGTAAATTTGTCTGGACACTCTATGTGCTCATAGTGATGATCTGTGAACTTTTGATCAACAATATACATTACAATTTTGTATAAATCTGTTGAAACTATATTTTTTTTGCATTTAATGCAATGCATTGACATTGTTTTTACCAATTTATTGATCTCGATCTGGCCATTCTATAAGGATCTGCGATCAGCTCAATTTGATAAAAAATGACTTGCACTTGACATAACTGATTATTTAACGAATAAATTCATTCGTAAACATGAAATAAGGGCCCAAGGAAACTGCAGCCATGTGGGATACCATGTATGCTAAAAGAATGTTAGACTTGTATGGACAACCATTAGATGTGATAAACTCACCTTTTGCATTTCCTAGAATTCCACCAAGATACAATCCGCAACTTGGTATATCTAATGCTGGCAGAATAAAGGATGCCATTGTAAAAGACAAAAATGCCATGATGGGTAGATTATTTGATTATCATGAAATGTTTCAGGGGTATGCTGCAGGTTTGTTTGATCTTTCTCCAAACAGATTTGTGCCAGGACATCCAATGCACATGAAAACCCAGTCGATCAATTTGTTCCAAGAAAATGAAAGATTAAGAAAAGAAAATATTGCAATTAAAGCTGATCTTACCAAACAGAAGAGAAAGTAAACCCAAATTTATAAAGCCTGTTTGTTCATATCTTTTCGTGAAGAAAACCCCAAGCCAGAAATGGTACGAAGAAATTTCAAAATATAAAAAGAAATGTCAAGAAATTCTCAAAATATCACCATCAGTAAGGTATGTAGGGTTGGTAAATTCCTATGGCAGAACATTGACTGGAATTATAAGACCTGGAACCAATATCTTTTTAAAAACAGAATCTGCTAGAAATGAGTTTTTCTTGGTGTCCACGTTATTTAATATGAGAAATAAAATAAGTTCTGCAATTGGAAACATGGATTATGCCATCTTCAAGCACAGTAAGATAACTGTGATAGTGTTTCAAAGCAAAGATGGTATATACTATATTTCAATAAATAAAAATGCAACACCAGAAAATATTGCAAAACTTATAATGAAAATTAAAAAAGTGGTTTAGACTGGCGCAAATCCATGAAAGCCACGCGCCTGCTGTGTGCCTTCAGTGGATGGTTCAAATAATGAAATCATGTATTTGTCGGGGTCAAGAACTATGCAATTTTTACCTGCTTTATGAGATGTAATATCGCGATATATTGTAACTTTTTTTGATTTTAGCTCTTGTACAGCAGATGCAATATCACCAACTACAAGTCCAATAACAATACCATTTTCAATTGATGTTCCAGTATTGATTGGTTTTGTAGCTGGATGAAGAATAACAGTTCCAACATCTCGTCCCAGTTCAACCCAGTGTTCTCTCTTATCTTTTATAGGTAACCCTATGATGTCATGATAAAATTGGATGGATTTATCAATATTGGATACAGCAATTATTACGCTTCCTAAACGTTTTATGTTCATATGGAGTGTAAAAACTCCAATGTTAAAACCGTTATGTTATATAACCTGAACAAGTGTCTCTGTCCTCTCTACCCCTCTTATGTTCTGAATCTCAGTTGTCACATCCTTAATCTCAGATAATTCTTTTACCTCAATTAGTGCCACTGCATCAAACTGCCCACTTACTGCAAAGGAATCATAAACTGACTTTATCATGCGTAATCTTGCAGCGATAAGCTTTTTTGGAGATTTAACCAATACTACGGCTTTGACCAACCCAAATCAACCTCCACTTCAATCAATGTCTCTGTTGAAACTATTTCTTTTATCTTTTTGAAATCGATGACCATGTTGTTTATTTCATCTATTGTCCCTTGCAATACTACCACAATGTCAGCTCTTCCTGTTACAATCATTATTTCTCGTGTTGTTTTGCGTATCTTTTGGAGAATCCTTACGACGTTATCTACCTTGCCAGCTTTTACTGTTATAAGACAAAGAGCTCTCATGACAATCTGATCTCACTCATATGGATAAGTCTTGTTAATTGAATGAATTTAAATGAAAACCAGTAAAAACTAGTCTTCGCCGGCCTCTTGTGACCTAGCTTCTTCCAGATATGCTTTTCTTGCTTCTAATTCAGCTTCTTTATCCATCGCGGCATCATCCTCTACAACAATTATGCCAGTATCCTCTTCTACAATGTCTTGCTTGAGTTTACTTTTTTCTTTTCCTTTAGTTTTTGGCGATTCTTTCTTTTTTGTTTCCTTTTTGGATGATTTCTTATCTTTCTTCTTGTCTTTTGCCATAACGACGATTAACCAACAATGTGGACCATCCTTTTAAACTTGTCTTAATTACATATTAAAAGGAAGAGTAAAAATAATTGCAAAATATCTTCTGAACTTTAGTTAACATAAATGCAATTAATTGCTATGAATGGCTTTAGTTTTTTATCATTTTAATCATCATGTATAAAATAATTTTATGTAGTAATATGAAAACAAGAAGTATTTTTATTAAGAAATAATATTTTCGTTAGTAGTGAACAGGTTTCAGAAAATTGCGACAATAACACTAGGTGCAATTTCAGCGGTCGGAGGTCTAGGCATTCCTCTTGGAGATCCACGATTTATTGTACAGGCTTTTGTACTAGAAGGTTGTTTTATTGTTCTTGCAATATTGACTGCAAAAAACTATAAACTAGCATACATACCAAACTTTGTAATAGCTGGAATAGTCATAACTGGAAATAGTGTATTTTACAAGCACATTGAGATAATGACTACATTTCATCCTCTCTACAATGCAATAGTTCTGATTACTGGAGGATATGTTCTTCAGATACTACTCATAATTGTTAATGTATTTGCATATAAACAACACAAGTTGGCCACAACAACTAAGAAGACAGATTAGAAATCATTGAACGGTTTTTCAAAATTACTATAGTTTTTAATATTGTAGTGCCACCGGCGGGACTTGAACGCGCGACAGCTCGGTCTTCAGCCGAGTGCTC
>CAYUTC010000126.1:0-2986 GCA_964447595.1 uncultured Nitrosopumilaceae archaeon
CCTCACCAGTACCAGATTTGTACGTAGATTCACCCTCTTGTGGTGAGGTCATGATGTTTGTGACCTCACCGGTGGCCTCACCGGTTTTCATGTCTAAATTGGCTGTTGGTGAGGGCGGTGAGCCCGGTGAGGCTATTTCGGAAACATCCAGTGTTGGTTGTACATTCTTTCTGGTTATCTTTACAATCGACGCATTCTTGCCGAACCGACCATCATTTTTTGTGTAGTGGTACATCACCACCACAAAGCCTATGGTTTTGAGAAGAGGATCTACAATCTTGAGTTCTTTTGTAAGATAGCTTGAAGTTTTGGGGAATCTTATGTATCTTGAGTTAAGATCTATCCCGGAATTTGCTGCAATATTTAGAAGTTCATGGTATAGGTGACTCGTAGTATTTTCATATTGTTCCTTGTCTTCCATGAATGATTGAATTGAGGCAACTATTGGGTACATGTCAATTTGTGATATCTGCCCTTCTTTCAGCATCCTGTAATACGATTCAAGAAATATGTTTGGATCATATCCCAATGCTTGGGAGATTGTTTCACCCCATATCTCAAAATCAGACATTCTTGTCTTTGGTCTGATCTTTTCTTTGATCTTAACATGCGTCTTCAATGCTTTGCTAAGAGTTATGAAGATCTTCGCAAGTAGACCGGGTAGAAGAACCTTTAGTTTCTCGTTAAATTCTTGTTCTGTTATCCTGCTGCCGTCATCGATGGGTTTTCTTGCATAACTTAGAAGTCTTGTCTGCAAATCAGGGTAATCCAATGTTGGAATTATGCCGTTGAGAACTATCTTTCTTCTAAAGTTATGTATGACCTCATTATCATCTGTGTACTTTTTTCGTCTCATGTTACCACTTCCCGTTATGGTCCGACAGAGTATATCCGAAGTATTTTGATCAATACGGCTCACATTATCAAAACTTGACATGTGCCTATTGTTGAGTTGTATTATCAAATCATCCTGCTTTTCTGCCATTGCAGACACATTGTCATCAACTCCCTTACCACTGGGATCCACGATTCTCTTGATTGTGGCCGTTGCCGTTGTCTTCAAGCTTCCTGCACTCCCATCAAATACCATCATTGGTATAGAATATGATTCAAGAAACATACAGCACACATGTACGATGAAAACCAAGACTACATCATCAAAAATACGTAACAATTCTGCCAATCTTTCCAATTCCTTCCCATCGCCTTCTCTTGGCATGACCTGCGTTTGCAATGACTGCCTTCTTTGAAAGACTGGCAAGGTTTCATCAAAGCTTATGGTCTCTATTTTATCTGGACTTATCTTGATTATTTTCCAGTCTGGTGTTCCTAGGTCATACAAAATTTGGTCTTCTGTTTGAGCAATCCTGTTGTGAGTTCTTGTCCGAGCAACCCCATTCATCTGTGCTTTTGCAATTATTGCATCCGTCACAGTCTTGAAAAAATCATCACCGTGAATATCATTAGATTCTACATTCCTGAGATATTGGTCATGTATCCATTGCCTAGCTCTCTTGGAATCTAGGTTAAGTGATTCTACATGACTGTTACTTTCAACTATTGCATACACTTCATCCGAATTGTTTTCTGATATGACGATCTTCTTTATCTTGGAAATGGCGAAATCGTAGACTTTCTTTGATGTGGATCTTTCATCTTCTTCTTTCTGTTTTTGTTTTTCCTCATCTAGAATTTTCTTGATTTCCTTTTCATCGTCAAACATTTTCCAAGCTGAAAATGCATGATTACAACCATGTTCACGAAGCTCTTCTCTTGTCTTTCCTTCTTTGTCACAGTTAGGGCATTGGAAATACATTAGATTCCATCCGCACTGAATTCAACAAGATTTTCAGCAAGAAATTGAGGACTTCGATGTTCATCCATGGTAGAAATTATCCCTAGCTTGAATGCAACTTCTAACTTTTCTTTGTAATCGTGGGCATGCAAGATATGATTTTGAGTTTGTTTTCTGTCTGCAAGAACTGCATGTTTGTTGAACCTACAATGGTCAATTGGACATTTGCGAAGAACTGTGAGGCTCATACCAAAATTCCCCAATGAATGGCCACTGCTAATTCCTTTAGCAGATACTGCACTTGTTCTTCTGAGAAGGGAAATCCCTTATCATTTTGATGCAGGTGAGCTACATGCCAAGATAAACTCTTTAGTGAATGATACGTTTTTGGCTTGTACTTGGATATTGATTTACAAAATGGGCATTGAATATTGATATATTTTGAAAATACCTCGTAGTATACTCCAGCTTCTTTTATTAATGATTCAATCTTTAACAAACTTATCAAATCCTGTATTGGAGAGTTTTGGTAGAAGCTCACTCTCCAATACTATTTTCCCATTTTCAGTTATCTTAACATGAAATTCAATTGGTTTTTCATCGTTTAGCTTAAGGAATTTCTTATCAAGTCCGATGATAGCATTTTCTTCATTAAATCTAATTGTCTGTGTGTTACCAAGATCTATTTCGCTCAATTCTGTATCTCCTGAATGAATTTTCTAATGCTTACATGAATCAGACAATTAGGACAAGTGGCATGATACTTGTTTTTGCCAGTGTAGTTCCATTTGTAGTCACAACGTTGACACTTTAGCTGCATCTAACTAATTAACAAATAACTAATTAAAAAAAGTCCGTAACGTTACGATTCGTAATTTTCAAAAATTATTTTTGATTTTTACAAAATAAATGATGCTAAGGAACGACGACTGTATCGCTGAGAAGCATGGCTCTGGTTTTTTTACAAACACATATTCTTGTTTGTTCTGATCCTATGAATTCCCCCTGAATCATGCGTCTCTCATTCTTTGGATTCTGCCAGATTACTGGAACTTTGTCAAACACTGCCTTCTTTATGAGATCTTTATCGCCTGTTATGAGAATTAAATGTAGTTCCTTTGCTTTTGATAGCACTAGTTCATCTGGGGCTCCTGCTGACAGGATTTCTTTTGACTCCAAATATTCACCAGA
>CAYUTC010000127.1:0-2960 GCA_964447595.1 uncultured Nitrosopumilaceae archaeon
TTATTGATACATTTCTGAATCAATTAACTTCCTTTTTGTCCTAATACAGAAACTACCATTTGAAAGGATTTGAGATTTTATTTCTATTGGTTAAATCCAGTATAAGCAAGTATGACTTTGCCTGTGATTGCATCTACCATAAACATTGGATAAGGTGCAATACAGTTTGGGCATTCCCTGTAATCTACATGCCATGCCAGTGTACCATTTTCTATTCGGTTATTTTCCATTCCTACATATGATTTCTCAAACTCAAACCACCATTGGGGATTATCATAGTAATCAGGCCACCCAGGTGCCATCATTTGTGACGGTGCAAATACACGCATAGGAAAACCAGTATTTGGATTTACATCCAAGAGATAGTTATAACCTGTACCTAACAATTCATAGTTTAACGAAGTAACAATTTTGAATGTGCTGCTGTTCGTGTCTACATTTAGGTTCAAATTATGTTCCTTGATGTAATTTTGGATAATTTCAATTGCCAAGTCTTTGCTAATAATTTTGGATTGGAATTTTGTTACAACATAAGGATTTGAAAACTTCAAGTAAATTGCAGGCGAACTATTTATCCATCCACCATACCACAGTCTGTATAGACTAGTAGTTTTCACACAAGCGGGGGAGTTGTCAAACGCTATTACTAGAACCAAGTCTTTTTCACATTTTGTTTTGTAGGGATCGATTCCTGATTTGTATTGTTGTAGTGGCGTAGGAAGAGTACTCACCATAGTTGTCACCAATGAAGGCTTGGATACAGTTCCATTCCCAACTACATCTATGATTCCTGTCATCCACGGATGCAGCTGATCAAAATAAGTAAAATTACCATGATTTGAAAATGTATAACTAAATGTTTTACCAGGTGGTATCACATTGCTATCAAATGCTGTGCCAGTAAGATCGTCGGTAGGTCTGCCACTGGTAACAGTATGGAATACAGTATCATTGTTGTACCAAGTTACTTGACCGCCAGTTTTTATCATTACTTGATAGGGGATAAAACAAGAGTTAGTTGTATCACAGCCCACCTGGGATGATCCGTTAGGAATTTCTACCCGTACACTGGTTTGATATGTTTGCTGTGTTGGTTTTGCGCTTGGTACATTGGATGAACCATTTCTGTCAATTACAGTAATACAGCAAAAGCTTCCCCCTCCAAACTCTGAGCCGTTTGCATCTTGAGCGTTTACATTGACCGAATATTTGCCAGGTATAGTAGGAACAAAGCTCCAGCTTGCCTCGCCAAACCCTTTACAATGTTCAAGATGTATCTGTCTTTTTTCAGCTAAGATTGGATGATCAGTTGGTGTGTGTACTGTAAAGTCAATCTCAACATCTCGTGATTTTAGGTCAGCATGGTTATGAGCGTAGCCTGTTATGTTAATGGGTTCTCCTGCAAACATTTTCTCATAAGTGTTGTTTCCCTGGGCAATTGCAAAGTCGCCTGGAGAATAGCTCAGAGCAAGTAATTGGCTTCCGCTGCAGTCTGACAATGTCCAGATTGAATACATCGATATGAAATAACCCTCATCTTCTTTTTGTAAAAAGAAAAGTGCTCTGTCCCCCACTTGATAGGTTCTTGCATAAGGGTCAAAGCTCTTACTACCCACTCCCCAGGCAGTGATCTGGCGTGTCGTGTCAAAAGATGTTGGTTTCAAGTACTCTTGCGGCTGGATGGTGTATTCTGTTCTTGTACCATTTAGTATTTCATGTGCTGATGTTACCGCCCCAACTACAACTATGTTGCTTTCATTGAACAGCTGTTCGTTGGACTTGTAGAGT
This sequence comes from uncultured Nitrosopumilaceae archaeon, assembly GCA_964447595.1. GTDB lineage: Archaea > Thermoproteota > Nitrososphaeria > Nitrososphaerales > Nitrosopumilaceae > Nitrosotalea. The sequence continues at coordinate 1,789 of CAYUTC010000127.1, forward strand.
GTAAGAGCATATGCGTTATAGTTAGTACTTGACAAAATGATGAAAGTCGTCAAGATTACAATTATTGAAAGGTACAAGGTTTTCATTTTACCGCCCTAGTTACCATTAATTCCAAGATCAGATCATCATCCATTTTTCAATTATTTCAAACTTGATAGCTTGTAACAGATCTGCAGAATTTACTTTTGATTTAGGGAAAAGCAGTCTCTCATTCTCAGTTTTTACAATCTCTTTTGCCTTTTCTTTGTACTTTGTCACAAGCTCTCTTGTCATGGGTCTTGGTTCAAGCTTTACTTGGAACTCTCCCGTAGCCACAAACTTGTCGTAAGAGAGGTGAAATCTCAGCATCAGATACACATTGTCTTTGCTTTCTCGCCTCATGGAATCTTCTACTATTAGACTGATAGCGTTGTCACTTGCATAATACTTGAAATCGCCAGCTGATCTCAGTGTAGGTCCTTGACTTGATATGGAGAAGATGGTTTTTTGATCAACTAGTACTGCATCTGCAATTGGTGTAGTTTCCATAACATTGAACGTTAGTCTACCTCCAAAGTAAGGAACCATTACATTATCACCTTTTGTTATGGGTATAGATTCAAGAGCGTCTGCCAAGTATCTTTCATCAATGGGAGGAATATTTTCCAGTGGACAAACCAATACTTTTTCTGCTCTGCTGGGTTGGACCTTTCGTATTGATACCTCTTGACCTATTGCAATTCCTGCGTTATTTCTGATAAGACCGTCAATTCGTATGAGCTCTTCACATTTGGAAGCTGGAACGGGAGTCATTTCGATAAAATCAAATCTGGTTTCAATTCCTTTGGTAGGTGGATCAGCTCGGTTTGACTGTCTAGCTGATGTAAGAACTGAGAACATCCTTTTTTCTTCATCTGGAGGATATAACGGGAGACACTTGGCAAAGGTTCTTCTTTTTCCTTTAATTTCTATAGTATCGCCTTGTGATAAACCGAGTGTATTCATTAGTTTTAAACCAATACGAGCTATTCCTCTTCCTATATCATTTGAATATGCTTCAAGAACAATTAGGGAGATTACGTCATCCAAAGAGAACATCCAATTGTATATGACAGTTATTTAAAAAATTGGTGTAGCTTTGGGCCATGTAGAAACCATCGATTTTTGACAAGATTGTGGATCAGATTCCACGG
>CAYUTC010000128.1:0-2915 GCA_964447595.1 uncultured Nitrosopumilaceae archaeon
TTGCAAGTAGAATGAATAGCGACTTGATATACAATTATACTGCCAAGATAGAATCTACAAAGAGAAGGTTTGAAAAGGAGATGAAGAGGCGCATGGTAGAGACTGTAAGGGCAATATTATCAGAGTACTTCACTGATAAAAGATAATGATATTGTAAATAAACAGATTTGATTTGTTTTATGTGTTAATGCAAAGTTTTTGTTTGATATTACCATCTAGTTCTTATTTTCGAAATTCTAATCCGATAAAATATGATTAGCAAAATAATACTAATTAATAAAATTGGCATCGTAAATGGAAATTCTGGAAGGGATGAATAACCTGCAAAATCTGGCAAATATTGTTGTAATCTAGTTGTATTATAGTTTAATACTTTAGTGGTATCAACAAGCGGCTGTGCAAGAGAAGAACGATTCACATTGTTGAATCCTAGACAGAACGAAGCATCATTTACTTTATTATATACTCCATATTGTGCCATGCGAAATAACTCATCGTTGACATTACTTATCGATAGATTCTGATCTAGAAGCTCATGGGTGACAAAATATCCGTTGAAGCTGTACATGATCGAATTGTAAACTTTTTTGTAATAATCCAAGTTTTGAGGCGAACATTTTGTGGCATTAGTTGACTCATAATCTGGTAGTGAAGTAAATTCAGTTACATTACCAAAATATTGATGCAATCCAGATTTATTATATTCCAAAACTTCCAGTGCCAATGGTGATAACTCAATTATTGTAGATGGATCAACATGATTAATTTTCAGAAAGTACGTCGCCTCGTTTAACTGTTTGAATGCACCATGTTGTCCAGATAACATAATGTCATTGTTTATTTGACTTATCGTACGATTACCTAATACAGTGTCACCAAAAATACGATCATTTAAACCAAGGATCCCTCCATGAAATACTGCTTTACAAAAATCCACTTCTTGAGTACATTCAGAAGTTATGTCTTGTGCAAAAACTAGATTCATAGTTATGAAAGGAAGTGATATGCTTAGTATTAGTATGATTTTATTTGTTGATTTCAACATAATACATACATAAAAATTCTAAATAAACAAACTGTTCGTAAATAAAAAGAGAGGTTTAGCAAGCAGGATATTGCGTTGCCATGTTATACATACTCCATGTCACAGTTCCGCTACTGAAACTCATAACTGATGTATCTGAACCAGATACTACCTGATTACATACACCTGCGGGAATGGTTTTTTGATCATATGTGCTTGCGCTTGGCCATGAATTCCACGTGTTTGTAGATCTGTTATGGTATTGCAATGTTTGAGCAGATGGATTGCTTACAAATTCACTATACCAACTAGTTCCTTTGTTTGTATTTTCAAAGAAGATCGATGTGTTAGGATCACTGGTATTGAATGTTGTATAAGTCTGACCACTTGTAGAGCTACTTACTATTGCTGTTCCATCCTGTTGATCAACACCATACGTAACCCAGTTACCTGCATAGGTATAGATCTTAAAGAACCATGAATGGTTCGCAGTGTATGGAGCTGTTGAATACTGTGGAAGACAGTTCTGTAGTGTATCTGTCCATATTGGAAATGCTTTTTTCACCCCATTTCCATCAAATTCGAAACCAACCTGCGCAAAATAGCTATTGGGGTAGGACGATGCAGAGCATAATGGACTATTATGTCCAGCAGACGCAGCATTCAACATAAAGAATTCTTCTGTTGATGTTCCTGGCGTATTATGATTTATGTAGGGAACCACCATAGAAATACCGTCAACGACATTTGTCGTTGTGATATAATTGCTGGCAAAGCCATGAGGTGAGGCTCCAGTACTTGTTGCTGGAAGCTTTAGCGGTAAATTATGCTCTTGGATGGTTTCGACTTGATTGATTTGTCTATTGATCGATACTGTAATCTCAGTAGTATTTCCTACGTTAATGTGGAATTCTGGTTTCCATGATGCACTCTTATCAAACACATTTCCTACATAATCAATTCCCATGAACTTGTAAGTTTTTCCATCCAACATCTGTTTTATCTGAGTATTATTCAATATCATGCCCTCGTTTGTTACCTTCTCTGAGTCAGACATTAGACCAGGAAACAATTTTTCTACATCAGCATCTGTAATTCCAAGATCTTTGTTGATCACAGTGCCTTTTACTGTGCTTGCCGTCTTATCTGATTGTAGTGCAGATACCAGAGGCAAAGATTCGGTAGATGGTACTACCATCAACGCAACTATCATAAATACAGACATTGTGAGAGCGGTTTTTTTGTTGTTTTTGAAGTTAATTTTTGTCATTATCATTTCCATTCTTGGTAATAGTTAATAAGCCGCGCTCAGTCGGACTAGCTAGTCAGACTGAGTAATGTTTAAATTCAAAAAATTTCTTGTCTCGTAAATTTGTTATTCTAAATTTAGTCAAATCTTTAATGTGTATGGATTTGCTTTATGGACAAAAACTTTGGCAGTTTGAACGTGTTCGTGGAATTTTAAAATCATACCAAACATTTCTCTTCCACTAGAAGTCAATTGATATGCATGTCTAGAATCATGGTATTCAATGTAATTCTTGTCCTGCATCCAGTCCAGATATTTCTCAAATGAATTCCAGTCTGTTCTTGAGGCAAAATGCAGATGTGTCTTTTTAATGATACCATTTTGAGCAAATACTTCTGCCATGCGTGCAAGAACTTGTGGGTTTGGCTTGAATTCCCTCTTCTCAATCACAATCTATCATCTCATTTTTTTTGTATACTGCACATTATTTAAGAATGGCGTATGTTTTCTATGATCACATACAAGTTCTATGAAACATATTTTCAAAAATTTTTAGCCTTACTTGATTTGTACAAGAAGAGATAATAATTTTTTATAAAATTAAATTCTTATCTGTATGTCACAAAATGAAAATACTAGAAC
>CAYUTC010000129.1:0-2913 GCA_964447595.1 uncultured Nitrosopumilaceae archaeon
CATACCCAAACTCTTTTAGCTTGGTATCAAGTCCGTCATACATCTCATCAACTAGGACTTTCATTTGAATATTATAGAATTGATAGAATTTCTATCTTACTATTTAATTTAAAACAAGAAATATAACAATCAATGCGTTCTTAGACATTGTGTGTAGCCTTTACATAGTTTCTGTAATGATTTTCTTTCCTATGAAAATTAAAAGAAAAAGCTTAGGTTTATGATGCGTTTGGTTATATGAGTAGAAAACTAGTAAATTTTTTCTGTAATAATCAAAATCAAAATGTGTATAAACCCTCTTGCTCCGCCCTAGTGTAGATTGTAATGAGCACACAGGTTTTCAACGGAGCAAACGAAACCATTGGTGAGGTACAGTTAGAATGCAAAGACTTGGGTTATGCTTACGCGGGTTCCAATTTCATTTTCAAAAACATAAACATAAAAACGTATACTGATGAGCTTGTTGCAATAGTTGGTCCTTCCGGTACTGGAAAATCAACTCTTTTACGAGTTCTTGCAAATCTCATTCCGCCAACCGAAGGTCATGTTTTTTTAAATGGCATGGAGGTAAAAGTTCCGTCTTCAAGAATCTCTCTTGTGCATCAATCTATAGCTACCTTCCCGTGGATGACTGCGCTGGATAATGTAAAGATAGTTCTTCGGAATAAAGTTAAAGACCTAGAAGCAACCCACATTGCAAAAAATATGATCGAATTAGTTGGACTCAAGGGGTATGAAGAATCTTATCCTAAGGAAATGAGTGGCGGTATGAGACAAAGAGTAGCGATTGCAAGGGCTCTTGCAGCATCTCCTACAATAATGTTAATGGATGAACCCTTTGTACATCTAGACGAACTGACAGCAAATTCTCTTAGAAGTGAGATTTATTCAATTGTATTCAATCCCGTTAATGATCTCAAATCTGTAATTCTTGTATCACATAATTTGCATGAAGTTGTTCAGCTAGCTGATAGGGTTTATGTGATGGGCGGTACCCCGGCTGGGATTATAGAAGAGATTAAAATTGATCTGCCTCGACCAAGATCAGAAGAAGAACCTCTTTTTTATGAATATGTTAAAACACTATACAAGGATCTAATTCCAAAAGAATCAAAGTGAAAAGACATGGAACTTGACACTATCGCTCTTGCTACCCTTGCAAGTCTAGGGCGTGTGTTGGTCCTGATATTTGTGTCCATAATTACTGGTTGGTTTCTTTCCTATTTTGCAGTAAAGAGTAGACGATTTGAAAACATTTACGTTTCCTTTGTAAACGTATTTGAGTCAATTCCAGTCATAGGTTTTCTCCCAATAGTATTGGTAGTTTTCATCTCAGGTCTTGGAGGAGTACTTGGGGTTGAGATAGCTGCAGACTTTCTTGTCTTTGATGCTATTGTATGGAATATATGGATTGGACAATATCAGGCATTCAAAACCATTCCACAGCATCTAATTGAAGTTTCTGAAAACTATGACTTTGGGTGGTGGGGAAAGATGAAAAATCTCTACATACCATTTTCGTATCCCAGAGTTTCATCCGATATTTTTCCAAGTTTTGCAGATGCCCTTTTCTATATTATGGTAAGTGAAGTGTTTTCAGTAGGTATAACACCCTACAAGGTTTTTGGCATAGGCACATTGATAGTTGAGGCTACTGCAAGAGGGGACCTCAATAGCATCTATGAATGTCTTGGAGTTCTAGCAGTTGGTGTGGTTATCATTACCCTTGCATTTGGAAATTTCAGTAAACACGCTGTTGCAAAATATGGTCTTAACACACCTACCGAAATTAGGAGACATTTGGTTTGGAGACCCCACATTAGAAGATTTAGAGTTGGTGCCAGTCCAACATTTCAGTTTGCACGGTATACTACTAAAATGAAGACTGGAACAGGAACCATACAGTCTGCAGTAAGCAGAGTAAGAACAAGTCGTTCATTTGAAAGATCTGGTAAATATATTGGAAGAGCAATAGCTTGGCTCTTTCTTATTTTTATTGGATATTCTTCGATCCAAGTCATAATGTCTGTACCACATTCTGAGTGGATTAGCTATTTTGAACAAACCCCAAACCTCTTGTATCAGATGGGAATTGATTATATCAGAGTATTTGTAGTTACTGTGGTATCATTTGTCTTTGCAATATCTCTTGGATATTATCTTGTAGTTCATCGTAAAGTAAGCATTGTCTCTTTACCAATAGTTCAGACAATCTCTGCTTTTCCAGCACCAGCTTACTTTCCTTTGGTTTTTGCTGCAACAGTTCCATTTTTGTCGCACAACCTATCGTTTGCACAGACTGAGATCTATGTAATAGTTTTATGTTTTCTTGGCACCTTTTATTATGTATTTTTTGGATTCTGGGTTGGAGCAAGAGCTATACCTACCGAATTTTTAGAGTTGACAAAAAATTACAAGATAAGTTTCTTCACCAAAATGAGGAGAATAATTCTCCCAGCTACATTTCCTTATCTAGTTACTGGCCTTTCAAGTACAATTAACAGTGCGTGGGGAGGTCTTGCAGTAGGTGAATATTGGCCTAACATCTATGGAACACAAACCCTTCAGGTACACACTGGAATGATGAAAGTAATCTCAGCAAGTCTAGTAAATGGCCACATTGGACTTGCGGCCTGGACTTCATTATTGTTTGCCATCGTTGTTGGGATTTACAGCATAGTGTTCACAAGAAATCTCATGGACCTTGCACGCAAAAAGTACGTAATAGAAGAAGGAATCTATGCTGCATAATATATCAATATTTTTGCGATCGTTGTCAGTTATTTAGCTATATTAAATCATTTTTGACAAAATTGATTTATATTATGTATAAAATGAAAAATTCTCTACTTTTATCAAAAAATTAAAAGTTCATAAATGGATTTTACTTACTCTTGTAGAATTACTGGACCA
>CAYUTC010000130.1:0-2875 GCA_964447595.1 uncultured Nitrosopumilaceae archaeon
ATAACAGGAAAGTGGAACGCTGCATCCAGTGCAATTCCTACAAATATTATTGTAAGATATGGTGCGGTTACTTTGTACGCTTTCCATGCAAAATCTGGTGTTGGATTTTTTGTAAGCTTGTAATGGTATATCAACATCATTCCTCCCGAGACTGCAGCTATTGCAAGATAGACATAGCCCAGACCAAACGCAACTAGTGCCAAAGAATATGGTAACAGTATTGCAGTATTGGCAAGTATATACTTGGAAGTTTTCTGCATTCCAATCAATACAGGTAACATTGGGACTCGGGCTTCGGCATAGTCATCTTTTATCTTCATTGCAAGGCACCAAAAGTGAGATGGTGTCCATGCAAAGACCAAGATTCCAACTAGTGCGCCAAGTATATCCATAGAACCAGTTGCAGCTGACCATCCTGCTAACGCTGCACAGCTTCCTGCAAAACCGCCAATTACAATGTTTGATGAGTTTGTTCTCTTAAGCCAGGCAGTATAGATTATCACATAAAAGAAGATTCCCAAAGCGATGAAGAGTGTTGATAATGGGTTTAGAGTAAACCATGCATATATCACGGAAACTGCACTAACAATCAAACCATACAACAAAACATTTCTTGCAGACATTCTCCCAGACGGAATGGGTCTTGTGCTGGTTCTTTTCATCAAAGGATCAATGTCTCTATCATAGTAATGATTCAAGGCACTAGAGCCTGCCGAAGAAAGTGATCCTGCAATTATAATATGCAAAAGACTTGTGTAGTTAAGTGGTGGACCGATCAGCTTGCTTGCTGCATACATGGATGTGATAGCAGTAATTACAAGTAAAACTATAATTCGTGGTTTTGATATTTCCAGTACTTCTTTTAATCCCACCTGTCTTAGCGGCCTTGGTGGGAATTTAATTTATTCGAAGTTTGCCACCAGTGTTCAAAAGAATTAAGTATCTCACCTAATGGAACTACCACAAATGAGCGATTGGGACCTTATGATGCCAGGCATGGGTCTAACTGCAATAGGCCTAAGCGGGGTCATTTTGTCATACATGGGTATCGCAAATACATTTCTGACTGGCATGCAAGCTCTCTCAGGTTTGACCATGTTTGTTGGATTGATATTTTTGGGGGCAGGAATTCTAAACGGTGGAGTATCCACTAGCGGACGAGCAAAGGCAACAACACTTGTGATTTTTGGAATTGTGGGTTCCATTGGAGGTTATGCACTTAGTCTAAATCAAATCATAACATCATTGCCAAGATTCATTGGAGTTTTACTGATTATCATCATACCTACCATTGTGATTGCATTTTCATCAATGAAGATGCCACAGTACTTTAAACCAATTACTATCATATTTTTGGCAGCAATGGCAGTAGGCATAGGCTCGTATACTGCACTAGGATTCCTTGGTCCAGGGGCCCAGTTTTCACTTCGTCCGCAAAACGAGACAAATGAAACAGTAGTTCCTGCTGTGCCAACAGCTCCTGTAATTCCAGTAGATATTCCAGTCAATGCATCACACCAGGGAAATCCAAGCTTTACTCCTAATACCATAACGGTTCCAAAGGGTGATATCATAAAATGGACAAACGATGACACTGTTCCTCACACTGTCACCAGTGCCCCTGATGGTTCTGCATTTGATTCTAGTTTGATAACAGCAGGCAAGACATTCTCACTTGATACATCAAAGCTAAATGCTACAGAATATGATTACATGTGTACTGTTCACCCATTCATGACTGGAAAGATAATCATTACCCAGCCATTAACTGCAAATGTAGCAATTTCAAGCGGAGCGTCAAAACAAAGTGTTGGACAAAAATACTTTGATCCTGCAGAAATCTCTGTCAAAGTTGGCACCACAGTAATCTGGACCAACAATGACAGCGTACCTCACACTGTTACTAGCGGTGACCCAAGTGGTGGACCCTCAGGTACATTTGATTCTGGACTCATCAAACCAGGACAGATTTTCAAGTATAGCTTTACATCAGCAAATACAACGTCTTACTTCTGTACAGTTCATCCGTGGATGACTGGAAAAGTAACAGCAGGATGACATTACACAAAGAAATAATTTTTTCAAAACGCCACATAGATACTCTGAGAAAACACGCAAGAAAAAACGCACCAAACGAATCCTGTGCAATTTTGTTTGGCAAAAACAATAATGGTACCCTTACAACAATGGAGGTTTTTCTAGCAAAAAACATTGAACAATCGCCAGTTAGCTTTACAATATCAAATGATGAACTAATACAAGCCTATGGCGAAGCAGAAAAAAAGAATTTTGAAGTCATTGGAATTTTTCATTCCCATCCTGAGTCTGCTGCATATCCATCTTCCACTGACCAAAAATACATGGAGATAAACCCTATCCCTTGGGTTATCTTTTCAAATATCAACGACGAGTTTCGTGGCTATATTTTAGAATCTAGTGTTATTCCAGTAGTTGTGAGAATTGTATAGTAACATCACTTGTGGATGTTCTTTTTGTGTCGCTCAAAGTGTTCTTTATCGATAAATGTAGCATTGCATTCCTTGCATCTGATCTCAGTCTTTTGACTAAGCAATGCCAATAATGGTTACAACTTGCGTAAAAGGTTTGCCTAAACAAATCTTACAGGACTTGAATCTATGTTCAGATTAGAATAGGTCTGCATTCTATAGAGATCATGCGTAAATAGATTAAAGCCATTTTCTTTACCAATGCAAAAAATACTTTTAGGAGCAATAATTGCTGCGGCAGGTTTGCTTGTGTATACAAGCTTGATGATGCCACAGCAAAGTTTTGCTCAAACAACAGATCAGAGTGCAATTACTGACAATGTAGTAACAAGTAGTGTACTACCATGCAATACAATTCCAACTGGAGG
>CAYUTC010000131.1:0-2826 GCA_964447595.1 uncultured Nitrosopumilaceae archaeon
CATCTAATCTTGATTTTTGAAAATATCACGAGATATAATATAGAAGAACCGCCATACAACATTTAATGAGAAAAAAGTTTTATCTTTTTTTGCCACTTTATTTTGGCTTTTTTCTAATTCTAACAGCATATGAGGTAATACATCCACCCTTTAGCACAGATTCTGCAAAGATTGGAAATTATGAAGTGCAGGTGTCAACCACACCGTCTGTCCCAGATGTTGGAAAAGATACCAAAGTTCATTTTCGTGTACTAGACCAAGATGGCAACCAGGTGGACAAGTTTAGGATGGAAATTAAAATTTTTTACAATGACCAGTTGCTGCAGGACTTTCCACCCGCAGACTATCCTGGAACAATGGATTTAGACTATATATTCCAAGAGTCGGGCAACCACATATTCAGAATCAATCTCTTTGATCTGAAAACTGGAAACATTGATTCGTATGCATTTAACATAACCACGCTAAATCTTTACCAATCAATCTTTAATGTCTTGGTAATAACTGGCATTGCAGGTGCAGCTGGAATAATTATTGCCATAGTTATTTTTCAAAAGAAAACAAAGCCCAAACCTAGATAATTCAAGGCGTGGCCCTCTCACCAGGACTCTTGGAGATTACCTCCCATGGAATCTGGCGCCTTTGCGCTTGATTCACGACATAGCTTCCTGCCGGGCCACGCTGCGTCAAGCCATTTGTGGTGGCTGTTCAAGCATTGTAGTATAATACAACTCCAAAATATTTAAGGATTGGTTAGAATGGTTACATAATTTTACATAAATCGTTTTTTGGTTTCATTCAAAATCAAAACAAGTTTTCTTGTAGAACCAAACATAGTTTGACATCATTCAAGCATGTTCCAAAATCTAGAATATCTAAAAAGCCCTACCCAACCCGAAATGAAAAAGACAAGTGAGAGCGCAAAAAGCAAATAGAGATCTCGTCTGCGATGTGCGAGATCTAAATTTAGAAAGATGAATGCACCCATCCCAATGAGGCCAAAGAACAATATCAGCCTGCCTAGTCTCTTCCAATTCAAATATGAATCGATTTGGAACCTGAGATATAAAATAGATCTTTCAAGACATTATTCAACGAATTGGTATCAGATGAAGACTAGACAATACCGCATTTTTGGTAATATTGCTGATGATATTCTTCTGCCCTATAGAATTCTGGAGCTTGGACTATATCTGTGACAATTTTTTTCTTGTACTTGCCAGATTTCTCAAGTTCTTCTTTAGATTGTTTTGCCTCCTTTTCTTGTTCCGGGCTGTGGTAAAAAATTGCAGACCTGTACTGAGTGCCAATGTCTGGCCCCTGTCTATTCAATGTAGTAGGGTCATGGCAACTCCAAAAGACATCCAAGATTTCACGATACGAGACCTTTGATGGGTCATATTCCACTTGAACAACTTCGGCATGTCCTGTCGTATCTGTGCAAACGTCCTCATAGGTAGGATTTTTGAGTGTACCACCCATGTATCCAACTGATGTAGATGTGACGCCTTTTGTTTTCTTGAACACATGTTCAACGCACCAAAAGCACCCTGCACCAAAAGTTGCCTTCATAGTTTTGCTCGAACTACGGCAGATAAAATTCTATTGGGTAATTTGATAGAACAGGCCTGAGACCTGATCGTCTGAGATTTTACTATTTGTCCAAAGACAGGCATATGATTTATCCAATGTGCTGGTCTGGTTTTGGGATGCAGAAACAAAAACCATCTTGTTTGCAACTAGAAATTTCATTGCAGTTTTAAAGTCGCTGTCTGTTATGGAACCATTACACCATAGGCTTGATAGATTTTTTATCCAGTGTGGAATGGAATTATTTTGTTTTGTTACGGTAACTGAAAATGACTTTAGCACAGAATTTCCTGCCTGGTCTTTTGCTGCACATGTCACTGTTGTAGTACCAATTGGAAATAGCGAACCAGATGATGGAAAACAGGTTGGTTCCACATAACCTTCTAATACTGCAGCACTAAGAAAGTTGACTGCCATTCCAGAAGGATTTGCTGTTTGCACCGTAATGTTTGGAGATACATGTTCTGCAGGCGAGGCTGAAGTTGGCTGCAAAGTACCTACCTGTACTGATACTGTAGACCTGGACGGACTTGGTTGTGAGTTGTCTGCAAAACTAAATTCAAGTGTAGAGCCAAGCTCAACTGGAAATCCGTCAATTGATGTTGGAATCTTAAATGTTGCCTCAAAAACTCCTGTATTGGGCCCTGTTTCTCTTAGCACACCGGTACCAATATGAAATGCAGAATCTGCAAGTGTGGTATCAACTCCACCCATTCTTACTTCAATTAGATTTAGTGGAATGTCGTCTGGCACTTGAGAGTCCAAGTTAAAGTTGGGTGCATCAAGTACAAGTGTGAAATCTCTTCCAATTCTGGCATTTTGATTAGGAGATTCTATCGGACTTGATTGAATCGAATTTAAAACAACTGACTGGGTTATGGTTTGCGGATTTCCTGAATAGTCTTGGGGTTGGTGATACGTCATTAGTACAACATCGCCGTTTTGTAATGGTCGCCCTCCTACAGAATCAGGAAGTGTTAGCTGCAGCTGAAAGACCCCAGTGTCTATGCCGGTTTCAACCATGCTAGATGGACCAGGTATTGATATTCCGTTGATTGTAAAATCAACCAAGCCTGCAGTAGAGATTTCCATCACACCCCTGTGTTGCGTTACTAGATTCTCGTCTGTTATGTAAAATGTTAGAACTGTACCTCCTACTGGGGGTTGCGCATAAGAGATTGATATTGGCAATAAAAGAAGAAGGGCAAACAATAACGATTTCATGCTTTTACGTAT
>CAYUTC010000132.1:0-2814 GCA_964447595.1 uncultured Nitrosopumilaceae archaeon
ATTTAAATATAGTCTATAGTTTAGTGTTAAGATTTTGGATCTTCTTTATGATACTATCGTGGTTTGATTGTGGGTCTGTTGATAGTATAAGCAACCCATCATCCAAGAAAAGTGTTATTAATTTTACTTTTTCTTTGGAGGTTATCATCCAGTTTGTCTTGCCAAGAGAGTCGTTGAACATGTCTTCCCATGCTGCCTTGATAGAGGCCTGATAATGGGCCATGTTACTTAGCTCTTCATCAAGTAATGGTGTGGTGTTTGACCTTCGCGCAAAGGAGATTAATTTTCTGTCTTTTATTCTTCCGGCAAAACGTATGGCATCATCTAATCCAAGTATCTGCATGCAGGCATCTATCTGCTTTGAGCTTAGAGTCAATTCTTAAACTTGGCAATTCCAAAAAGGAGATTTAATCCTATTGTTGTAATTAAAACATATATGTAACATCGATTCTGCTAGACTGAAAATTCTTGCACTAGATCTGAAATGTTTCTAGATGTATATCATGTCCACGATTTGGGATCTTTTTTCCAGACACGCACACCGTCAATGAAAACCTGTTCCTCCTCTTCAAATACCGTATGCCACTTGCCGTTATGAGGAAAGATCTTATTCATTTCCTTGACCTTGTTGTTTGTAGGCATTGTATTCATCAAAGCTCCCCAACGCATGTTAGGAATTTTTGGCATTATTTCATTGACGTCTCGCATGTTTTTATCAAACATAAACCATCTTTTAATTACCTTTTGTTTTCGTTTTAACGGCATTTAGTGAATTAGATTTCTTGTTCCTCATTCACTAGCATTGTAATAGTGGATATTACCTTGTCAACTCTTCTAATTTTTCCCAGAATGTCTCTTACGTCTTCCATTTTTTCACATTCTACTCTGACTACGATATCATAAACTCCGTATACACCTTGAATTTCATATTTGATTTGGCTGTTGTCTTTTACGATTTTTTTGACATTGTTTATTATTTCTATCTCAGAATCTGGTTTGCTATTTAACAGGATGTATGCTGTTGGCATACAATACATACGACTGCATCCTATTTCAGTTTGAGTGTATCGTGGCTTTTACTTGTTTTACAAAAACAATCCATAACAGGATAGCAAATCAGCAGAACCAAGCAGCCAGTCCTATGACTAGTTGTTCATTGGTTAGTAGTATCCAATCCCAATGTTTTTTCCGTCAAATTGCTATCCGTGATATTATACGTCTTCCTAAGATAAAAAGTCTATCATGATACCAAGAATTTTGTAATTTTGGAAAACCAACATAACCAACTTTATTATTTTGATCAGCGAATTATCACCATGCGAAAGGAGTTTTGCCACATCTGCAAAGATGGTGGCAAAGAATGCATAGATATTGATACCAAGGGTCAGGTCTACCTAGAGATGTATCATATCAGATGCGACAAGTGTGGAAGACCTCTAATACCATAATATTTTGTAGTGACTAGATTCCAGCGTTGCTAGTCAATTAATTGCTGACATACGTATGGTATACCATGACAACAATAGTTGGCATCAAAACAAAAGATGGAGTAGTTCTTGGCTCTGACAAAAGAGCAAGCAAGGGCTTTTTCATAGGATCAAAGATAGTCCAAAAGATTGCAAAGATAGATGATACACTAGCGGTTGCAATAGCAGGACAGCTCTCTGATGCAGAATACATCATCAAGGTAGCAAAGGCAGAACGAAGGCTTATGGAGCTAAGAAGAGGATTTGCTCTGACAGTAAAAGAGTCAACAAGATTGATTGCAAATCTAGCCTATTCAGGCCTTAGAAACTATCAGCCATATTACGTCGAGCTACTAGTTGCAGGAGTTGACCAACATGGCTCACACGTATATGCTGCAGACATGAGCGGCGCAATTACAGAAGAGGACTTTGCATCCTCAGGCTCTGGTTCTCCCATAGCATATGGAGTTTTAGAGAGTCTGTACAACAAGCAGGTAACAAATGAGCAAGCAAAAGAGATTGCAACAAGAGCAGTTGCTGCTGCAATGGAACGCGATCCTGGCTCTGGAAATGGAATTGATGTTTTAGCAATTCCAAATTTGAACAAGGAGGTCGTTGCATAAATGTCTGAATCCAACATAAATTCAAGATTTCCGTTCTATGGACCACAGGGCAGGCTGGTTCTTGTTGACAGTGCGCTAGAAGCTGTTAGTCGTGGTTCTACCACAATAGGAATCAAGACCCCAAAATTTGCCATCATATCTAGCCAGATAAAACCAACACACCCCCTAATTGAGGCCTCGGAAAAAATATTTTCCATTGACTACCACGTGGGTGCAACCGGTTCAGGGTACATCGGAGACATCTTGCAGTTAATTGATACCTTACGGCTAGAATCCCAGAGACACAAGTTGACCTATGAGAGTCCAATAGACATTGACTCACTTGCAAAGCATCTAAGCACTTACCTCCACAACTACACAACATATGCAGTAAGACCGCAGGCAGCATCTGTAATAATTGCAGGTGCAGACCAGACAGGAGTACAGCTATACCAGGTAGACCCAAGCGGGACATTCTTTAGAGGTTCTGGCTTTGCAATAGGTCAGGCATCTGACGTTGCACTAGACGTACTCACAAAAGAATACAGTGCAGACATGACACAAAAACAGGCAATTGAGCTTGGAAAAAAGGCAATCGAAAAAGCACTTGGAGAAAAGCCCATAGTGGATACTGGAATCGTACTGCAAAGCGAGAAGGTATTCAATAAGGTCTCTGAGAAACAATAGATCTTGCCAAAATCTCTATTTCTATTTTTATTGAGATTTAATTCTGTAAAAAACAAGTA
>CAYUTC010000133.1:0-2770 GCA_964447595.1 uncultured Nitrosopumilaceae archaeon
AAAAATTTCAGGCTCTAATTCACAACAGTCTTTAAAGGGAGTTTTGCTGCGAGATAATGATGCCTACCGTTGTCTTTGATTTTGACGGCACTATAGCAGATACGCTCTCTGTCGTGGTACGAATAGCAAACAAGTTTGCCGATCATTATGGATACAAAAAGATACCTCTGAGTGACCTTCCAAAGCTTAGAGAGAAAAAGCCAAGCGAGGTCTTGAGGCACCTTGGGATATCAATTTTCAAGCTACCTATAGTTGCAAGAAAGATTAGGTTTGAGATGAACAAAGAGATAGTGCATCTAGAGACCGCGGCTGACCTAAAAAACACGCTTGAAGGACTCAAAAAAAGTGGCTGCGTCTTGGGCATACTGACTACAAATTCCAGGGAAAATGTGATGGAGTTTCTAAAAAACAACAAGCTGGAGCTCTTCGATTTTGTCTATGCAGGAAGAGCAGTATACGGAAAAAGTCGGCTGCTCAAAAAATTGATGAAGGACAAGACCATCCCACACCAAGATCCAATTTATGTCGGAGACGAGATCAGAGATGTGGAAGCAGCCAAAAAGGCAGGAATTAGAGTCATTGGAGTTTCGTGGGGATACAACAGCAAGGAGGCGCTCCAGCGGGCAAAGCCGGATCATATTGTAGAAGAACCAGAGGAGCTCTCGAAAATTATCTTGGATGAAAACGGAGCCTGAAGTTGTGCCACTTGATATAGAATTTAGAAAATATCTTGAAGAGACAATCCATGGAATAATACTTGGAATACCATCGCTGAGAAAAGAATATCCAAAATTCAAAAGTGACTGGAAATTTGATAACGAGTTTGATTTTTTGTATGGATGTATAGTTGGACAGATTCTAGGTTCTAGTCTTACTGCATTTAAAATGATTCACAACAGGGAAGCAAGACCTGATGAGATACTTGTAATTGGCGAGCTTGTTGAATCTTATTTCCCACTGATTCGCAATGAAATAAACAGTTCCTAGCTCTTGTCAATAATTTCTGGACGATTAGAAAATGATAGATTTAGTGTATGATATTTTTTGTAAACATAGAGAAGAATGGACGTATCAACTATTCCGCCCACAATTATCATAATTGTACCAGCATAGCTTGGCAGTCCAATCACGGTGAGTACATTTAACGAGACACATGCTATGGTTAGTACAAGAAGAGCTTTCCATGCCCATTTTTTTCTTTGAATCAAACCAATAGCTACTATGATATCAGTAATACCAAACGCTATCAGCCCCCCTACTAGAACAGAGCCAAGTGTTCCAGAAAGAATCATCATGAGACGTTGTTGATTCTCATCTAATACCGCTACCTTCTCAAGAATGGAAGGTATCACAAAATGAAGAAAGAGTCCTAGTGAAATCAAAATTATTCCTATGGCAAAAAGCAATACACCGGTAATCTTGGACCCGACCAGCGATGTCAGCATTATCAATTAGCTTCAAACCCTATCGTAATTAAAAGTAGCTATGATCGTGTTTTCATTTATGAAATCATTTGCTTTTCTGCATTTTCTCAAAAATTCTTACTGCTTCCAGATGGGAACAGTTTGCCTTTAGCCCCTTGCCGTGGTGAAACTTGTAAAAGTTTTTGAATCCTTCACATTCACAGCTATCCAAGGTAACAAAATATGATTTTGAAGGGTCGCTTGATGACCTGACTTGGTACAGTTCATCCTCTATCTTGACTACACCGTTTTTAGCAAGAGATTCTGCTTTTTTTATGGTGTTTGCACTCATATATCTAATTGCAATTGCTTACTAAAAAATCCTTAAGACAATTTTTTTGTTTTATGCCAAAAATTATCTACAAATCCACAGATTTGTCAATTGGATTAAGTCTTTGCCGTTAAAATGTCATTTTAAAAGTTGGATACAGATGATATCTGATCCCGAGATTCATGGATCTATTGAAAACGCAACCAAGAGATGGTATTCTGGAATAACAATTCTCAAAAGATGATCTCATGACAAAAGACGATGACGCAGAATCCAAGGTATTGCAGGAGTTGTTTGAAGAAATAATGAAGATGATTCGTGGAAAGCAGATCAAACTAGAATCCATTGTACAAAGAATAACAGAACAAGACATAATGTCAGAAGATGCATTTCACAGAATTTATGCAACATTAACAGAACACGGAAAAAAGAAACAGTGGCTATAATGGTACCATGCTATGATTCAGGCCAGTTGGCGCCGCAAGAATAGCATATGCTTCTCACGCCGTTGTATCTCTCATCATAGTAAACACCACAATTCAGTGATTCACACCCTGTGCAGCTTACAAGGGTTTCAGAATCAAAAACAATTGTCTGGGATGGATACTTGTGGTTTAGCAAGATCATGATTGGGTGTGCCTTGCTTTTGTAAATGGCATATTTTCTTCCGTCAACGATAACAGAGTTTGACTGTTGAACTAGATCATATTTTTTTAGATTCTTGAGTTTCTTGTATGCTAGTGCTAGAGATATTTTGCATTCTTTACTGATATCGAGGGCAGATTTTTGGGATTCAATCAAGCATTCCAATATTTTTCTTGAGTGTTTGTCTCCCAGAATCTTAAAGATGGCATTAGCAGTAAACTCGTCCTCAATTGTTTTTCCTCGAAGTATCAATTTCATGCTCATTGCAAATCACTCCGCGAATTTAATCGCTTTTTAGTTATTGTTTGAAACTCTAAAATAAAAAGAAATCTGTGAGGCAAAATAGCATAGAGATAAAACAAGAACGTATGTAGGTAAATTTTATTTAAAT
>CAYUTC010000134.1:0-2764 GCA_964447595.1 uncultured Nitrosopumilaceae archaeon
TACGAGTAGGGGAAGCTCGGATGGGGAAAATTGACGAGATGCCTTTTTTTATATTCTAGTTCGATTTAATTGAGGCTTCGTGCCATAGAAAATATTTTAGACCACTGATTCCACTCTAGTCTACCAGTCTGCGTATTTTGTCTACTAGGATGATATGAACAAATTATTGTGAACTTTCCGTATTGAAATGATTTTGCGTGAGAAAATTTAATTCCCTTGATGCCAAACAATTTACAACAAGAATCAAAAGCTATCTTTCCTAAACAAACTATCACTTTGACATTCGTTAAAATGTAGAGTTCTTCCTTCAAGTACAAAGAACAATTATACAATTCCCCCCTTCGAGGTTTATTTTCTGGAGGTGCACAACGAACAGATGCTGTGATATAGGTATTATACAAACTGAAACCGTCATTGATGTTTTTACTTGTTGGCTTGTTTGCAAAACCATGTTCATATAGTACTCTTGCAAGCCAATCACTAGAGCTGTCTCCTGTAAACATTCTTCCTGTTCTATTTCCTCCATGTGCAGCTGGGGCCAATCCTACAATTAGTAATTGTGCATTCGGGTCTCCAAAACCTGCAAGTGGTTTTCCCCAATATGTTTGATCTATGAACCGTCTTGTTTTGTGCTTTGCAACTTTCTGTCGGTAGAGTATTAATCTGGGACATTTTTTGCAATTAATTATTTTGTGATTGAGAGCTTCAAGAAGGTGTTGCTTTCTCAATTCAAACTAATGGTATTCAATGGTTCTTAAAAGAGTAGGTTTTTCTTGTGATAATTACGACTGCTCCGACTGCTCCTAACAAGGTAACAAGTGGCACTGGAAACTCTGGCAAGGATTCATCAGGTGATACAATTTCTCCCCATTGACTAGGGCTTGGAATTCCAAATAAGGAAGTTGAGGTCAAGTTTTCTGGAAAGGCATAGATCTTCTTTGCATGAGAATCATACACCCCAAGATAAAATCCATACACATCTGATCTACCAAATAGATCAATTGGAATTCTAAATTCATAATTTGAATGCGGGATAGTACTATAGTGATCATTTTCATCTGAAATAGCTGCAACTCCTATAACACCGGGATTAACAATATTTGTAAAATGATCTGTCTGTTCTAATGAAGATCCACCCTGTAATACAAACGGATTATTATTGCCTAGTGCAACCCCAAAACAATAATCGTTATAATCTGCAATTTTGCTTTTGCTGTTATTGCCATCAAAGCAAATGATTGCTCGATCTGACCCCTTGTTATAATGTGTCATGGAAACTGCATCGATAAATACATAGATGAAATTTCCTTGGTGTGCAATTCTTATCTGCATGGTAATACCATCATCATATGATAAAGTATACTGACTAGATGCTTTCCATTCTTCATAAAATGTCCACTTGCCATTCCAAATTACATTGGTCATAAAAGATGATTTTGTTATTGGTATCTGTTCTACACCATATGCTGTTTGCAACATAAACAATATCACCAATGATAAAAGAAGAATTGATTTTTTCATTTTATTATCATTTTTTATACAGAATACTGATACAAATATTCATCTAAACATGTCTAGTTACTACATCTTTATATTATAATTTAATAATTTAGAACAAGAATTGGAAAAAAAATATTCCAGGGCTGTTATAATGGGCGGTGTTATCATTATGATAATTCTTGTACTGATGTATGTAAGCAACATAACTACAAATCATTCCGGCCAAGTAAATAATCAATCAAATATTCCAAATTCTGTATCAACAAACCAATCATCTAACACAACTAGTAAACACTTTTTTGCAGGCACCAGTGAAACAATAACAATCAAGACAAACCCATAATATAATGCCAGATTGGCCCTTTTCAGATGTGATATTTTCCACAAACTCTAATAATGAAATCCAGATAGGACTAATAATGCAAAGAATAACGACAGCAATACTGGCTGCATCTATAGCTGCCATAACTGTTAGCTTTTTAGCTGCAAACGGTATGTTGCCAACAACATTCATGATTGCACAGAGCAATCAACCCCCTAGCATTTACGACAAAAGTGGAATGCTAGGACACGTGACCTATGTGGTAAGAGGTCCTGACGGACACATTAAATCATACGCACAAACAGACAACACCAGAACAATACAGGGAATAAATTGTGCACAACAAATTTTGTTTAACACAAACAATGGACAAGCCCTAAACACCAACGGTTCAAATATTTGTGCTGGCATGGACCTAAGAGGCTCAGCTGGATTTAACGGATTTAATGTCATTGGTCTAGTCAATGGTACAGGTACAATGACTCTGAATGGATCTGATACAGCCACTACAACAAAGATTGGAGGAACCCGTGCAAATGCAAAGGATGGTTTGATTCTAACAGCAACAGCTAACGAAGGCGGACCAAAAGTAGGTACAGTAGCTGGAACATCAACATACAATCAAATCACTATAACTTCACCAGCATTTGGCTTCACTAACCTAGCATCAACAGGAACAACCATACGTGGTTCATTCTTGATGAATAACACAAGTTCAACAGACACACTGGATGCAACTTTTGCTGAAAATACATTTACTGGTGGTTCTGTTTCTGTAGGTAACCAAGACACTTTGACTGTCACGTGGACTATAATCCTAACCTAGCACAACCAATTTTTTTAGGTAGTGCAGGTTTTTTTTATGCAACTTTAATTATTGAAAAATCTTGCTTTGTTGCACAACTAGATCATCTAAATAAAATGTACCTTGGTACCTGTTAT
>CAYUTC010000135.1:0-2745 GCA_964447595.1 uncultured Nitrosopumilaceae archaeon
ATATGCTATGCCTGCGCTGCCGTAGGCGTGGCGCGGGTCGGACAGGCGGGCGTGGGTTGCCTGAGGATAGAGGCGGGGTGTATGATGTACAAGAGATTGGGAGGGCGTACTGGGAGGGGATGGATAAAATGATGAGACGAGTTGCGAAGGGGAGTATAATAAGGCATTATTTCAGAAAGGCACACTTTGAGGAACAACTGGGAATAACAAAAAGTTTAAATAGGTTGGGAACAACTGGGAATAACGAGGTTGATTTAATGAAAAGCTATACAGCAAGTAAATCGCGCACACAAGGAAGAGAATCGTACTCAATTATTTTTAGACATCCAGTGAGGAAAGACTCAAAAGGAAAAACAGGTTTGAGAATAAGACGAGGGTTAGGTACAAGTAACTCTGATGAAGCTGATAAGCTGGTTGATCAAATGAATGAACTTCTCAACAATGAGTCACTTTGGAATTTAAATGCTAAACCACTTGCAGAAAGACTATATAATCCAATAATTATTTCTGCATTTTATGATTCATTGGAGAATTCCCCACCTGATTACTGGGAAATCCGTGGTCAACATTTACCATTGCCTTCTTCGGAGGATGGTTATTCGAGAATTCAATTTGTTGGTACAACAGGAGCAGGAAAGACAACTCTTCTACGTCAGATTATTGGTTCAGATCCTAAACTTGATAAATTCCCGTCAACATCAGCTGCAAAAACAACAATCTCAGATCTTGAACTGATTACAGGAGGAGATTCGTACAATGCTATTGTTACTTTTTTCAATGAATGGCAGACTCGTTTGTTTGTAGAAGAATGCGTGGCTGAAGCCGTAATTAATGCAGATGAAGGTGGAGATAATGAAAGTATTGCAAGACGTCTGTTGACTCATAAAGAACAAAAGTTCAGGCTGAACTACATTTTAGGTGATCTAAAGACAGATGATGAAGAACTGGAAGATGACGAGGACTCAGCATCGGAAGAATCCCAAAATCAAGATTTCTATCAGGACGCAATATCAGATACAGAAAAAGATAAAATGAGGGAATCTATTCTTGATTATATTAAGAGAATCTGCGAAATTGCCGAATTATCAAGAAAAAAATTGGATATGCAGCTCGCTACAGATTCTAAAAATTTGAAGGGAAAAGAACAGGATATTGCTCAAGAACTCTTTGAAGATTTGGTTTTAGAACAGGAAGAGTTTAACTTGCTGGTGGACGATATCTTAGATGAAATTCAAAAAAGATTTAATTTTATCCAAAATGGAGATATTAAAACAGACAGAGACGGCTGGCCAAAGTACTGGAAATTTAATACAGAAAACCGTGACGAGTTTATAAAGTCTATAAGATACTTTTCGAGCAATTTTGCACCTATGTTTGGTCGGCTTTTAACTCCGCTGGTTCAAGGAATCCGCATTAAAGGGCCACTGTATCCAAAAAATTGGTCAACTGATTTTTCCAAACTTGTTTTAATGGATGGACAGGGATTAGGTCACACACCAAATTCTGCACAAACATTGCCAACTTCATTAACAAAAAGATTTAGTGAATGTAATATAATCCTTTTAGTCGATAATGCAAAACAGCCAATGCAAGCAGCCTCACTTGCTGTCTTAAGAAGCATAGGTTCGAGTGGTAACCATACTAAGCTTGCAATTGCATTTACACATTTTGACCTCGTTTCTGGCGATAATCTTTTAAAAATACCTGACAAAAAAAATCATGTCCTTAATTCATTAACTAATGGTTTAACAGATATTAAAAAAATTTTGGGATTACATGTAATTCGCAGCATTGAACGGGATTTGGAAAAAAGATGTTTCTTCCTCGGTCATATACAAGAAAAATTATCAGAAGATAGGAAATGGACCAGAAAAGAACTTAACAGGCTTTTAGAAACATTCAAATTGAGTATTGCACCTCAGCCAAAAATATCTGCAAAACCTATCTACGATATTACATATCTGTTTTTTGCACTTCAAGGTGCCACGGAAGATTTTAGAACACCTTGGATCTCTCGTCTGGGACTTAAATATTCTGGAGTAGATGCTGAACATTGGACTCGTATAAAAGCTCTATCGCGCAGATTTGCTCTATCTTGGGATGATGAATATAATAACTTGAAGCCAGTTGCAGACTTAATTGCCCGGTTGACAGAAAAAATATCACTCTACCTAGATAAACCAGTAAGATGGGATCCTGATTCTGCTTCTGAGGAGGAAAAACAACAGGTAATCAATACCATTCGGCAGGAAGTCAATAAAGCATTACATATTTTGGTTAAAGATCGCTTAGATAGAGAACAAAAAAATGACTGGATCAAGGCTTTTGGATACAGAGGTCAGGGATCTACTAAATTGCGATCACAATGTATTGAGGGAATTTTTGAAAAAGGTGCGCCGTTATTGAGTGAAGTCCCTTCGCCAAATTCTATTGATTTTTTGCCAGATGTTGTAGAAGTCGTAAATACAGCAATAGTATCTGAAGGAGGATTAGTCAATTATCCATCTCATATCCAACCAAGTATGAAGAATACAGAAGTATATACGGCAGAGTAGATTGTGGTATATTCATCTCAAAATATGCTGTAGCTTTAGAGAATTACGAACACACGATGAGAAAAACAAATAAAACCAATGAGAAAAAATAACATCGAATTAAACATGAGCGATAAACCCGGAGAAACCGCACTAAAAGAGTTCATCCAAAACATAAAAACAAAACAGGGTGCTAAAATAGACCGCATAA
>CAYUTC010000136.1:0-2697 GCA_964447595.1 uncultured Nitrosopumilaceae archaeon
TGCCATTATGTTTGTTGCATCAAATATGCTTGTTCCAGACCCCGTAACTGCATGACATTGGTGCTCTTAGCATGTATTCTTCTGACAGCCAGGCAATGGGCAGAGTTGGAGAAGTAAGTATCAGATTATGGCAGACTGCAGATAAGATGAAAAAGCAGTTTGGCCGTCTGTTAGAAGAGACAGGAGACAACGACAACATACGTGTTAAAAGATATCTTGCAAAACTTACCATTAATCCAGCAATAACACACGGTATTTCCAGCTATGTGGGTTCTTTAGAGAAAGGCAAAATAGCAGATATCGTCGTGTGGTCTCCTGAATTCTTTGGTGTAAAGCCTAAGCTCATAATAAAAGGAGGGTTTGTAGCCTATTCTTTGATGGGAGATCCAAATGCATCAATTCCTACTCCAGAGCCAGTATATTACCGTCCAATGTTTGGTGCATTTGGACAAGCGATACATTCTACCTCAGTGACTTTTACTTCAAAATTAGCAATACGAAATGGTTTGGCAAGAAAATTGGTTTGAAAAAGAGATTACTTCCAGTCAAAAATTGCCGAAAGATAAACAAGAAAGATATGGTCTACAACAACTTGTTGCCGAAAATAGAGATTGATCCTGAAACCTACAAGGTTTTGGTTGATGGGAAACTGGCCACAATTGAGGCCTCGAAAAACCTCGCAATGGCAAGACTGTATCACTTATTTTAGTTCGACAATCGAAAAAGTTTTCAAGACATCAATTTTTAATTTACTTTGGATAAATTTCAATTAACAAGTTATTTGAACAAAAAATCTGCATTAAAATAAGACAATGGACAATATTATCATAAAATTGGCACAAATCAACAAAAAATCATAAGTATATCTTTGTGGTCAAATTAGTAATGGACATTATTGATTCAAGTCTAGTTGAACAGATTGAATTGAGGATGATACACCCTTCTCGTTTTGCCGTAAGAAATAGGTTCAATGAAAGAGAACCAGCGGATAGCTCCCTATTGCAGAGTATTAGAGTTCATGGACTGTTGCAACCAATAGTGGTTAGGCCGTTCTCTAATGGATTTGAGATCGTAGCCGGCCACAGGAGATTTCAGGCCTGTAGGATTCTAAGATGGCGATTCATAGCCTGTAAGATATGGGAGATGTCCGATATACATGCCTTTGAAATTCAACTCAATGAGAATATTCAGCGTAAAAGCATGAATCCGCTCGAAGAAGCTGAAGCATTTAGAAAATATGTTGTGGATTTTGGTTGGGGTGGGGTTAGTGATCTGGCACGTAGGATAGGAAAGAGTGAGGAGTATGTTTCCCACAGGATACAGCTGCTGACTCTACCAGACGATGTGAAAAAACAGATTATTTCAAATCAAATCAAACTGAGTCAGGCCATGGAATTAACCGGCATTCCAATCGAGAAACAGATAGAAGTCGTAGATCAAATTATTGGCAAAAATCTTACGGTAAAACAGATTAGAAAAATAAAATCAACACTTAAAGATAAAAATGAAGAATTTATTACAAAATCAACGCTTGATGAATCCTACTCGATTAGAATAATCAACAAAACTTCATTAGCATTGAGAATAGCTCTGACAAGGATAGACAACTTGATAGATGACATAGATGAAAGGGGAGATGCAAAGCAAAAAGAAGACATGATTGTTTTTTTGATGGGATTGCGATTGAAGATTCATTCCATGATTGATGATTCGATACACTTTAGGAACAGTAAACTGTAAAATTTTGTAAAATTTCATTTCATGTTGGCAAAGAGAACAGAATAAACTTCCTTTAAATAATTTTTCGAATCCATCAAATAAAACGTCTATTGTCTAGATGCCGAGGAAAGGTGGAACCCATTCTTTTAGAAACTTCTTGTATTCTTTATCTGTCAGTGTCAAGGCACCAAATGATGGCTCATTCATGAGATTGAAATCGTATGACTCGTAAGTTTGTATGATATCTCCAAACAAGTTTCTGTAGATGTCGCTTTCTTCATCTGCCATTTCCTCCGTAGGAAATGCTTGTAGAATCATCCAATCATAACCGCCCCGTGTTCTTCCAGAAAATATTACAAATGGAGCATCTGACAAGTATTTTTTTAATCCCTCTAGTCTTTTTGGAAGGTGCTGTGAAGTTCTAAAAGTGACCAAGACCAGACGAAATATACGACGATGAATTTTTTTTGTATCGATTGATATTGTATATCTGGAAATTATTTTGTCATTTTCTAGCTTTGTTATCCTAGATTCTATCTCATCTTCAGACAGATCATATCTATTATCCCTTAAAAATTCCCAGATTTCTCTTATCTGTTGTTTTGCATTTCTGCTTAATGCAGTTAAGATAACCTCATCGACATGATCTATCACATCGACGTTTACGCTGTAACAATTATTAAGAATTTAGAGCCCATAGCCCTGTAGAAACCATCCAATAAATTATCAAATAATTCCTAGTAATTCTGTAGCAATTGTACGCAATTATCCGATACAACGTTTCCCTGTTCTGTGTCAAGATCTGTCTAGACATGATGTACTCACCAAGCATTCTCTTTATGACAGAAAATACCGTCTCCACCTTACTTCGCTGATGGTATGATTTCCAGTCAAAATCTCGTTTCATCAACTTTCTGTGGAAACCCTTGGTCTTCCAGACCTGCAGTGACTCGTATTTGGGGCGGATTATTGTACGTG
>CAYUTC010000137.1:0-2683 GCA_964447595.1 uncultured Nitrosopumilaceae archaeon
CCATTTATCTATCAGATTTAACCATTACTCAGTCCACTAGCTAGTCGACTGAGCGCGGCTTATTAACTATTACCAGAAATGGAAATGAATGCTTTACCATAACCACGATGAGATGTGTTATGCAAACAACATAGATGATCATTTGTGCGGTATGAAGGTTAGTTCTCTTTATACAAAAAGAAGCATAAGGAGAAATAAAAAATGAAAACACAAAACAACAAGACAAAAATAACATCAGCGGTAATTGCATCTCTTATAATCGGACTGGTCATGATATCTCCAACGACAGTGATACCCAATGTTGACGCTCAACAACAGAAACCAGCTAATGCGATTACGATTACTGACGGCGGATGGATCACACCTCTTATGACACATGATGATAAAGGCAATCCAATTACTCTCCAATATGTGAAATCAGAAAGAATATTCGGATATCCCGATGCTGTAACATGTACCACACATGCACAAGGACTCTATCAAGAAGGTGGTAACTGGCTTTACAGTGCGGGCTCATACGATATTGGATTGAAGACAACATGGACAATGCCAACTGGTAGTGTTAGTGGATCTACAAGTGGAATGTATTACAATCCAGTGAATTTCCATTATACCGGTACAATGACTGGTAACGTACATCCATATACATTCTTTCAAGTTGATTGGGGAATCGGCTCCTTTGTTAAGAACGGGTGGTTTTTCACGATGATGTATCACGATTCATCATTAAACAAGGATATCTATGAAAAGTATACCATGTCAGGTGTAACTGCAACTCAAGGTTTGACATATGTAGTACAAGGTGCATTAGAACCATCAGACATGTCAAGCACTCCCTCCTATGTAGTGCAAGTTACACAGGGAACGCATGGATGGATATTCAGCCAACCATTAACTTACAATCCTCAGGTAGGTAAGTTATCAGGACCATCTTCATATCAGGATGAATACCTACAAGATCCAGGAAGTACAACTCTAGGAGCAGACACTGAAGCTAGTCCTGCAATATTAGCAGACATCAACAGTCAATTAACTCCAGAACCGTCAGAAATCACTGGGTTTAATGGAAACATTGCCATCCTAAATACTGGAGACTTCAGTCAATACAATACATATTCAGCATTCGCATCTTCCTATTTAGGAACAACAAGCTTTAGTGATCCAAATCAATGTAATAACTGGTAATGAAAATACCTGTTATTCTCATTTTCTTTTTTGCGTTCATATTTATTTCATATCAGGTAGGATTTGCACAAATAAACTCAACCAATTTGTGGCCTAGTCCGCCGCCGTTGGAACATCCTCTTCTGGAACATACTTTTGGAGATATGATAGTACCTTCTATCCTTTACCTAAATCAGACTACGTCATTTAAAGTAATAATAACAAACAAAGAAAACTTTACTCTTTACGATGTGCAGTTACTAAATAATAATCCCCAAGGGTCTGGTGGGTATGATAAATATGAAAATCTGACGAAGATAGACAAGCTAGAACCAAATACCTCAAAAACAATAGAGGGGTTCGTAATGGTGGTAACGTATCCCGGACATTCAAAAACAGGACATTGGTTATTAGAGTGGGTTATACGTGCTAAGAATGTCTCAGGTAAAGTATTGGAATCTTCATTATTTAGTAGATACTTGATAATAGAACCAAATTTTATCCCTACCTCTCCATTAAAACAATATGAATCTGGTACTATGGCAAAAGATGTCACGTGCAAACAAGGTTTTCAATTAATTATAAAAGCAGCGGATGGTTCTCCTGCATGTGTGAAACCTGAAACTAAAATTAAGTTGGTCGAGCGCGGATGGGGGTCAATAACTACTCATAAAATGGCTTCTTCTACTATTGGCTTACGTATAACGCGATTGAATAATTTCACCCTTAATCTAAAGGACACGTCAGTCATACCCATATCTAACAATCTGCTTGTAAGATTTCCAGAATTATTGAATTACATGAATGAAGCGGATGCACATTATGAAAATATCAAAATACTATGTTTAACGGCGCCTAGCAATGATTACTGCGGCGTTTCAGGTCCAACTTCACACGGCTTGTCATACAACATAACCATAGATCGTGATAGAGCAAGTCAATTAATTACGGGATAGGCTTTAATTCTACATCTGCTGCAGGTGTAATCCAATCCCTATACAATCTTGTGATAAGCATGAATGGACACTACTACAGCATTACAACAATTAACAATCAGTAGACTAGATTGAAATTTGGTTGATATTTGCAATGAAATCCAAATCTAATATGGTCTTTTCATGTGGTGCTGTCCCCCACGTAGTTCAGGAATTTCCATTTGCAATTCCAGTATTCATAATCAGTATTGCTTCAGTAATTATTTTTTACAGGATGAAATTCAAATAAAAAATTAGGTTTGGTGCCAACTACAATAGTTCTGGCAGCAACCATCGGATCCGCTACCTTTTAAGACATTTATCATTTCAAGCTATGAAATCTGGAAGATCTTTAATTACAGTATTGGGATTTGATGATAATGGAAACGCTGTAGGCATACCAAGGGAAGATCAGATTCACACTGCAATCTTTGGCGAGGTGGGTTCTGGAAAGAGTACTGTTGATACCATATCTCCATCATCTGACATGGTTGAGATTGTCTGGATTATCTTCATCACCTCTTCTTCTGAAAACCCTTTTCTGT
>CAYUTC010000138.1:0-2649 GCA_964447595.1 uncultured Nitrosopumilaceae archaeon
GTTTT
Organism: uncultured Nitrosopumilaceae archaeon; assembly: GCA_964447595.1. GTDB lineage: Archaea > Thermoproteota > Nitrososphaeria > Nitrososphaerales > Nitrosopumilaceae > Nitrosotalea. The sequence goes on from CAYUTC010000138.1 coordinate 6, forward strand.
AAGTTTTACGGAGAAATTCAGATTTCATCAAAGCCTATCTAGTAAGTTTGTATCGTACTTGACAATGACTTTTAGAAACAAAATAGTCACTTCAATTACAAAAGCTACATCTGCACAAGGGAAGAGATCGCTTGTAATGGGACTCGTATTGTCCTCGCTGGTACTCTCTGCCTTGGTACCACAAGAGGCACATGCTACACATCTATACAGTGGAAATCACTGGGGAAGCTCAACTGTAAATCTATGTTATGATTCATTTAGTTTGAGTCAACTTAACATTGGATCTACCGCAGCTAAAAGCCAACTTGACATTGCAAGAGCCGATTGGAACACTCAAGGTTCTAGATGGAATCTAAACCTTATAGATCCGAATCAATATTGCTTCAATTGGGTATATGCTGTGAATTATGGCCAAAATGGTGTACTTGCTCAAGCACCAATACTTGGTCAAAGTGGAAACACTATAACAAAAATGGAACTGGATTTTAACTATGCATACTCTTTCACTACATCAAGTTCATGTTCCTCTCCATACACAATGAATTATGTGGCAAAACATGAGTTGGGCCATTGGGTAAATATGATACATCCAAGCAGTTCAACAGATGTTACAGTGTTACACACGCCATACGATTGTAATTACAACAATTCAGTGAAACCTAATGACGGATCTACAGTGAAATCTGTGTATGGTTAAAAGGAGATAGAGAAAAAATGAACAATCCAAATAACAAAACAAACAAGATGCTCTCAAACAAAGTGGTGTGGTCTTTAGTAATAGTGACTGTAGCAACAGTGTTCGCAGTCTACGCTCTGAACTCTCAAGGCCCATCTTCAAATACAAATGTTGTCCGAAACGAAGTCATGCTAGCACCTCTTAAGCTTCAAGACCTTTCAAAGGATTCTGATGCTATAATTGTGGGTAAGGTAACTGACATAAGTGTAGGTGGAACTTTGAAAAATCCTAACGGTGAGACAAACGGTGCATACACCCTAGTAACCCTTCAGGTTGAAAAAGACCTTACAGGAAATTACAAAGGTAGCCAGATCCAAGTCAAGACATATGGTGGATATGTCAATGGTGTTCTTTATGAAACTGAAGAGGAAGCAAAATTCACAAAAGGAGAACGTGTTCTTGCATTCCTAAAACATGTTGATAATTCAACTGTATGGGGCGACTCGTACGTAATGTATGGTCTCAAACTAGGAAAATATCACTTGGAAAATGGTAATGCTACAGGTGACGAGTTTCAATCCGGAATAGACGAGAATGAGTTCATAGGCAAGATAAACACTCTTAGAGCAACAAAATAAACTACCCTTTCTTTTTTATTAATTCAGTTTGTATTTAACTAAATCCAATGCAAAAAATTTTATGTTTAGGTGTTTTATGAACATCATTATTCCTCAATTATTGATAAATAGAGTATTATCAAAATTAATTAATGAAAATTTGGAACAATTCCTTATGAATTTATTTTGTAATAAATCACTGATTAAAATGGATCTTACTTATAGGGAAATACGTAGAAAATTTTTTAAAATAATTGAATATGCCTACCTCAAATTGATAAATATTATTCCCATTACTGAGTTCAAATATCTACAAAAGATGGAGATCTGCAAATGATATCATTAGGTCAGATTTCACACCTAACGCCCTAGCAGTTCGTGACACGATCGACAAGGCCACAAACGAACATCCTGACTGGATTGGAATCATGGATTGGAATAGTACATATGCTAAGGTACTTTATCTGGGACCTTCTGATAAAAGTCCATACAAACTAGATCATTCCAGATGACCACATGCACCTTATAACAACAGTACAAAAATCCAGAAAGCAACGATTCTCGTACCTACTGGTACCACAGGTACCTTTACCACATTATCCACAAGCAAGCTGATGAATGTGTTTGATTCGATATACTGGCGAGTGTTTGGTGGAGAAACCGCTTATTTCCCAAGTGGAACAGAAATTGAGGAAGACTCGAGCAGTGGTAACACATACTATTACGGTACACCAACATTCACGTACACCTTCAAACCTACATCTACTACCACAACAACTTCAGTATACTCATATGCTGGAAAAGGTGGATATGGTAGTGGCACACCAACAGAATCGACAAATCCTGCATGGATACAATTCTCATGTACCAATGCATTGACTTGTCCATAACTTTTTTTCTTTATAAAATCGATTATTGTTAGTAATGATATGTTTACTAAACGGAAACTAGTTACCATCGGAATAATTTGCTTGATTGCAGGAGCTGTTTTTTTGATATTAAGCTACAGAGCGTACAACTGGCCAGAACCAGAATGGTTTAAGGAAACAACGGCCCCTTATAAAACTGGCAGTGCAGGACCACCACCAACAATACTGAATTACCATTGGCAACAATATGAAATACCAGCAATAATTTTCATTGCAACTGGTTTAGTTTTTTTGATAAAGGGAAATCTCAAAAACCAATAAGAAGCTATTATTTTTATTTAGGCACAGTTTTAACAGATAAAAAATTCGGATGATGCTTCCACTACAGCTCTGACGATAACCATCAAATTCATTTAATCTATTTTGTCACTCAGATTAATGAATCGTTTTAAGTTTTACGGAGAAATTCAGATTTCATCAAA
>CAYUTC010000139.1:0-2535 GCA_964447595.1 uncultured Nitrosopumilaceae archaeon
TTTTTACACCTTGAAGTTTCAAGAAGCTTGTTACGTTTCTTAATGATTCACCTGAAAAGTAAAGTTGCATCGCCGATGTTATTGCTTCTGGACTTGCTCGCATCCTTTCAAATCCAATATTAAACACAAACCATTGTTTACAGTCTTTACATTGGAATTTCTGAATGTTACCGTTCTTGTTTTTCCTTAATCCCTGTTTTACAATATTTTCGGATTTGCAGGCAGGACAGTTTTGTGTCGATAAAGGAGAGATTGTAACATGTTTCCAAATCTCTTTTCGAATTGTCTTGCTAAATTCTACTGCAAAAATATGCTTACATTTTGATTTTTTCCACTGGTTCCAAGGACAATCACACATAAAGCCAGTTTCGGTAGCGATTACATCATACCATGATTCGTAACCTAATGATTGTGATCTTACCTGATACCAGTTATCGTCTATTCGTTTGATCTGGTCGGGTTTTTCAGCAATCTCTTTTCCGCTTTGTTTTCGCTTATCTTCATTTTGCATGTATTATATCCGAGCGGATATAATATATAGTTTTGGTTTATCCGCTCGGTTTAAATGTCAGTGTTTTCAAAGATATAATGTACATGCCTAAATGGAGTAAAGACGCAAAGGAGTTTACTGTTAGTGTGCATTATGATGAAGCAAAAGGCTCACAAATCAAAATGCCAAAGCCCATACTTGAGAAGATGGGCAAGCCTGAGAAAATCAAGTTTGTTGTAGAAGGTAAGAAAATAGAAGTAAAACCATCCTAAGAAAAGTAATCAGTCATATCGGTCTGCCTAGGTGGATTGGGGTGTTTGTTCAAACGCTCTAATTGTTTTACACTGATGTTTTTCTTTTTCTTGTTTCTCTCATAAAAGGTTAGAAAGTCCTTATAGCGAATAAATCCCCAATTATCGGTTTTTAGTTTCTCTTTGATTAGTGGTTCTAATATTTTTTGTACCAACTTTCTTTCTCTGCTTTCTGGTATGATGATGAATTTCTTTGCTTGATAAGGTATGTTTGAACCTCTCACTATGGCTTCGGTTATTCCTGTACTATGTTCCACTTCAAAATCGTACAGAATTTTATGTTTATCAAACCAGATACAATCAATTTCTTTTATTCTATCTAGTTTTTGTTTTGGTATGGTATTACTGAAAGGTAAATCATATTCTCGCCATCCTTCTATATCTGCATGAACGCCATATCCAAGCTTCTTACCCAACTCTGCTAAATAAACTACTATTTGGTTATGTGTACTAATTGTGTTTTTGACAGTGGATTTTAATACCCACTTATCGTCTTTTGGTTCTGCATATTCGGCTAAAATCGCCTTTATGCTAGAAACTTCTGGAGTTAAGGCATTAGGAAAACGGATAAAAATTTCTTTTAATACATCATCCAAAGAAATTTTTATTTCTTTATTCAATACAGTAAGAACGGTAGTTTCTACACGTTCATGAAGTGGTACTTGTTGTATATATGGAATAGAAGTCGGATCTTTGAACCACCATCTACCGTTTTGTACTACAAAATCTTTGCCTACTCTTTCTTTTAGTATTTCATCTATTCCTTCTGGTGCACTGAAAAGATAACCACTTTCCTTTAATTTCTGATAAATATCAGCATACGAATTAAGAATGATGGTATAAGGTGTTGGTTCTCCTCTTTCTGCTATAATTTTTTTGATTGATTCTATTACAATACGTCTGAAAATTTCTTTATCAATTTCATCCTGTGAAACTTTTTGTTTTGCTGTAAATGGTTTTCTAAATCGGATATAATAATCTCCAACAGCACTGCCCAAAGGTGCTAACTCTGCTTTCGCTGAAACTTTTGCTGGTGGTTGATAAACTGACTTTTCAAAATCAAATCCAACTATTGAAGCAGATCTAAGTATAATATTGTATATTTTAATGTCTGAATTATGAAACGTAAGGGTCATCCAATGACTGGGTTTTAAGACCCGATACATTTCTTTGAAGGCAAGAGTCATCATTTTCTCGTACATGGTTTCGTTTTTTTCTCGTCTTTCTGGACTATCACTAATTATTATCTCATCTTCAAATTTTACATCAAATTTCTGCCAAGCTGCCCACATGTAATCTAATTCAAGATATGGTACGCTGTCGCCATAAGGTGGATCAGTAAAGATGTAATCAACCGAATCTTTGTCCAAGAATGACATATCCGTGATTGATTTATTGAAAAGTTGTACCGTTGAACCTTCTTTGAAAACCTTACCTACATTCAAATTAGATTCTTTTTTACCACTTAGAACTTTTTTGTATTTATTTTCAAAGAATCTCCAAACGTTCATTTCATATCTATTTTCTGGAATCCAGTATCCTCTTACTTTCCATCCTGGTCCTTGACCCTTTGTGTATACCAATAGTTTCGAAGCTTGTGGCAAAGATGCAGAAAAGGCGAATTTCATAATATTTCGTATGGCTTCGTCTTTGATGTTTTCTATTGCGTGATAAATTATAGAGAGAGCGATTAGATTTCGTTTGCTAAATAGATCAGACACTTTCATACCTTGG
>CAYUTC010000140.1:0-2458 GCA_964447595.1 uncultured Nitrosopumilaceae archaeon
GAGTTTTCATGGCTTTTTAATCGTCAGCTGAGTAAATCCAAATTTTTGTATCTTTTCCAGGTCAGAATTGGAAACCAAAAGCTCTATAGTATACCCTAATGGGCAACCACATGCACCACAAACCCCAACATCACCCCATGAATCTTTTTTGAGATCAAAGATTTGTATGCCATTTGAGAAAAAGAAGTTTCTAATGCCCTCTGGATCCTGTGGCAGTTCAATTGGATAGGTAGCATTTGGGTGGGTACTGTTCCAGTAAGCCATTCCACCCCCTCCCTGTTCTGGACACTGGACTGGATCCATCTCGACCCAGCTCTTTCCGCTCGGACTTGGAATTACGGTAAAGTTCCTTTCTATGCTTTGATCATACCATGAAACATTCATGGTATAGTTACCTGTATCGTTGATTGCAATGGGACCTCCCAGCCCCCCACCTAGCCTATACCACTGCTTTACATAGACAGGACTCTTTCCCATCTCGGGGTCACACATTAGTGCAAGAGCATTGCTTGAAAAGATAGCCTTTCCATTTGAATCGTGGATGGTAACATGAGGATAATCACAGCTCTTGACAAATCCTTGGAATGTAATTATAAAATCAATTCTTTGGCCGGTATAATATATGGCATCAGGCCCTCCTGTTATCTTATTTATTGGACCTGGTAGCCAACCCCTTGCCACAAGTATTGAGGCAGTATCAGGTTTTACACATGCAGGCAGGCTGCTTACCGAGCTTATTACAAGGACAGAGCCTTCTTTGCATGCAATATCTTTTGTAGCAGTTCCGGCTTTGAACTGTTTTAATGGAGAAAAGAATACATCATCAGAAGGGTTGATTTGCACTAGTGGTCCAAGGCAACTCTTGTCAATCTTAAATTCTGTCTCTGAAATATTGTCTGTTAACTGCTCGTCTGGAAAGAGTCTGAATCCCAACATTTGGTGTGAAGTGCATCCTGGAATTGTTTTGAAAGATGCTGGCGAGACAACATAATTGCCTGGTTCTCTATCCAGAATGAAGAACACCCTATCTCCCACACCAAATACAGGTGGAGACGAATCGGCAGATTCCCTGCCTATTGCAGAAATAGTTGTGGCAGGCTGTTTGTTCTTGATGTATTCCTCAACTTGGATCTCATAGTGATACTTTTCAGTAAAGTTACCAGTTTTCTTTACAGATACTACCTTGCCTATCAGAATGATATCAGCACTGTGGTATAGCTGTAAAGGAGTTTCTGCTACCAAGAGTCCTTGCACATCAAAAGCAGATGACAAAATAAGAACAGCTAGAATTATAGCAAATAAACGTAGTATTCTAAACAGCTCCACAGGATCTCTTTAATGATGGTTCATAAAGCATTCTACTCATTCTACCAATTTTTTTTAGCTTGTTTTCATTTTCTTAATTTAATCCTCTCTGTATTCTACAGTTACATTAGAAACACCCACTACATGATAGTGCAACAATGAAACTGGGCATCTCCAGCCAGACATGATGAATTGTAGATCAGAGCTGGTAATCTGAGAACTATCGATACCAACTGCAAGTGGTATGAAGCCGCAGGTATCAACAGCTAACCAGTAAATACCTTTTGTACCATTAGCAGTGGTGATAGTATAGGTGACAGTAGCATTTGTGTTAGCCGGAATAGAGTCTGGATTTATAGTAGCTGAGATCTTGGAAGGTGCAGAGTTTTCATTTTGTTGGAACCACTTGAAAATCACTTACGCTGAGAACTTTTGTTAGATTGATGTCTTCAGACACCTGAATGTTTCTAGAGCCATTCTTGTCATTTGTTGTAAACATTACTTCAACGCTTTTCCAATAAGCATTACATGATTCATCTGGAAACAAATTAAGGTAAAAAGAACTGTAGGATACTGTTCCGTATTGTTTTACCTTGGTAAGAAATTCAGATGAGGTATAAGCTAGGGCAATTGCCTTTTGCACATTTACAGAGTTAGTGATTTGAGCCATTTGTATGCCAAATGGGACGGTGCAGTTGAGCTTTACTGCAGATTGAATTGGAAATTGTGCAGATGTAAACCATGAGACTTTAGATCCATCATTTTCATAGGTGAACTTTACATTAGCGATTGTAGAATTGGGTCCGGTTCCGTTGTATATTGTGTCTATTTTATCTGTATGTACAGTTACATGTTCATTTGGTCCAAGGACATATTTTGATATTGCAAGACAATGAATACTATCGGTATTTGTTTTGATATTGTCAAAAGTTACAGAGAGAGGTGAGACGCATCCACCGTAATATGTAATCGGACTGTTTTGATAGTTTGCAACTTCGGCATTAACATAAAATGACATTCCTAGAATAATTGGATGTATGGATGTAGTTACATTGTACAATCTTATTGGAGGATATCCTAGTGCATCTATTCCATTGTGACTCTTTGCCCAGCCTCTTTCAGTCAGTTTTTGGGCAGTACTAGGTGTCACACA
>CAYUTC010000141.1:0-2403 GCA_964447595.1 uncultured Nitrosopumilaceae archaeon
TGTTTCCAATTTCATCAGAATAACAACGCATTCTCTTTGTGGCATAACCAGCTTGATCAAAGTATATTGTAGGTTGAGTTTCATTCTGAGCAAAGACAATATTGGCACTGACAAGTGCAGTTAGAAATAAAATTACAATTATTGAAAGATGCAGAGTTTTCATTTTATTCTATTGATTCTGCTATTCTGATTAGATCTTCTTTTTCTAAATATCCTTGGATTGTGATATGAGTTTCTTTCATCACAAATTCTACTTGAGAAGGATCATGTATTTCTACTCCATGAAACAATCTATCTCGCTGGCTTGATACTATCCCTTTATGTCCATTTATTGTGACCTCGGAAGCTTCTACTTTGTCTCTTTGTAAAGCACAAAGATAATCTCGAATATGAAATTCAAACCCTCCTTCCTTTCTGGGATCGGATTCTTCCTTCCTATAGTATATTGCTATTCCCTTTTGAGCAAAGAACTCATTTGCTCGCATAGCATCTGTAATGGTATCTTTAGAATAGAACAAAATTACAAACTTATTGTTATCATGTACTGTTTCAATCATTCCAAATTGAAGGTTATAACTAGGTGGCATTTTTGAAGGAAATTTTATTCTATAACTCACAAGAGTGGTTGCTTGAGAATCATTGTCTATCTTGATTACATTTTTGAACATCTTTCCTATTCTATCCACATCGTTTGTTGGCCGTCTAATTCCAGAATTATCAAAGAGTATAATCACTTCTGCAGACTTGACATCTTGATTTATGGTATAAGAAATATTCATTTTATCAATGATCAAATTTTACCCTGTAAAATATGATTGTAGATATAATGCCAAATACAAGGACTATCGTTGCAAGGGGAAATTCTGGTATCTTTTGCTGAGAATTTTGTATCGATGTAATATTCCAATCATGTTTTTCTTCAGCAGTAGGAGGCGGACCACACATACCCGGTCCCCCAGTACAGATGTTTGGCATCACAGTAAATGGAAAAGTAGCAGTAAATTTACCATCACCTATGATCTCATTGATTGCCACAAGATGGTTTCCAACAGTTGCGTTGTAGGTCTTTACTATTATCGGAATATAGTAAATCTGACTAGAGTTTAAGACAAAGGAGGACTTTACTATTTTGACATCTATAGAGGGAGGAAGTGGTGTAATCGCATTATTTTCTTCAAGGCCAACTACAGAGAGAGTCACAGGAATTGAACTGTTATCACCTGGATCATACACCACACCATAGATACCGGAATTGTTACCATTGATATTCGTAATAAATTGAGATTTGAAATTAATTGGTTCTATATTGTGTAGCACTGACATGTCGAAATTGTCTTCGTATGGAAAGAAAACCTGTGCAGTTGAACCATTTTGTGATTCTGCCTGTATTGTAAATACCTTTGTTGATAATGGATTGTTTCCAGTCAGTGATGTTACCATTCCAGCAATTGTCATGATACTTGTTGCACCTTCAGGTCCTGCATTTACCTGTACAGGATCAAAATGAATCCATTTTTCAGGAGGTACATCTGGTCCACTTAGGGATATTGTTGTGTTAGTTTTGGATTGTATAAAGAGCGGATATTTTTCAATTGAAGTAAAGCTGCTACAACTGTTGTTATAGCAATAACCCATGCTTTTCATGTCAGTCATATTTCCAAGTGTTAGTAAAATTTCTCCATAATATGGCAATACCTCAACTACAAGCGAGGTTGTAGATTCAGAGTTTACCATAAACGCTTTTCCTGAAGTGTCATTTACCCACCCTTGGGCAACTATACCAAGCGTATAGTTTCCGGGCTTGACATATGGTTGGACAAATATCTGAAGAGTTGTATTTGCAGTATACGCATTTTGTATATCTTGAGGGCTGACGATGCCATAGATTCCATCAGGCCACGGCGATAACATTAACCCCAGATTAATTATCCTGTCACCTTGCGGTAACCTAATCTGTACAGGAAGGGTGGTTGAATGTCCCTGATCGAGTGCAACCTCTAATTTAGAGCCCTGCAGTGGGACATATTGTATAGTCGAGTTACTTGATTGTCCATATGCATTTTGGTGATTTGAGAAACCAACTACGACAATTATTAGTACCAATGCGATTATTGACAGAGAACGTTTTCTCACAATTCGAAGGGTGGTGCCATGGTTTAAAAAAGTGGTGTAGATTTTGTCATGCTAAATGCTATTTCAGTATCTGACCAGTTGTTGCATCTATGGCATATCCCCACTCTCTTCCTGATAGAATGTTTGGAGGTTTACCTGTAAGTTTGATCAGCCAGATATACTGACCAATTTTGTATCCATGACCGTAGATTTCATGAGGTTCTTCACACGGTCCGTTTGGAGTACACTGCGGTATGATATCATCTAAAGTTTTTTCATCCACTGAAAATG
>CAYUTC010000142.1:0-2349 GCA_964447595.1 uncultured Nitrosopumilaceae archaeon
GATTTAGGTACAAAATTAAGATATGGCACTAAAGAAGAACGGAATAGGATCTTGGCAGTAAACATGCCAGAGAAGTATCTATCTATGTTCAAATGGATACTTGGTGCCACTGAACTTCGTTCAAGTGAGATCAAGAACAGGTACATAGATTCATGGGGGACACCAAAATCAACCATAATATTAGATAGATCTATTGTTACGTTCTTAGGCTATTGTAGATGGCTGGGAATAATAAATTACACTGGTAGAGGCAATCAGGCAAGAGCTGTAGTTACTGATTTTGGTCGCAAGGTTTTGGATTCTGCAATGCCAAAAATTGAAAGTGATAAATCAAATGAAGGTGAAGAAAAAGCAGTGCCAAAATTAGAACTATCGAGAGAAGCATCCTATCCTATTAAAATAATGACTAAAGATAGAGGAATATTTGATTTTGATGTAAAATCTAGTACTGATTGGGCTGTCATAGATGCGGTAATCAAATCCATAAAAGAAGATTGGGAAAAATCCCATAAAGGCAAACCAAAGGAGGATGACGGTAAAGGGAAGTAGGTCTTCAGATCCATAGACTGTAGCTAGTTGTTTAACTGAAAAATGATTAGTAATCAGCTCAAAAGGTTGATGAACCTCATTTTGAACGGGTCATGAGCCGAAGTGACAATTACTCAGGTGGATAACTCTGAAGACCACTTCTCCTTTATTAAAGATTATGAGGTCATAAACAATTATGACCCCATAACCTTTATATTATTATGACCCCATAATAGGAGTGAATGAAAGACGAACCAAATCCACGAGAAATCAAAGGTAAGGAAATAGCCACAAATCCAAACAGACAGGTTTTCAGAATTAATGCCAATCACTACCAAGTAAAATCTCAAGCATACAAGATCATGTATAACATAACCATGACAGATTCGGGATGGAAATGCGAATGCGGAGATTACAGATTCAGACATATTTGTTGTAAGCATATCCACGCAGTAGAGTTTAGTATTAAGATCAGAGAACAGGTACGAGAAAAGAACAAAGTAACAATTCAACCAATTACAATAGATTCTTGTTTATTCTGCAAATCACAAAATATCAAGAAATTTGGTGTCAGACACAACAAAAATTATGACATTCAAAGATTCATCTGTTTAGACTGTCATAAGACCTTTAGCCTAAACATAGGCTTTGAAAGAATGAAGCATAATCCTAAAGCCATTACAACTGCGATGCAACTCTACTTTAGCGGAGAATCACTAAGAAACGTCACAAAATCACTACGATTACTTGGTGTAGATGTAGTTCATGGAACAGTCTACAACTGGATCAAAAAGTACACAAATCTAATGCAAAAGTACCTAGACAATATTACTCCACAAGTAGGTGACACTTGGAGAGCAGATGAATTATTCATAAAGATACGAGGAAACCAAAAGTATCTCTTTGCCATGATGGATGATGAAACTAGATTCTTAATTGCTCAGGAAGTGGCAGATACCAAAAACAATCATGATGCAAAGAACTTGTTTAGAATGGCTAAAGAGGTTGCAGAGAAGAAACCAACGAAACTAATCACTGATGGATTGCCAGCATATAGAGAAGCATACTTGAAGGAATTTTACGCATTAGAATCTCCTAGAGTAGTTCATGAATCTCATATCACTTTGAAAGGTGACAGAAATAATAACATGATGGAAAGATTGAATGGCGAGATACGTGACCGTGAAAAGGTAATGAGAGGATTGAAGATCAACGATACGCCAATACTAGCAGGCTATCAAATATTCCATAATTACATTCGTTCTCACATGGGGTTAGATGGTAAAACTCCTAGTGAGGTAGCAGGAATTAAGATAGAGGGAGATGACAAATGGATAACTTTGATTCAAAACGCCTCAAAAGCACGAACTATTTCCAACTAAGGTAATGGTTAAGACCAATTAAAACGTTAAAAAATTAGGGTAGGTAGGGTGGAGATCCGTTTCAATGAACAGCACAAGCTAGCTCTAATATCAGCTATCGAAGTTGTGCTGATGAGTATGGGCAATACCAAGTATAACATGGTAATAGCCAAACTTAGAGTCTATAATGTAGCAATGAGGGATTCGCCTAAAGATCCAGAATATTTGAAGAAAATTCTAAAAGATGTTTATGAGTACGAGTACAATCACATCTTATACGAGATCAAAATACAATTAGGTGATCTAGTTAACGAAGAAGATATAGCTGAATTTTTCAAAATCATGGAGAGTTGAGTTATCAACCGATTTTGAACAGAAAGACGATCAATCATGGTTTAGACAGTTCCAGACATCGCATAGTTTATCTTCCAGTTCCCGTAAGCAAAAAATCGATTTCCTT
>CAYUTC010000143.1:0-2330 GCA_964447595.1 uncultured Nitrosopumilaceae archaeon
CTTTTTAAACCATATTCTAACTGAAACATGAATGCCAGATGAAGATTTTACAGTAACGCCTTGGAATGTAGAAGGAACTATAGATTACGACAAGCTTATCCAAAAATTTGGCACTGAAAAAATTTCTCCACAGTTACAGTCACGTGTAGAAAAAATAACTGGCGAAATCCATCCCATGCTAAAACTAGGGTATTTTTTCAGTCATAGAGATTTTGATAAAATTTTATCAGAATATGAAAAGGGAAACAAGTTCTACCTGTATACAGGCCGCGGACCATCTGGGGCCATTCATATGGGACATTTGCTTCCATGGATATTCACCAAATATCTGCAAGAAAAATTTGGTGTCAATTTGATCTTTCAGGTCACAGATGATGAGAAATTTTTGTACAGTGATGAAAAATCCTTCCAAGATGTATCCAAGTATACCACTGAAAACATTCTTGATATCATCGCAATCGGCTTTGATCCCAAAAAGACCAAGATACTGATAGATACAAGGGACATCAAGAGAATTTATCCAATTGCACTGGAGATAGCAAAGAGGATTACATTTTCCACAGTAAAGGCAGTTTTTGGTTTTCAAAATTCTACAAATATTGGCATGATAGGGTTTCCTCCAATTCAGGCTGCACCGTGCTTTCTTCCTTCGGTAATCGAAGGAAAGCCAACACCTGTCCTCATTCCTGCAGCGATAGACCAGGACCCATACTGGAGAATAACAAGAGATATTGCAGAAAAAATTGGATACCCAAAACCTGCTCAAATTCATTCCAAGTTTCTACCAGGGCTTGGAATGCAAGGAAAAATGTCATCGTCAATACCAGAGACTGCCATTTTTACAACAGACAGTGAGGATGCAATTGACAAAAAAATCTCAAATACCTTTACAGGAGGCCAGCCCACAGTTGACCTTCAGCGAAAACTTGGAGCAAACTATTCCATATGTCCTGTCTTTTGGTATCTAAGATATTTCTTTGATACAGAAAAAGAATCAGACGAGCGGGCAAGAAAATGCAAGGGAGGCGAACTTCTTTGCGGAGAATGCAAGTGCAACCTCAAGGATGCGACAAAGCCATTCATTGTAGAATTCAAAAAGAAAAGAGAGAAAGCAAAGGACCAGATAGAGAAATACTTGTTTGAATAAAAAATGAAGAAGAAAATAATTTGCGACGACAAGTACGAAGCACAAAAACTTGCAAGCCTGATTTACATAAAAGACAACAATGAAACATTCATCACCGGAATACTGGAGATAATTGAAAACGAGCTGGTAATATCACTAAAGGACAAGTCTGCACACAGCATTTTACTAAAAGATAGGTCAGAGGCAGAATCTTTTGCTGATTTTATCCAGTCGGTTGTAGAAAAAACCAGCAAAATTTTGGATACCAAGATAATTGAAAATGTGGTAGAAATCACAAAGGAATAATCTATACCAGGGATTTGTCCATCTCTTGGCTTATGATTTCTTGAACCTTGAGAAAGTACAATTTGGTTGTATATGGCATCTCATCGAGGTTGTTCTCTATTGCAATCATGAGATATCTTACTGCACGCTTTGAGATATCCAGGTTAAACTTGAGATATAAGATTGGGTCCTGTTTTACGTTTATCTTGTCTACAAGCCATGGAGGTGCCATCTCTTTTGCCTCATCAATTACTTTTTTGTACCACATGGCAATGTTTTGAGGGTCCAGACCTTCTTTGAGATTGGTTATATCAGATGACATTTTACTTAGCATTCTGTCGGTTATCTCTTTCAATGCTTTACCAAGTGTTTTACGGTTTTAGAACAGTTACTCAATTATAGGCAATCTATTTGTCAATGGGAATAATATTGCCGTCAATATCAATCTCAGAGTTTTTGATTCTCGAGGTGGATATTTTTTTTCCATCTTTTGCAAGAACCATTGGGACCACAATCACTTGGACTGGTGGTGCGTTTCTTTGCCTTCGAAGTTTGTTTAGCTCATCGCCCTGAAATGCAGTCTCTTGGCTTACGATCAGAGCTTCTACATCTGGTTCCAGAACTGCAGGTCCAAAATCATTTTCAAGCTTGCTGATTTCATAGCTTGTGCCAACAAAGTTTTTCTTGATTGTCTCTTCCAGCGTCTTGTATCGCTGTGCATAATTGTGTACCAGTTTCTTTCCCTTTCTTTTTGCGAGCTCATCGCTTGTCAATCCAATAATTACTTTGGAAGAAACAGAAAATCCAGCCTTTAGCAGTTCCTTGTGCCCAAGATGAATCAAGTCAAATGTCCCCCCAAGTGCAACAAGGTTGAATTTTTTCATAAAGACACCAGAATCAATGGCATCTTGTTATATTA
>CAYUTC010000144.1:0-2245 GCA_964447595.1 uncultured Nitrosopumilaceae archaeon
CCGGTTCAACTCCGGTCGGCCCCACCATTTTCAAATTCTACATTTTAAGAACAGTTATAAGGTAAAAGCAACAACTCCTCATCTGGTCAAGATGGGGATGCATTTTAATTATCGATCAAGCTATAGAGGAGCATGCAAATGAGTCGCGGTAATTTTCCAACTTTTGGTGCTTCAAAGACTGGAACATATGTGTCCACTCTGAAAAACTATAATCTGCCTCCTTTCATTTTGGAAAAGGTAGCGACAGACTGCAAATCCGATCTGGTTAAGAAAGGTCGAATTGAAGAACGGCTGCAAAGCATGAATGATGCAGCCCTTGAACTGCTTCACAAGGTTTTTGTTGATTGTCAAGAAGACTCTGATGGCGTTTATGCCGATTACCGCTTTTTTGCATATATCTCAAGCATGTTCCACAAGTGTGAAATTTTATTAAATGAAAAAATTCCCGGTTCTTCTGGAAAGGTTCACAAGGTTCCAATAGCAGTAAAGAACAGCGGCATGTACATTGCAGTTGGCCACAACAAGTCAAACGGCGGTCCAATATCAAAGCGTGAAGCAGTCAAGTTTTATGAAATGGTAGACGATATCAAAAAAGGCGAACATGGCAACCAACTTGCCGAGGGAATTTTTGGCTCGTCAGTTGGCTTTGACGGAGAGGCCCTTGTCACCCTGGAAAAGCTAAGCAAGTCTCGCAAAAAAGACCCTCAAAACAAAATAGACTTCAAGACTGCAAGTTTTGAAAATAGAATTTATTCTGTTACCAAGTGCTAGCGCTTTTTCTTAGCAGAGCAGAATTTTGTATGAACCTGTTTTTCTACCGTTAACGTAGTCTCGTTTTCATGAAATAGTTTTTTACCACAATCTGGACAGATGAACTCTGGCATAGAAAAAACTCTAAACCACTCACTTATAGGCGTTTAGAGAATGGTAACATGTTAACACATTTTGGCACCATGAGACAAAACCGTAGAAAAGCTACGCAACTTATTTGAACAATGAATCCAAGATTAGACCCAGAATATGGAAAGCCCAAAGGCAGCTCAAGAAGGCTTTGGTTGGTTTTACTATAAAAAAGGCAGAGGTTTTGGAGTTACCAAAAATCATTATCTTCCAAAAGGAAAGTGGTTGACATTGTGTGGTAACCATAGCGTAAAACCTGTTGACGGACCATACCTGTGCTTTACAGATACCGGTCAACTCTTCAAACATAAATTATGCAAGAGTTGTCTTTATCTTCTTAACACCAAATCATACATTACATGTTGAGATATAATTTGGAACAATTTTTCCTAGGCACGAAGACTAGATGAATCCAGTGTTGCAAAAAGACCATCTTTTTGTGTTTTTTTGTAATTGGAATCATAGTACTCAAAGGGCTGCGAAGCAAAGAGGTGCTTGTCCCAGATGTCATGGACTAGCTCCTTGTAGTTCTTGTAGCCTTTTTGGCGTAAAAATTCGTGTGCCAATTCATGTGATACTTTTGGGCAGTTTATGTTCATTAGAAAATTAATGTCGTCTTTTTTTGGGCTCTTTTGCCACCAGACCATGCCAAAGTTGTCTGCAAAGTATCCTTCACAGGTACAATCTGTCCACAGAGGCCTAAAGTAGGTAAGGTAAAAGTGGAATATGTCTTCGCCTCTGCTTCTGTGGTCATCAAGTATTGTAGGAACATCAACTAGCTGAAATCGTCTGCCAGCCCTTACTATCATTTCATCTGATCGGACATCCACTGTTTTGGAAAATGTCTCTTCAATCCATACCTTGTAAAATTGTGCCATGTTTTTAACATACTCAAATTCCCATCTTCTTGGTTCAAGATCTTCTTCCTTTACAAGAAAGATGAAATGTAACAACATGTTTAGCTGGAACCGTACTACAATTAAAAGGTCTTTGTTTGACAAAAGAAAAAATAGAAACTTTGTTGTGGTACAGTTTCTAAAATATGTGCGAATTTTGGAACAATAGAAAAGAGGGAATTAACTTTGACCTTCGATTCCCATCAAAGTTAGAGTAGAGCGAATCTTCTCTATCTTGCGAATTTTCCAAGTTATTATCTCTCTTAGGGCTTCAACTGTTGGAGATTCTATTTTGGCTAAAATGTCGTAGGCTCCAAATGTACCGTGTACTTCCTTCACCCCGCTTATTGCTTTGAGTTGGGAAATTATTGCTTCTTCTGAGCCTAGCTCACAATTTATTAACACATATGCTGTTGCCATGTAATATCTTTACACTACGAATATATCAA
>CAYUTC010000145.1:0-2236 GCA_964447595.1 uncultured Nitrosopumilaceae archaeon
TAGAATAACTTTCTAAACAAGACTCTATCTCTCGACACTTCAGATCCATTAAATGGACACGTATCAGTGGATATTATTGGAAAAATGATGACGATAAATGCGTGTTCTGTGGTGCAGAACTCGATAAATTGCTCAAAGAATTTCCAATTTAGTCTTAGCGAACAATTTTTGTATAACGTCCATTACATCGTCGAATTCGTATGGTTTGTAAATTATTAGTGAGGCATTCAATCTCTCCAATCTGTCTGCAGTATTTGATGCCAGGTCTGCAGTAACCATTATTACCTTGGCATTTGGGTCCAACTTTCTAATCTCTTCAAGCGCATAAAAGCCATCATATTTTGGCATCATTACATCCAAAAAGACTACATCTGGCTTGAATCTTTGATATAGTTGAACCGCTTCTTGCCCGTTGCGTCCAGTTCCCAATATTTTGATTCCCTTTATTTCTAAAAATTCGGAAAACAAGTTGACTGTGTTCTTATCGTCATCTATTATGATGGAAGTGATCAAATCGACATCAGACGCATTCTATTGCATCCTCCCGTGTATTATCTTGACAGGTTTAGATATGTTCCATAAATTATTGCAAAAACTATTCATGTTTGCCGCAAGTTCTTCAGAATTAGTATATAGAATCGAGTCTATGTCATCACTCAAATTCATGGTTTTGCTGACCCGGCCTGACATTATCAAAATCTTTTCGTCTGAAATTAATGTCCTGCTTTTAGAGGGTAGCTTACCTATTCTCACCTCACTTGAATTTAGTGCAGCTATTTTACCAAGTAACTCGATGTCTTCTGTTTCAGTGATAAGCTTAACGTGTAACCCCTTCCTTGTCGATTCAGCAATTTTTTCAGGTATGGCAGTATGATACATCCTTAGTACATCCTCAATAGTAGTAATAATGTAAAGAGTTCTTGATGATTGCTGTATCAATTTACTAATGTGTCCATATATGTTTGGTCTGCCCTGTATGACATAAAATGAAGGAACCTGAGACATTTCTTGTACTGGACTTTTTAATTTGTCTAGATTTTCAATTGTCTTGTTTAGAAGCTTTCTTAAAACAATTATTTCATCCTCCTTCCTTTGAATAATTGAAGATAATGCATCCTGTGGATCTATAGGAGAGCACATGGTAGGATTTGAGAAGGTAGATGATACCAACCCTAGATTTTGCAGTTTACGAAGAGAACGATACACCTTGCCTCTATCGATATCAAGTTTTGAGGCTAGGATGTTTGCAGTGGAGGGATGAGATTGGAACAACGTCAAATAAAGAATTGCATCTGTTTTTTCCACTCCAAAAGAATCTAAAAAAGTAACAACCTCATCGAGTACACCGTTATTTATTGTAGGTGATGATTGCATTTCTAATCGCTTCTTACGTTTGCCTAAATTATTAAATGACTGTATGTGTTATTTGAACACACACTAGTATGCGAAAGTCAAGCTGACTGCCTTTTGACAAAATCAAACTAGCTATAACACAAGAATAATTTTTCGCACAACCTTCTGTGTTAAATGTTATAGTGGCCTTTTTGTCCTTTAGCATTATTCCATGTGCTGCCCTGTCCCAAAGTGAAGATGAGATCAAGACACTTGCCCCTTGGAATATGGATCACCCTGTATCTATATCCATAATTAATGACGCTGGTTTGATCCCAAACAAAATACTCCTTATTGAAAAAGTAATTAACTCTAGTTCTGAATACACTGAAAATGGCCATACTTATTTTGAGGGATGGGAAGGTGCAATACAAACAGTAAATCCAAATGTCAAATTTGAAATAAACAAATCAGAAAATGGCATCTCTGGAGATATCATATTAAAACTAACAAAAGAAGCGTCTACAGATTACAATGGCATTACGGTTCCAACATATGCTGGAACCAACATGGCACATGCAACCATTACAATATACGATGCCAACAAGATCACACCCGTACAACTTGAGAATCTAGTTAGACATGAAATGGGTCATGCATTAGGTCTTGGTCACTCTACCTCGATTAATAGTATGATGTACCAGGTTATCCAACCAGATGAAAAATACATTTCAGCGTGTGACATTGCCGGACTGAATGCACTATTTGGTGGAGATTTTTTCCAAGAAGTAAGTTGCTAATGTATCTGCATAGAATTCTTTTATAAAAAAACTGCAGAATTCATCTCAAATCCATTAAATGAGGCATGGTACTGATACCGTCATTGGAGAAATGTGATGTATCA
>CAYUTC010000146.1:0-2150 GCA_964447595.1 uncultured Nitrosopumilaceae archaeon
GTAATCTTATTATTATCTTTATTTAATATCTCGTTTCGTTATTACAATTGTTTCTTTTTTTACGTCACGCCCAAGCCAAAAATAATGTTGAACGGATTCTTGCTGGACGTACGTCTGGATATCCTCTTACCGAGTTAGGCATTAAACAAGCTGAAAAAATATCTGATTATCTTGAACCGTTGAATATATCGCAAGTTTATTCAAGTCCAATTGAACGTGCAGAACAGACTGCAAAAATAGTTTCAAAAAAATTGCACCTTGGGTATAGTATTGATGAGAGACTAACAGAGATTGATATGGGAATGTTTTCTGGTATGTTTTATGAGGAAATGTTTGCAAAACACGGAAATATTTTTTTAAAGTTCTATGAAGGACATCCCATAGTTGAAAAAAATGGAATAGAGACGTTTTCTAGTGTAAAAAAAAGGGTTCTTGAGGTCGTTGATCATTGCTCTGCAAAACACAAAGATGAAAACATTTTGCTTGTTACACACATGGATCCAATCAAATCAATGCTATCTACTGTATTGCAATTAAAACCGGAGTCATTATACGAGCTAATAATAAGAAATGCATCGCTTACAATATTGAAAAAAGAGCAATCTAATTTATCACTGGTTGCAATAAATTCAATGTCATCTGAAAGATATCCACAAGAATGAATTGAAAGAAAACAGCAAATTATTCATATCTTGTTTTTTTATAACATGTTTTTACCAACAAACATGCTTCTTTCTAGCAGAACCAATATCTATGGGTGACCGACATCATGAGTAGATTGAAATTACTGATTGGGTTTGTTTTTCTTTTCGTTTTGGCAGGGGGATCATTTGTAAACGCTTATGGTTTTGAAATATTTACTGATTCACAGGTGTATTCACCAGGTCAACCACTACTTGTTTACGGAAAAGCCTTGGGAAATGAAACAATAATACTGAGATTATTTGCACCAGATGGCACCATTAAACAATTCAATCAGATTGTAGCCGACAGCAATGGTAATTTTAACCAGATATTGATTAGATGGCCTAACGCTACATCTGACTATTCTTATGGCACATATTCGGTTGAAGGAATTGCCACAAAGGAAAACTCTCTATCAAAGACTGCAAACGTAGAATTTGCAGCATCTACATCACTACCGCCTGTTACAATTCAAAGAAATGTTATCACAACAGTTTATGCCCCGCAAACTGCTGCCGTAAACCAAACACTACGTGTCTTTGTTCAAGTGACAAGCGATGGTCAACTAGTCAGTGGTTCTGCTGATATACTACGAGGTTCTCATACTCATACCCCATCGGGAAACATAATAGACCTTACCAACTCATTTCAAAAACTTCATGATGGGCTCTTTTATACTGACTTTACTCCTTCAGAAGAAGGCACATACATCTTTCATATGGTTGCCTCTTTCCGAGGCACAACCTCTCAAGGTTCTACTGCAACTCTAGTACTAAAACAAAACATTGAAGGAATCTCTGATCAAATAATCAAGTTAAATAAAGTATTAGACACTACATCAGGTGAACTTGATAAATTAAAAACTGAAATTCAAGGCTTTGGAAATGTCTTGAATCAAAGTCAGGGAACAATTACCCAAGCAAATCAAAACATGAACAAGAGCGTCTCAT
Source organism: uncultured Nitrosopumilaceae archaeon (assembly GCA_964447595.1). GTDB lineage: Archaea > Thermoproteota > Nitrososphaeria > Nitrososphaerales > Nitrosopumilaceae > Nitrosotalea. The sequence continues at coordinate 1,635 of CAYUTC010000146.1, forward strand.
CAATATCTGAATCGGTAAAAAACATTGATGCTGCTTCAGGACAGATCAACTCTTTGCTTTTACCTGTAGTTGCATTGATAGCAGTAATTATTGCATTACAGATTACCATTCTTGCAAGGCGAAGATAGCTTACCATGGTACGGTCACTGACCATGTCAACTATGGGAATTTTCTTAATCTGTATTTTGCTTTTTTCATTATTTCCAAAATATGTCAATGCATTTTATGATCCTGATATTCCAATACAAAACCAAATTGTTGTACAAGAAAAATCAGATCTGATAAATTTTCAACCAATTTCGTATGAAAACACACCACAAAGATACATAGTCTTTGGTTCAGGACCAATTTCTGATATTGCGTCTGTAGCCCAAAATCTCATCTATGGATCAAGTTCCAATTATGGTTCTTTTGCAGTGGGAATATTTCAAGAAAATGAAATTCCAAATCTAAAAGCAAAGGGATACAATGTAATTGAGGATCTACCCCTAGAATTTGATTCTGTTGCTACTGCTG
>CAYUTC010000147.1:0-2138 GCA_964447595.1 uncultured Nitrosopumilaceae archaeon
TAATTTTTGCAAGAATTATGATATATAAGCATAATGGACGATTTGTTCATTTTTTGTGTTAACATAATTTTATTTTGAAATCATGAGATAAAATTATCAATAATTCACAATATACTGTTACAGAATTTACATTTTGGGTTGTTTTTATGGCACCAGTATAGGAAATAACTAGTCAAAACTATCCAACTTTTATAAGATCTTCTGACTGGGCACTGTATTTGTACCATTTTTTGTCTTGGTGTCCTTGGAGCTTGAAATCAGATGTATCCCGCACGAGCCCATAATATTTGATGTAATATTCCAGGATTTATTGTCGATGTAACTTTATTCTATAAAATTTTGCCTACTGCTTTTCCCGCATTAAAGTAGCCATTGAAAACAATATTACTGCAGTTACACAAAGAATTGTACCCACCAAGAAAAGAATTATTGCAGCCATTAAAGACCCAAGAAAGATTGTCTGTCTGTTAAGATATGCGTCAAGGAATTGGTATCCAAGAACAGAACCGATTACAACTAGAACAATTCCTGGAAATCCGTAAAATGGTATCGGATGTTTTACTGAAATAAATTTCAGAGTGTTCATCAGTACTGCTACTCCATGCGGCACTGGTCTGTTTGTCGATGTATCATTACCATATGTTATGGAAACAGGGACTTCTGCAAGTGTCAGACCCTTGTTTGATATTTTTAGTAAGATTTCAGTTGATACTGACATTCCTGTTTCGGTTGGATGGATTGATTCAATTGCTTTTTTGGAATAAGCTCTGAACCCTGACTGGGCATCTGATACCTTGAAATCTGCTCCAAAGTTTGCAGCAGATGTTATTATTTTTATTCCATGTTTTCTGTATCCTGGAATGGTGGACTGTTTATCTAAAAATCTAGAGCCAATTACTACATCAAGATTGTTTTCCTGTAACGTTTTTATCAATAGTGGAATCTGCTCTGGGTTGTGCTGACCGTCGCCATCAATTGTTATCATGATATCAGCATTTTCCTTTCTTGCTCTATCAAATAATGTTATGATTGCAGCACCATAGCCTTCATTTTTGTTGTGTGTAATTACAGTTGCACCGCTTTGTTTTGCTATATTTGCGGTACCATCTGTAGAGCCATCATCGCATACAATTACCTTGTCTGCGTGATTCAGTGAATTTTTTACCACATCACCTATTGTTCTCTCCTCATTATATGCAGGAATACAGACAAGTTTCATATTAGTACTGTTCTCGGAATACTGGGGATATAATTTAGTTGGTTCTGCTGCAAATTTCTCCGGTATATTCCATCAATTCAATTTGAGAGATCTGACTTTATGATAACAGTATAACTAACCCTTTTTCTTATGAATTAAATATTTCATAGTTAGTGAACGTAATCAAAACAATAAAACAAGAACTGTATCCAAACCAAGATCTCTTATCCCTGATGGAAACATTCTGCTACATAGTGAATCATTGCATAAGACTAGGTCTTGAGATAACATATCTACATTGAAGAAATTCTCATCATTGTTTTATCATGAACTTGATTGCTACCAGATCCCATCAATATACAAACTCAACGCAATGCCACAAGCTTGTGGAAGATTGTCTCAAATGAAACGTTCAATCAAGAAAGGGATCAGAACAAAATCACCTTACGTACATAAACCACATATTGTATCATGTTATGGGTTCAAGATTAATGGGACATTATTATCAATTCCAATAGGAAGGAGAAAATTTGTTTGCATCATATTAAATAACTACACTATATCGCAATTAGAAAACGTGGAACCTTGATCAATTACAATAACACCAACATCGGTGTCGATTTCAGTCAGAAAAGAGATACAAGAGATCATTCCAGAGAATATAATTGGAATTGACAGGAACTTACGGAATGTAACAGTTTCAACCTCTATTGGTTCAATCATGTACAAGACTGGCAAATTATTATCAATAAAGGAGAATACTTCTCATGTCATTTCATCATTCAAACGATATGATGTTAGAGTAAAAAGATTCTACCAAAACGATTAGGAAACCGTAGGACAAGACAGCTACAGTAATATCTCCATAAAATATCAAAAGACATTGTACAAAAAGCAAAGAAATCAAAATCTATGATAGTATTTGAGGATCTAAAAGGGA
>CAYUTC010000148.1:0-2073 GCA_964447595.1 uncultured Nitrosopumilaceae archaeon
AAGCATACTGCCCTCTCAAGGCAGTGATCCCGGGTTCAAATCCCGGCGGGAGCATTATCTTCCCAGTTTGGTGCCCAATGAACAAAACTGCAAATCCCCCTTAAGTGGAAAGGGAAGGATTTCAGGATGGGATCAGACGCGATCTATCACTATACCTCGACTATTCGGTCCATCAAGGAAAGGCTTTCCAAGTTCAAGGAAGGAGGCCTTGCATCAGACTTTCTTGATGCGCTCTTTGACTACGGCCTCTCAAAGGGAATAGTCTACTATGGTTCAAGACGCGTGCATGCTTGCATGGTTTGAGGAGCGCGGAAAAGCGTTGCGCGATGCAACAAAGGAGGATTGCATGGATTGCGGTGCATTACAAGCTACGAGTATGCCGGGGAGACAAACAAGGCAGTTACTGAGGTCTTCAAGAGGCTGGTGCATTATGCAAAGACTGGCTAGATTGGCTTGAGCAGCATCCGTTCACCACGATTTGCCAACTTTATTCCAGTAGAATCTATAATAATGACAATATCGTTGTCAACCTTTGGGTCTACTCTGATCTTAAGCTTGTTGATTCTCTTGTGGATTGTAGTCTGGTACCGTGTGTATGGTATTGTCATATGTTCTCAGTCCTTCAGTCTGACTGTATGGTAATCCAAAGTATGCTCTTGCATACTTTACTATCTTCATAAACGATTCAGGAAAGAGGAACCTCCTGCCTGTTTCTTGCAATTCATCCCGGTAGGTTCCTTATCCCAGTTCTTTAAAACACCATCTGAGATGAGAATATCGCCTCTTCTGACCAATTTCTCATCGTATTTATTCCAATCAATCAACCTCCTGACCAATTCCCATGGTCCAAAGCTAGTTTGGTAGAGAAAATTAGATCCCGGTGTTAGCAAGAAAATGAGTTAGTCGACAAAGCATAAAGTGAAAGTTAGAAATATTCAAAATCTAAATTAGAATATTACCACAGTTAATTCGAACTGTAAGTTGAACTATTCTACAGCGTATCGTTTTACATTATATTCGTATTCTTCTTTTAATTCGTTATACTCTTTTTGTGTGATCTCATTTTCCGCAAGAAGGTCTTCCAGTATGTTCATATATTTTTTTGAATTGTGTTCCAACCCAGTTAGGTAATGCATAGGAAGTATATAAGGCAATATTTAACAAAAATCGATGGTTTTTACACGACTGAAGTTATTGCTAAACTGGGAGGAGATTTCTCATCTTGATGGAAGATCGCTTATTTTAAATGAATCTTTTCCATAAGTGGGAATGCTGGTCTAGGAAATTACAAAACCAACCCTGTGGTTTTCTAGATCAGCAGTATTTTGACTAATCCATATACAAAGATTTTCTTCCTAGAATATGTACCATATATCCCGCCACATATCATTCTGGAGGGATTTGAACGGACTATATAGTTGTACTAGAACTACTGTTGCTCTTAGGATTCTATAATATCAACTAACTTTTTGACTAATCATACTTCATGCAGGTCTAATAGAATATATTGTACATCATTTGAGCAGTCGTCTTCAGTAATAAAAATCTCGAATTGATGTTCAAGACCATCATATTGTTTTGAGTATCTCCAAAGAGGTTCGAATAAAAAGATGTTGACAATAAATTAATACAAAAATAAATTTCAGTTTTCAAGCAAATTATTTCATTTAAGCTGATACATCTTGGCAAAATTGTAAAGTCATAATAATTTGACTATTTACTTCTTTACAAGCCACTAAACTTGATACAATGAAAAAATTTTCCGATCAGACAAAACCATATATGATACACTCGTATTCTTGATAAATGTTTTAGAACTTTTGATCATAATAAATTAGAAGTAATATATATTACAATGCTATCGGAATCACACAATGAAGTCATGTTAAGAAAACAAAATTCGATCAAGATTCTATCTTGCTTTTTAATCTTTATCATGGCATTCACAGTTGTACCGTCGGATCTACTAACAGCGATAACTCCAAATGTTAACAGTAGATCTACCCCTGAAGGTAAAATAGCATTTGCGTCTTCTAGCACCCCACTTGGTGGTACAAATACTACTGTGGCCCT
>CAYUTC010000149.1:0-2068 GCA_964447595.1 uncultured Nitrosopumilaceae archaeon
TTTGACATTGATTATTCATGTGCGAAATGATTGATGAGATAGAAATCGAGCATCTTCAAATGGCATTGGCAAAAGCAAGAAAGCAAGTTGAGGAACCAGTAACAGAAGAACCACTAGCAGCTGTTGCTTGATAACTAGTATTTCCATTCATCAGTAATATTGTTCCACCAGGGGCGATAGGTATTGGCATCTTTTTGAATTTCTTCTTTTATTCTATTTTGTATGGCAAAATACATGTTTTCCATTGCATCTGCCCCACCATCTACAAATAATTCCTTTCCAATTTCTTGGATTCGTACTTTTTTTGATTCATAATCTTGGGAATTTACGTTTTGAATACAATATGTGAGTAAATCATACAGTTCTTCTTCAAGATATGCATCCAATCCTATGTTTTGGATAAAGACCATCTTATAAAAAATTTGATAGAAAATTCCATTTTCATCTTAACACAAAACCTCAAGGTATTAATCATAATCAATGGTACAACTAGTGTGAAATTTTTACAAACTAAAGAACCAGATCTGCAAAAACCTTTGATGATTGCAGCCATGCAAGACATGGGAGATGTAGGAAGCATAGTGATTGATTTTATCAATACCCATCTTAATACAACAGTTTTTCGTGAAGTTCTTCCATCATACCCTGCATATGTGATTGATAACGGTGGTTACATTGATCTGCCAGAAGAGAAATGGGATTATCGATATGGAAAAGATACAATCGTCTTTGGTGGCGGCTCCGGTCAACCTTCCTCTACCGAAGAACTCAATGTCTTGTGTCAAGATGTGATAAACACGGCAAAAAAATATTCAACTAGATTCATCTATACTCTAGGAGGATTTCACACACCTAAACCAATTGGAAAGAATCCAAAAACTTTTGTAACAACAACATCTGTTGAACTAACTGATCAAGTACGTAAACTTGGTATAGAAACAACCCCTCAAGCCTCCATAATAACTGGTTTTAATGGATTAATCTTGGGTTTTGCAAAAATGAATGATATCCAAGGCATTGGACTGTATGCAGAACTAAACGAACCAAAAATTCCACAATATCGAGCAGCAAAGAGCATAATCAAGACTCTTGAAAAATTGACTTATCAAAAGTTTGGCGATGCATCTGAGTTTGATGTACTGGCAGATGATGTAGAGTCAAAAACTCATGAGCATACTGAATAAAGATCTTGAAAAATTAGAGTAAATTACAAACAATTTCAAACTTTACAAAATCCAAGATCAGATCTTTTTTTAAAGAGCTGTTCTCAAAAATATCATGAAAGATTATGATTTTACGGGAAAGGTAGTGCTAGTTACTGGTGCAAGTGGTGGACTGGGAATTGAGGTAGGGCATGCTTTTCTTAAAACCAGAGCATCTCTTGTTCTGACATACTATTCAGACAACTCTCTATCATTCCTGCAATCAAAACTTGGTTCATCATTGAAAAATGTATTTTTGCTAAGAGGAAATTTCACAAAGGAAGAGGATGCAAAAACTCTAGTCAATGAAGTTGTGAAAAAATTTGGAAGAATAGATGTCTTGGCTAACGTGATTGGTGGATACATTGCAGGAAAACCGGTAACCGAAATAGATGAAAAAGATTGGGATACTATGATGTCTCTAAATCTTAAAACCGCATTTCTTCTCAGTAAACATGTTGTTTCCCAGATGATAAAACAATCCAGTGGAAAGGTGATTCATGTATCCGCAAGACCCGGACTAAAAGGTGGAGGAAATGATGCAGCATATGTGGCATCAAAAAGTGGTGTGATAAGATTAGTAGAATCTCTTTCAGAAGAAGTAAAGAAAAAGAGAATCAATGTAAACTGTATCCTACCAAGCATCATTGATACTGAAGAAAACAGAAAGGCAATGCCTAATGCTGATTTTACAAAATGGGTAAAACCAGAAGAGATTGCAAGAGTAATTCTTTTTTTGGCATCAGATGATTCAAGACCAATTAACGGTGCAGCTATCCCAGTCTATGGATTGGTCTGATTCTTGCAAAAAGAACTATACCAATTATAGAAATTATCAATACAAGTCCTGCAACTGGACCAAATTC
>CAYUTC010000150.1:0-2047 GCA_964447595.1 uncultured Nitrosopumilaceae archaeon
AGAACAATGATTATATGACAAATTTCTTTGCAAGCTAAAATATATGCTCCCGCCGAGTTTAAAAATCTATGGATTCGAATCTTATCATATTCAATTTCAAATCAGAGGTTGTATACCGGGGGTGGGTTTTGTGAAACCAGTTTAACACCGCATCGTTATAAAGTGAGGTCTTGGTAACGGCTCTAGAGCGTCTACCGAACTGTCACTACCTGGCCCTAGCAGTACAAAATTACTTACTGAATGTTGTTGTACCATAACAAAGCCATTTGGAACTTTAATTATGCAATTGGCAAGACTACCATTTTCTCATAATGATAAATAAATCCATCTCACTGCTGGAGCAAGTAAGATTGTTCACTATGATCAATACTGATTGCAACAATTCATAATCTTAGACAAAAATTATTTGGAGTTATTGTAAAGCTATGTGTTACATATTTCATCTACGCAAATCTAAAATAGAAAATATTTAGGACAAGATCCTACAATGTCTGAAGAAAAACAGTTAGAACGATTAATACACAAAAAAGCACTTAAAAAAATAGATTGGAGTGTGGTAAAACGGCTCGTAGTATTTTTGTATTACAACAGCAAAATAAAAAAGTCAAACATTGCGATGAAATGCAACGTTGGTTACGATAAATGCGTTCTCTACTTGAATTGGCTTGAGTTGATGGATTTGATTGAAAGAAAAATCGATGCGGATGGTTTTGAAACCATAATTCTAAGTGAAAGAGGTAATGATTTTTACAAAAGAAAATTGAACACCCCATAAACCCAAATTCAAACAATAAGATACATAAGATAAGAAGAATTTTTAGTAAAAATGTTACTTATGCGATCGGTGAGCGCGGCTTATTAGCTATTACCAACAATAGAAATGAATGCTTTACCATAACCACAATGAGATATGTTATACAAACAACATAGATGATCGTTTGTGCGGTGTGAGGACTAGTTTTCTTCATACGAAAAGAAGCATAAAGGAGAAATAAAAAATGAAAATACAAAACAACAAAACAAGAACTACTTTAGTAATTATGATATCAATAGTGTTAGTATTTATGATATTGTCTCCAACCACAGTATTGCCTAATGTGAAAGGATTCTCTTCACCTGTGTCAAAAATTGCACCTTTCAATGATCCTAGAGTACCTTTGGAGGCAAGTGTGCTACAGGAGAAAATATCAGAAGAGGTGAAGTTACATCCTGGATGGATAGGAATGCTATCATGGAATAAAACTAATGCAAAAATTGATTATCTAGGGCCTTCCGAACTAAGTCCATTCTTAATAAAACAAGTCTACAATCCTTGGAGTAATCTAAACAATAAGACAAGTGATCGAAAATCGGATCCTCAAGTTCTAAATGATGCTGATGCATTAAAAGGAGCAAGTGGAGGGGGCGGAACAAATGGACAAATAATATCAGCAGAACAGAGTAACTATAATCTTATCAAATCTACCGCTACTGTCAACAACATACAGATATTAGATTCAATGAATTCTAATAATAATGATTGGCTACAAGTTGGAACTGTGTATGATAGTCTAAGCCAGTTTCCTAATGGCGTTGGTTGGAAGGTGGTGTTTCAAGGATGGCCAGTAGGCTTTTCCTGTGGTACACCATTTCTCAACCAAGCTTCTACAGTCTTGAGTACGTGGGCTAATCATGATCCTATACAAGCATACATCTCAAGTACTTCTACTGCGGGACAATATACCATGAGTGCATTGGACACACTTGCACTACTTGGAAGTTCAACAACAGTTAGTATTTCTGGCGATACGGGAACAAATACAATACAATTGGGTCAGATAGGTACGCCGGGGTTTAGCTGCTATTATCCAAGCGGAGCACAAATTGAACAATGGTCTAACGGTAATACTCCATACCAGTTCGGATCTGATGCATATAGCTTCCAATTTACACTCCAATCAGGCTCAACAACATCCACTACTACTGGATTTGACGGCTTGGTTCAGCAAGTTGGCTCTGGTGTTACGGTTTCAACATCAACAAGTCCAGCAAAGATTACATACAATTG
>CAYUTC010000151.1:0-2005 GCA_964447595.1 uncultured Nitrosopumilaceae archaeon
GCTCTGGTGTTACGGTTTCAACATCAACAAGTCCAGCAAAGATTACATACAATTGTTCCGTTTCAACATGTTGAGAACACCATTGTCAACAAACTGATCGGTCTTGGATTGGTTCAGTTCCATGAATAACATGGAACTGAATTCCATAAACTTTATTTTGTAACTAGAGAAAATATGTTTATGAAAATTTACTTTCTTGTTGGTTGGGTATGTTGCGCGTTAGGACTAGCATTTCTAATTATTGATATCACAACTTACGTGGACTATGTTAAATGGCTCTCTGTTAATCGTACATATTTGGCTTTCAATTTTGCGCCTGATCTTATGAAACATTTAACTTTGTATTCTATTGGTTTTTCAGCAATAGGTGTCATATTTTTAATTGTTCATTTTAAAAAATGGTATGAAACCCCACAAATGAGACAATCTTTCCACAAAAAGAATGCTAAAAGGCAGTCTTAACCGACATTCTTTTTTATTTTAAATTTTTTAGACAGTCTAATTTTTTATTTTTTCTTAACTACTCATTCTTATTTAGAATTTGATATCTTTTGCGAGGGTTCAAGCTTCGCAGTAATCACTACGGTCCACCCTCCAGTACTACCTCAGTACTTATGACACAGTGGTGCTGCTCGAGAAAATTTGTGGCAACGGATTTTTTTATTTTTTCTTATATGATTATTGATACAGAAAAATGACTTTTTGTACTCGAATTTTAACAAAATCAACTTCTCTTCATTTTCTAATATTTTAATTCTGAAGATTGTTAAACAAGTTTTATATTTCAACTAGCAGTGACAGAACCGTGGAAGAGTGGTGTAATTGGCTGAAATATCACCGCTAAAAAATAGCTTAAAAATAAAAGATCCATACATTTGGATACTTGTTGTTGCATTAGGAGGAATGGCTGTGATTGGAGCTGTTGTTTCCACTTCAGGTCCTGTTTATATTACAGTTAAGACAGACTGGCCAAACTATGTAAATGATGTGTCAATCACAGTTTCAGGAAATGTTCAACCAATACAACAACCGGACCAATCAGTAATGGTTCAAGTCTTATATTCTGATGGAAAATTATACAAGTCAATCCCAGTACCGCTCATTAGGGGTACAAATATTTACTCACAACAATTCAAGATAGATTCACTACAAGATGGAATATATGACTTTACAGTCAAAGCATCATATGGTGGACATGATGCATATACTACTTTCAAATTGTCAGAAACAAAAAATCCCAGCTTGAGAGAAAGTAAATAATCAATAAAATCCCTGATCTTGTTGTAAGGAGATCTTAAGCACTTTTATTAAAAATTAAGAAATTGATTTGAAAAACAGAAAAGTGACAAAGACAAGTTGATTTAGAAGTGGTAAAAAGAATTCTCATATTTTGTACTGTAATAGCAACATAAAGAAGATTACAATTGCAATGAGGTGTACGATGGGCTCTGAAATTTCCTTTCATATTCTGTGAATAGGTCTCAGATCGTACCTTCGAGACCATAAAAGTGCCGGGGGTGGGTTTTGTGAAACCAGTTTAACACCGCACCGTTATAAATAAGGAGCTTTCAATTGCACCTGACCCATTCAAATCTCAGGTTATGGATGTGTTTCTTTCAAGTAATGTAGATCTTGTATCTTCTTGCATCTTACAGGCTCTCCGATGCCTTGAGCCATTGAGCAAAAAGACTGTCGGTAAACTCGTATGCCCCACGCCTTTGCCTCCGCAAGATTGCTCTGCTGCCAAGCATGACAAGAGCCGAGCTGACCGCAGGCTCGCTCATGAACTCATCCTTGGCAATCTCGTTTGGCTTTCTGCCCGATGATCTTGCAAGTGCCTTTAGCACTTTGATCTCAGATGGAGTCAGTTTGTCTGTAAACTCCCTAAATGCCTGCTCGCCTTCCTTTTCGAGCAGTTCCTTGACCGCCCCATCGAATCTCTGTCCGTCCAATCTGGAACAAGGAACTTTCTACCTTCTTTGTTATGATTCATTATAACAAGTTC
>CAYUTC010000152.1:0-1977 GCA_964447595.1 uncultured Nitrosopumilaceae archaeon
CATCAAATCCCAGTACTGTAATGGAGGACCTTCCAGATTTCACAACTTGAAATGATAAATATCTTAAAAGGAAACGAGTCCGCGAGAACAGTTGTAGTGGGCACCTTTCCCAATTTTTTATTTTACATATCAAGTTCGAAAATATGACTATTGTGATGTTTTTGCCCAACCACGTTCAATCAAAATATTGGCAGTTTCAGGTTTTACACATGCTGGCATCTTGTTATCAGGGTGCAACACAGTAACTAACCCAGACACGCATTGGACATTCGATAGTTCTATTCCTGCTGGGATTTGCTCTAAGGGTGGCATGAAAGATGCAATCGTTTTATAATTACAGGAGGGAGGAATATTATCTCCGTGATAAATGTCAGGTAGATTACTAATAAGTAGGTGTATAATCATCATGTCTATTTCAGAATTACCAGAAAACGGAACAGAATATACAAAAAAACATTCAGATGTACTCCCAGCATACTTACCTTCCAAATGATTTATTGCAAAATAAATCAATGGCGTGTAATGTTCCGAGGCATTGTTATATCCTTGCACAAATGGATAATTACGTGGGAATTTAACTTCCAAAGTCGCATTGGCTGTACCGGATGCGTCAACAGTTAAACCTTCAAACTGAGAACTTTGTGTTATCTTATTAATAGTGCCATTTGTCACTCTGAATTGAAATTTAAAGAGTTGATCTGACTTTGGTGGATTATTGTTGATGGATTTTCCTAAAAAATAATTCTGCCATTGTTTGCTATCCATATTTTCAGCAAAAGCATTATCAAATAAACCGATTGTAAAAATTACCAATAGTGGTATTAACAGAAAACATTTCGTAAACTCAAGTTTCATGATCATGTAATTTATAATTGAAATAAAAAAGGGTTAAGATGGCGTTACGCCAAGTTCTGTCTGAACTAGATCCCATGTATTGTAGAGAGCACAACTAAGATATCTTTTGTTTTATCTAAGAGTTTCCTATGGTTTTTATTGTCATTTCATAAATTTATTCATCGGATATGATTTCACTGAGTAAATTTTCATTCTAGTGAATTAATTCCATTTTATTAAAGCAGTGATCATGGATTTGCTGTTCAGTCTTTGATGAACAGTGATTGCATATTTTTTGGATTGTTCCTCTGCATCCAGCACACACAGAATATTTAATCAACAAACCTCCACAACTTCTGCAAGATTCATCTGGCATTAGTAATTTCATCAACTCTGTCACGTGTTTTAATTTACAAGTAATAAGCATATTCAATATAGAATTATGATACCAATTATATGCATGTAGAATTTAGCTTTCTGCGTGTTTGTATTCACAATAACATACTAGTTTCAAGTTTACTCCTTGACTTTATTTTCAAAAATTGTAAGACGCGACTTGTGAGGGTTCGAATCTATGAATGTCCGAGTTAGTTATGGAATCATAGTAAAACCTATCCCGCTCATACCAGTGAAATTAAAGTCATAAAACCCAGCAGGACAGCTATAGAATCCCATAGGATCCCATGAAAGATCGGAACGTGTTATTTTAGAAACATTGTCATACCCTACAGCAAAAGGAATTGGTATACAAAAAGGATCTAACCCATACAATCCTGAATAATTTCCTGTCTTGATTGTGTAAACCACTGTAGCATTTCCTGTCCCGTTACCAATGGTATTCTGGGATGAAGAAATCGTAATTCCTGCTACATCGGAACTTAATGAAGTCATGTTATAGATCATAAGATGCACACTGCCAGAATCAAGAATATCATAGTAATTAACACAAATCTTTCCAATTGAATCTCTAGGCATATACAACAATGGAATGCCTTTTTCATTTATTGGAAAACCTGAATTGTTTGGTGGATAAGGAGTATCGCATGGAATGAATGTAGCAATTTGATATGTCTGAGATACAATCTCTTTTGCCCATCCTCTTTGCATCAACTTTTGAGCAGTATCAGGCGTCACACATGCATG
>CAYUTC010000153.1:0-1903 GCA_964447595.1 uncultured Nitrosopumilaceae archaeon
ATCCTTACAAGATTGCGAAGTTTAAGATACATTAATTGAGATCTTCAAAGAAGATGATAGCTACTCCTTAGGATGATTATCCTTTTTCCACCTCTTTTCGTCAACTTCATGTTCTGCTGTAACATTATCAGGGGAATACATTACCATATTGTATCCTATTCCAAAAGTTGAACCCTTATCGATAACTATGTACTTTCTAATTCCATGCATTGTCATTATTCTAATTTCTACTGCTCCTACAACAGTATATCTTTTCCATCCCGCGTTACTAACATCGCCTAATCCTTCCTTGATCTCATTATATCCACCTTCCATGATGCATTCATGAAAAGGAATGAAAGCCATTTTTCCCATGATGATTCTACTATTTACTTTTAATTAAGACGTGTTACACGACGACATCTGGTAATTTGGATCAATTTTTAACAGATTCGGTGATTTTTTCTTCTTGAGTTATACTCTCGATACCACTTGATATGTCATTATGCGTGCTTATTAGTTGTTCTTGTAGTTCCTTTCTGATTTTCCATAAAGTTTGGTGGTCTTTTTCTTCTTTGGCTTGTAGATCAAACATTTTCTTATGAATTCTATCAAGAGATTCTAACATCATTGAAAAGTCTTGGCTAATAATATAATTATACAATTTGGATTCTTTCGATTTTTGGTCTCCCTTACTTTTTGACAGTTTTGATATTTCTATTATGCCAGTACGAATTTGCGCCGCCACTTCGACCACTATAGATGGGTGTACAAGTAAAATTCCCTCTTTTTCTCCTAGAAGCCCATTTTTCACATCTTTCTTAGGCAGATTGCGTGAAACGATGAGGACGTATTTTGTTCCATGAATCTTCGTATATTTTTTTGCTTTCTCTACATCAGTTTTTGTTACGGTGTTAGCTTCTTTGTTATCATAGACGATTTGTGTGTCAATAGTGCCACTGGTTGTTCTAATTTTTTGTATTAGATCGCCGCTGCTACTGCCTCTTTTTTGTCTTCTAAAGTGATCATCAGGGAAGGCATTGGTAAGCCTAGAATAAAGATCCAATTCTCCCACCTCGCCTTTTAATTCTGATTGACTTTGCATTAATTTATTTTTAAGATCTGATATATCACCTTGAAATCGAGTGATCTGAATTTCTTTCTCTTTAATTTGTTTATCCTTTTCCTCTAATTCCCTGGTAAATATGGCTTTAGCTTCTTCATAACCAAATTGTTTTTGTTGGTTTAAAGAATTCTGTAGAGTGACAATCTGTTGAGTTTTATCGTCTATTTGTTTTTTATAATCATATTCCAATTGTTCTTCTTTTTTTCTATGTAGTTCTTGATCTTGTTTCATCGATTCATCTTGCATTTTTTTCAGTTCCAATAATTGTTTTTCATAACTTTCTCTAAGTTCTTTTTTGATTGATTCAAGACCTTCATCGTTTCTATTCTTGAGTTCATTAATGATCTTGTCGTAATGATCCTTCTGATCCTGAAGCTGTTTTTGATAATCTTCGTCGCGTTTTTTGTTCTCTATAGAATATCTTTCTGCTAATTTTTTTTCTAATTCTTGTTTAGCATGCACATACTCACTACTTGCAAGTGTTTTACCGCATAATGGACAAGCTAGGTCCTCCAAGTCGTTTAGTTTGGCTGTCAAGATCCCATGTTAGCAATACTTTCTTAAAATGATAGGTATGTTCAACTCGATTACATCCTGATAAATTTGCATGGTCCGGGTCTGTTGAGAGAGATGCTATTCGGTTTAGGTATAGTGAGATTTTAACTGTAAGTTCAGTTCGTCTCTCCATTTGCGTAATCTTGTAAGGATTAAGCAAATAAAGGTGCATTCAGCTTGTAAAACTCTGATTAATTTATCATAACTCCTTGAGCTTGTGTTCCAAAAATACATCTGAACCAT
>CAYUTC010000154.1:0-1870 GCA_964447595.1 uncultured Nitrosopumilaceae archaeon
CCAATTTCATCTTACAGCAATCACCCTTGTCAGGCTCTTGTGTCTAAAGATTTCGGGTTCTGTTACGTACTATGACATAACTTTGTTGCATCGACTTTCAGGATTACTGGAGTTACAGGTTCCTGTGCCATCGCTTCATTTGCAACACCTTTAGAACTACCGAACCTCAGCAGCCCTCGTAGAGACTGGTTCATGACAGCAACTACGTCACGATCCTGCCATCTCTTACACGTATCACACCATAGGTTTCTCGATGCCCTTTGTTCTTGGAGTCTCTTTCCGCATATAGGGCACAAAGTTGATGTTCCTCTGGTTTCTCCTTTGGTTAACTGAATGATTGAAATACCATTCCATCTTGCTTTGTATTCTATTTGACGCTTTATTTCAGAAAACGACCAACCATTCATTTTACTACGATGATTTTTTCCTTGACCATTTCCCTTCCGATACAATTTTCTTATGTGTCTGATGTCTTCAAAGACTATAGATTGTCTATTTTTTGTTGTATGCTCTACTACTGTTTTTGAAACCTTATGTAATATCTGCTTGATTCTATTTTTTCTTCTAGTACCATATTTTACATACAATCTTTTTCTTATTCTAGAATCATTTCGTCTAAAAGATGAAATAATAGATTTTGTGTTTTCTGCAATCTTGACCGATTTTGAAATATCATACTGGATCACTTCATAGCAATTTCCTACAGTAAGATTCCTGAGATTTCTGTCAATGCCAACTGTTTTACTACATTCGATTTGGGCAACTTCTTTTGAATAAGTTATACTGATAGAATCCTGAGTAAGTAAAAATGAGTTGATTTTCAGTAAATTACCAAATAAGATCTGTTTTGAATGATTGTTCAATGGAATTTCGAAATACTTTCTATCGCCTAATGGTATCTTGAATATACGGTCTTCGATCTTGAACCCATAACAAGAAATTAGTATTGATTTTTTAAGATAAGGCTTGCTCGTATGCATTCCTCTTTTGATCGATTGTTTTCTGTTTGATAGGATCCCTGCAGCCTTTGATATGGCGCACAGTTTGTAGTATGAAGGAATCGTCTCGTATTGTGCTAATTCGTGATATGTTAATGTACATAGTCTCTTTAATGTGTGAACATCATTTTGCAACCCAATTCTTATGCAATAATTTACCATGTATCGAAAAGTTTCCAAAAAACTGAGAATCTTTTGATCGGGAGTATAATGTTGTTTAACAGATTTTATCACCTTCAACTAGGAACAATGTATTATTTAGAAAATTAAGATGTGGTTATTTTATAATCACTAGAACGTAATAGAATTTCTTACCGCAATAATTCTTGTTAAACTTTTATGTCTGTAGATTTCGTATTTTTTTGCCTTGTCTAGTTCATCGAGATCAAGTCCCTTCTTGTATACTAGAACAAGTCTCATCTTCTCTGGTATTACAGAGAGAAAGTCTTGGATGATTCTTTTAGGTGACAAGGATGTTTTTGATGCAATTCCATAAGGAACATCTGTAACAATACCATCTATTTTGTTCTTGATTTTTTGTATATCATGATAGGTAGAGTTGATTACTTTTGGTTTGTAGCCGTTATCAACAAGATTTCGCTTTGTGATATCACACATTTCTTTATCAAAATCAATTCCTATGGAACGTATTCCCATGGATTCAGCCTCTAACAGTATAGTTCCTGTTCCACAGAAGGGATCGCATAATGTCATGCCTTCCCTAAGCTTGGACAAGTTAACCATGCACCTTGCAAGCTTCCAGTCAAGCTCGGTTGGATACTTGATTGCCTTTTTGGGTCGTTTTGGTGATATCATAGTATCAGCATAGCCAATGAATCTCTTGTTACCAGTAATAATGAGGTATACAGTGA
>CAYUTC010000155.1:0-1830 GCA_964447595.1 uncultured Nitrosopumilaceae archaeon
TGCTCTTTTATACGTCCGAAACAGCTGGATTTGGCCACATATACCGATATGGTTTGTCTCAAGTGACAATAACAGGCAAGGGTAATTCTCAGTTTGTGGGAGATCACGTATGCACCAGTGGTACCGGATCAGGAACCACTCGATGTGGTACTGTAACGCAAGTTGGAATTATTGCACCCAATGGAATGCCTGGTCAGAATGAGGCATCATTTACAGCAGTATCGGGAGATAGCGGCAGTCCAGTATGGAGCGATCCTGGAACTTCAATCATCGCTTATGGAACCGTATTTGCAGTTGATTCAACTGGAACTTACTACAGTCCAATAGGCGGCATCGATTTCGACCACGGCATACTTACATACAATTAACTTTCCCTTTATCTTTTTCTAAAGATATGAAATTATATCAATGCTATTTACCAAATGTTGAATTCAAATTCGCTAAGATTAATCTGGTCTAAAGATACGTTACTCTTTAATACAAAAAAAATGACAGGAAACCAATGAAAACTCTAAACTTTTCAATCATGATGTTCACGGGAATTATGTTGTCCCTCATCTTGCTTATGCCACAAATCGCTGTTGGTACACAACAACACGATCCTACGTTAGAGGATCAGGTTGGAAATTCAACACAAACTAAACTTGTTTATGATGGCTCGATATTGATTCTTAATCAGACTATACCAAAAGTGGTATACAAGATAGGAGAAAATATCGCCACCAGTACTGAATTGATAAATATCGGAAACAATAGTGTGTCCATAGCGTATAGGGAACCTGAATTCTTTCTTGAAATTAAAAATCAGAGTGGTAATCTAGTATGGCCACCACATGCTAGGGTAGGCTGGATTCCCGAATTCGGCGGGACAAAAACGTTAAAACCAGGAGAACACTTCAGTGCCAAACCATGGACAATTACTCAGGGATGGAATTATCCTCCACTAAGATTGGATGCTCCAGGTAACTATACTGTAATATCAGTTGGGCTATTCAAATTTAATACAACAAACATTGTAGGTGTATATCATCCCTATGCCGTTTGGTCAAAACCTATCCAGATTACAGTATTGCCAGAAAGTTACGTGCAAAATGAAACTAGTCCAGCTCCGCCAAAAGCTCCTGAATTTCCCTTTGCAATTCCAGTTTTATTGGCTAGTATTGCATCATTAATTATATTTTACAGAATAAAATTCAGATAAAAGGAAATATTTATTCTTGTGATAGGCATTTAATTACAATATAATTATCTTTTATCTATGTATTCTGACAGAATAGCCCTTACAGTCTCAGGAAAGTCTCTATCATTTGCCTTTTCATCTCCCTTTCAAGCTTGATGCTATCTCGTCTGTTATAATCAGAAAATGCTTTTTACTGCATATCTTAACCCAGCAGGTTATCAGATTCATGCTGCAAATTTTATTCATTGTGAGAATACAAAAGGTTTATTTTCTCTCCCGGCGCCTCGTTTGTAATATTTAAGGTTTGAATGTGAATTTTTTAGAATTGTAAAAAGCCGTGGAGTGCTGAACTATTTTTGGAAGTTTGCGGGAGTTTTGAACTAAATGAAATGCCCATCAATAGTATAAAACTTATCCAAAAATCAAATCGAAAAAAGGAAATGAATCTGAAATTACTCCAACATGGTTATGGGTCTAATAAGACTCGGAAGAGTCGTTGAGGGGTACTTGTCAAATGGTTCAATTTCCCCACTTTTTATCGGTTGGACTTTGTTTCAATCTGTAAAACAAGATCATGGATGTAATACCCATCAGTAAAACTGGAATTGCAAATGGAAATTCAGGAACTGATGACTGGGGCAACAGATCCA
>CAYUTC010000156.1:0-1750 GCA_964447595.1 uncultured Nitrosopumilaceae archaeon
GTACTGTGTTTCCTTATGCGACGAAAGTGAATACAAGAGGCTTCCTTTGATAGTTCTTCCTACTATGATACTAGGCGTATGAACACTTTCAATCAGTGTCATAACAAACCCCAGGGATAGTAACAAGAGATCAAGGCCTGCTGCAAGTAATCTTGAGGCAGTTCCTGCGTGAACCATTCCAATCTCTGGCATAAACGAACCATCACCTCTAAAGTAGCCAGCTAGAAATTCTTCTTTCATCTTTCTTGAAACAAAGTAGATAAATTCTGGAAGATTCTTTGTTTTAGAATTCCTTTCGCATCCTAAAGTATCTGCAATAAATAGTGAAAAGGGCGTCGATTTCACTCCAACATGAGTAACATTGTTTTGTGTTGTGAGGTAATAGTTTACTCCTATTGATTTTAGTATTCCACACACATCTTCGATGTATCTGTCTTCATGTTTTCCAAAAGAAAATCGCAAAGAATATCCCTTGCCGTAGTTACTTACCGAGCCTTCTGCTACATAGTGTCCCAATAACCTGCAAAAGTCTTCAGTCATTGTCAGTGATTTTGGCATGTTGAATTTGAACCTCCAGTTTTTTGAATCAAAATCAAAGGATCGCTTTGGTTCAAGGTGTGGCAGCTGTGCAACAAATGGTATGTAATCATTCGTTTTGACATTTTTTGCCAAGCTTTCTGATAGGTCGTCAGATACTAGCATTTTATGTTCATCAGTTGTGGTAATAGAACGATTTGTCCTTGAGGTAAGGGTAATCATAGTGCCAGAGAAATTTCTCTTCCATTTTGCAGTCACTTTATCAAAGAATGGTTTTCTTTCTTCTTTGTCATATGAGAGCACGTCACTCTTGCAATCATTTTCTATGTAATCCTTGATTGTAATGGGTCTCATTCCTAGGTTAGTTTTGATAAATACAATCTCATTTCCATCAAGACAATGACCGCCTATGAAACCAGGAAACATCTTTGGCCTGTTTCCAAGATACTTGTGTATCTCATCTGCAAATGACCACATCTCGTCATAGTTTACCCTATTTTTTATGGCAATCATGTTGCTAAGCTGGGCATAGTTAATCAGCCAGCCATAGTATGATGTATCAACTACTATCTTAGCCAGCTCAAGGGTAAGAGGAGTAGTCATTCTTTTGGTCTTGACCTTGCACTTTTTCATTAATCTTGAATAAGTTATTGCAGCCCATTGGGCCCTTGGTGCTTCACTTTCTACTGCATAAAATTTCGTGTATCTCCTAAGATCATATAACATTCTCTTGTGCACTCCCCTAGTTGCACTGTAGATAACAGGTACTGTAAGAAGAGCCTGGATCTTTTTTGTAGTGCCAGGACTTACTGTACTATGAATAATTATACCCTCTGGCTTGAATTTTTTATAAAGTAAGATCACGTTTTTGATGAATTTGTCTGTAAAAGGAATGCAGATGTGTAGAAAGCGAGTTTGTCGTTTTTCCAATTTTGAGAATTTATTTTTGTTCATCAATTTTGGATCGATGTCGTACCCCGTTGCAGTTTGGGCCTTTGATATTAACTGTAATATGGGACCACCTATTTCTCCCAGTCCTGCAACAATATCTTTAGTCATTCATAATGGGTTCCTTTCACTTCTAAATTAATCAATGGGTTTTGGATTGATTCTAATGAGCAAACCTACTAATACTTATCATATTACCACCGCTAATTGTTAATGCGGATATGATGTTTTATGAACTGGAAAAGACAAGTAGAAAGAATATTAC
>CAYUTC010000157.1:0-1749 GCA_964447595.1 uncultured Nitrosopumilaceae archaeon
AATCCCCACCAGTCCATATATTATAAAGTTCTTTTCAATGTTCCAGATTTTAGTATTGGTGTTCAGGAAATTGTAAGGTTCGATAAGGGGGGTGCTGAACTACTTGACAAGCACCCTCATTTTTTACTGTTGCTGAATTTTCATAAATTGGTTCAAATCCCCTCAAGGGTCTGCGAATAATTTATCCGTATCCTAAATTTAGGACAAATCCTTTAGGTTAGCTAAAAACAATAACTTTAATTGGACTGTTGGATTAATCCAACATATGTTGGAAAAAACCAACATTACACAAACCACCTTAAGAATACTGGCACTCTATAATGATAATTATAAAAAAACACTTTATTTAAGAGAAATAGCAAGAAAAACAAAGACTGATGTGAATACCACGTATCCACAACTCAACAAATTGGAAGAAATGAATATTCTTTCAAGTACAATTAAAGGTAAAAACAAGGAATATGTCTTAAATGTGGATAATCTCATTGCCAAATATTATATTATTATGGCAGAAATTTTCACTACAATCAGATACCTGCAAAAGAATTTTGTGATAAAGAAGGTAATGACAGAATTAGATTCTCAAATAGATGCCCCGATTATCCTTTTTGGTAGTTTTGTAAAGGGAGGATTTACCAAAGAAAGTGATATAGATCTATTTGTTATAGGACAAAAAAGGAAAAGCAAGGTGGTTCTTGAAATAGGAGAGCTTGTTGGTCGTGCTGTTAATATTAAATTTGTAGATGCTAGCAAATTTCTAAGTGGCTTGAAGAATAATGATCCATTGATAAACGAAGTTATTTCCAACCATATAGTACTTAAGGGAACAGACAAATTTTGTGACATTATGTGGCGATATTATGAATCCAAATAAAAAATATCTTAAATGGTGTGCAAAACAGAAAAATGGAATTAAAATTATTACAGAATCAATTACGCTACAGAAAGCCTACTTGCTGAAATCAAAAAATGCCATAAAGTCAATGGAAGTAAATGCCAAAGCAGGAATCAATGATTGGGCAGTTGCAGCAAGCTATTATGCAAGATATGATGCGGTATACGCACTACTCTCACGCATAGGGATAAAATGTGAAATACATGATTGCACAATAGCACTATTCAAACTTTTATTCTTAGGTAAAATTGCACCTAAATTTATACAAGATTTAGAACAATCCAAAGACGATCGCATAGATGCACAGTATTATACTGGAACTACTCAAATTAATCAAAACAAAGTGATCACTGATACGAAGAATTTTGTACTTGAGATAGAACAAATTATTGCTAATCTTACAAAGTCTGAAATTGCGGCTCTTCGGGCTACGCTCAAATCTACGTTAATCTAGGAGAGTACTGAACCATTTGACAAATTCCCCCAAGGGAACCGAGCCTTGAACCCAATTATAGTAACAGATTTTTGGACTGTAAAATAGAACGCCATAATACTGAACCCCCACCAGTCCACTACTATAGAGTTCTTTTTTAGGTTCCACGTACATACTAGAGATCCCTTGAAGATTAAGATCGAAGACTTGGAAAGTGTTGCTCAAGAGCCGATCGAGTTATTCTATAACGGTATAAAATCTCCAGAAACAAAGGAAAAATACACAAGGACTCTGAAAAGATTACTCTGCAATCATTTGGAAGATGTTTTGCATCATGTGCTTGACTTTACAAGATAGGTTATACAGCCAGCTATTGATACAGCAATTCCTGTAAATAAAAGTGGATGAGCAATTGCAGGAT
>CAYUTC010000158.1:0-1748 GCA_964447595.1 uncultured Nitrosopumilaceae archaeon
AACATATCCGCCGTAGTATGGATTTATTGCAAATACATGTGGTGTTACGGTCATCGCAACCAAGGCCACAAATGCGACTGCTAGGTATTTTGCCATCATTTAGCCTATCACCTTTACAGTTACCATGTCAGGAAATGTCCCAATATTTGCAAAGTCTTGTAATGGATCTACAACATTTGGAACAAATCTCACATGTTTTCCAACCATCTCATCGGGTAGGTTGGGTATGTGGATGTGCATGGTTACGTTTGTTGTCTGTCCTGCACCAATGGTCAATTTGGCTGGAGAGTATGACACAAATGGGTCAAGAGCAACTAGCCCCGTCACGGGTTTGCCGTCACGCATCTCATCAGCTCTTTCTTGTGGAGTATGCGCAAGTACTGCAGAAGGAAGAATTAGTGAGTTTCTAACACCATTGAAGGCAATATTGACTGCCGATAATGCATTCTTACCGGCTTTGTGAGTAACGCTTATGGTTACATCAAGATCTTGTCCTCTTTTTGCTTCAAAGATTTGTTGTGGTGTTGTAACTACAATTGCTGATTTTCCACCATGCCCTAGAAAGGCATCTGGACCAGCAACATATCCAATTCCTCCTGCGGATACTACCTGTGGTTCCTGCGATTCTGCATTGTTTTGTACTGATGTCAAGGCAAATACTGTAGCAAGAATTGCTACAATGCTGCCTATGACAAGTGAAGTTGTTTTTTTCTGCATTACGGGGTTTGCGAGTAAGTTTTGTGAAATAGTTTTGTCCTAGTCCAGTACCACATTCGGACAAATATTTTTAAATTACCAGCAGTGATGTTACAATTTTGTTGAACAAAATTTCTTTATATATCATATTTGGACTAGTCTTTGTTTTTGCATCATTTACCACCTATGAATCAGTCTACCGTTTGACAAATAATTCATCTACATATGCTATTGATGAAACTACAATTATTGGTAAGTCAAATATTTCAACATATTTTACAGTTTATCTTTCACAAACGAATAATTTTCTATTCTCAAACAGTCTACCACTAAGCATTACTTCTTGGATATCCATAGGAGCATTAGTATGGAGAGGAAAAATCAAAAAGGTAATTCTTGAAAACGGTTTTGATTATGATCTATTTTTTACCATGTTAAAAATGAAAGGAAGTATTACTCGCCTTAGCATACTTAATTCCTTAACATACCCAAAAAATAGAAAACAAATTGCAGAAACTCTTGAGATAGATTGGAAGGCAGTAGATCGACATGTCAGTGTATTATTAAAACATCAATTGATAAATGAAATGACCCAGGTTGGTAATTCCATGTTTTACATTCGTAACGAAAAAGGAAATAAATTATTAGAAGTTTTGAATAAGAATGGATTTCACGATAAGGACAGTTCCTAGTTAAATTCTGTGATATGTAGATCTTATTATTTATGAGAAATGTTTTGTATCGGCTCTGTAGTCGTTATACGAAATTTTTACTCTAGCGTATGCTAGTCTTCCCATGATTGGCCTGTTACTATGATACACTATGGTAATGCAGACGTCAACAAAGTGAAGAGCATATACTATGGCTCTACAATCCTTGGCAATGCATTTAACGCAAACCTGAATGACGGTAGCGGATGGGTGTGGGATAACGATCGCAGCACAAAAAGCGGTGCCTTCTGGTCGAATTCTCTCTCCTCATATGTGTATATACATATGAGAATTTATGCCCCTAATCCACCGGATTATGTGCATAACAGCAACTGGGGAAAC
>CAYUTC010000159.1:0-1712 GCA_964447595.1 uncultured Nitrosopumilaceae archaeon
ACAACAATGCGTCAATTTTTTAATCCCTCCTTTTTGATGTAAAACGTGAAAGTACTACTTTCAATCGTTTTGATTTTCTCAATCATGATTATAGCAAATTCACATACGGTATATGCGCAATATAGCGGATCTGCAAGCCCTTCGGTAAATATTCCTGAAGCAAACTTCAACATGACGTACAAAATTAGTTTTGACGCAGGCACCAAGGATTGGAATCCAATTTCTAACGTACTAGTCATGGCAGACAATGATACGCTGTTGCAGTTTGCTGAAAATGGAACGCAGCTCGCGCCTCTTTATAAAGCAAATTTCAGCATGACGTTTCCCAGATTTAACCATGATGGAACCAAGATTGCCTTTCTCAATAACTATCCGTCATCAATTCCTGCAGACATTTTTATTCTTGATCTACAAACCCGCCACTTGACACAATTAACCCGTGGAGCTCATGTTTTTGAAGAGGTCTGGACTCCAGATGACAACATAATTTATTCACAGATAGCGGATTCATCTTTTAGTAGGATATCAAAACTGGACACAAAGAATAATGTAACTTCTGTGTTATTCGATTCTATATACAATATGCACGGATTTGATATATCTCCCAACGGAACTAGGATTGTTATATCAATGAACTATACGGGTCAAGGCTGTTCGAGATCTTACTATGCATCATGTTATGACCATCTTTTCATCTATAATCTTGATTCAAACAAGCAAAACTTTACAGAAATAGCAAAAACAGACTCTTACAAGTTTAATGTTCGTTGGGCTCATGATGGATCTTTTATCACTTATGCTCCTTCAGACGGTGAGATCGATGCTATCACACCAGATGGTAAAGTCAATACTTCTTTAATTTATCCGACTAATGGCCCTGCCTATTTTTCTACAGCAGTACTTAATCAAGACCAGACAATAATTGCTTACGACAAGGGTTATGGAGGAATACCATTCGATGGAACTTTTAATCCGCTAAATGGAGGATTGTATTTTACCTTCACAAAAAGATGTCAAAATGACTCTTGTCCTGTCAGTGTCAAATCTTTACCTCTTTTGGATCCGATTCAATATGGATATGACATTTACGCAGGTGAAGGAAAATCAGTTTCTACCTACGTAGACAAGTGAGCCTCTACCCAAGAGATGGCAACTTACGGAATAGATAACAAAACACTCAGTTTTGTGTTAGAAAATCACGGAAAGTCTCGCAGTCTAAAGGTATTCTTTCCAACAAAAGCATTGAATGGTAATCTAACTGTCCTAATTGATGGAATAGAATTCTATCCTTCCTTAACAAAGGATTGCGGAACTTTATTTGGTCCAAAATGTCAAGGCATTGCAGATATCAAGAATTTTGGAGAATGGACGATGGTTATGGCAACTGACAGTGATGTGTCGAAAGACACCTCAACCATAAACATTGTTGGAACAAATGCAATACCTGAATTTCCCTCTGCAATTCCTTTACTTATAGCAAGTCTTACTTCTTTGATCATTTTTTACAGCATAAAATTTAGATAAAAATTGAGAATGATGGGCTATGGTAGTTTTAACATCCAATCATATGACCGGACTCAGTTTCTTTATTTAGAGACTGCCTAACGAATTGCGTCATCCTGTAATGATTACGCAATCCCATTAAACAATAGACTGCGAAGTAAAATTTCGGCTCATTGGATCTGTTTAAGACAAAGTAAAAAGTTGATCGA
>CAYUTC010000160.1:0-1692 GCA_964447595.1 uncultured Nitrosopumilaceae archaeon
TTTTGTTTTATGATTCAGAACCGATGGTTACCGTGAAATCAGTTGTAGCAGGCACATATCCTAACTTTTTATTTTGAATGTATCCTGTAAAAGACAATTAATGACGTAATACTAACCAGAAAAACTGGAATTGTAAATGGAAATTCAGGAACTGCTACAGTGTTTTTTTCGGCAAAAACCCATTTGTTTCCGTCAAACTGCCATGTACGGCTATCGTTATAAACATCTGTCAATTTGGGTGTAGATGTGGTGTAGTGTTTTCCTTCAAAATCGTATGAAACTATTATTGTCCTGTTAGTCTGGTCTAGTGCGATTGGCTCCCCAAAAGGTGTAATGGCAAAAGTACATTTTTCATGCGGTTCAATTTGAGGTATGGCATAGTAAGGTCCAAACTCGCTATATCCTGTGCTAATTGTGGATGGTACTCTAACATCAAAATATTGCAATTGAATTGTTTTATTTTGTGTGTTGTATACATCAAACCATTGTGGAGCACTTGCATTACCAAGACTCTGAGAACCCATACAATTCCTGTTAGTGCCACTAGTATACTGGTGTAGGGGTTCACACGTCCTGCTACCAAGAAAATATGAGCATTGAACCTTGTGACCTGGAACCAAATCTGTCAGGCAGTTATTTACAAAACCAAATTGAGGTGGTGAAGTACATGTTTGATTATCAGGCAAGAACACAAATGGGCTATCCAGCTCTACTTGAGTAATTACCACGGGAGGATTTGTACCCTCTGGCAAGATGGGACTATTTGGATAACTTTGTGCTAATACTGTATAATTGTAACCTAGATTCATAAGCAAAATTACCATAAATGAAAAATATGGGGTTTTCATTCTTTATATGTACAATATTAATAACGCTTAAAAAAATAGCGTAACTTTCTTCTAGTCAAACTTGAAACTAAATTTTTATTTCTAAAATGTAATACGTATATTTTACAAACAAAATCAATAAAAAATAAAAAATTTGACTATAATTGTACTGTCATCACTGACTTTAGCATGTAGTACAATTATAGTATACATTGAGGCTTATTGTGTCTTCGAATATGCAATTTGAAGTTGATGGGCTGGAACATTTGTTGGGGAGATTCAGAGTATGTACTGATGCACTCCAGTTATTTGTTATTACATTGTTGTGGATATCGTAGAAGGTTACATTGGTGAATTGTGTACCTCCAAAGGTTTTGTAGTCACAACACGTGTAATCCCCGCCATTTTCAAACCAAAGACCCGCGCCAGTCCACGTAGAAGCAATTACTCCTGTATCGTAGGTTACTTTGCTACCTCCGGTAGTTATGTCCTGATAGCTTGCAGTCCAGTTACTATAGGATCCTATCTGCAAATAAAGCACCATGATATCGCCAGTAGGATCATAACCCAATGAGTGATATGCCACATCAACTCCACTGTGTTTAATGGAAAGATACCACCCTTGAGGTTGGGATCCTCCTGATGCATAATATGTTATGCTACATTCGATATTACCGCCCGAAAAGGCACCTAAAAGATTTCCAGCAGTACACCATTTATTCATGGAAGTGCCAGCAATGGTTGTGATACCTGAAGCAACCTTGAATCGTACGCTGGCACCATATGGAATGCCACTGAAATTGCTTAGATCGAATCCAAATTGGCTATTACTTATTACCATTTTTCATTTTTCACCTCCTATTTT
>CAYUTC010000161.1:0-1651 GCA_964447595.1 uncultured Nitrosopumilaceae archaeon
TCATCGCCTTCTGGTAATGGATTTGCACATCTGCCACACTTTGGCAAGGTAACCACGGCATCGTAATCAATCTCTCCTATGAATCTGTCACACTTAGAACAACGAACTGATTTTTTGTCATAAATATTCATGGTAGTAATCAATACGTAAAACTCTCTAATAAACAACTGCTTGGTTACATAGTACAAAAACTTGTAATCAGTTGTATTCTATTTTGGATTTGGTCAGCTAACATGATAACAATTTAGCTATGGTGTCAAGCCTTAGTAATGTACATCGGTTGCCATCATTGTTACATGCTTCGATCACCAGAAAACACATACTTGGCTGAAGCGTCTACTGCATTTGTTATGGTTAACTGTAAAGACGGTTCAGAGCAGGCAATACATGACGCACTCAAAGAAACAAGATACATAAGTGATGTGCTTGGCACGTATGGAAGTTATGACATTATTGCCAAGATAGTTTCACCTACTCTTGAAGGATTACGAGATACAATATCAAAGATACGAAGGATAGAAGACATACGAAGTACAACCACACTAATTTGTTTGAGTACAGATTTTGGAAGAGAAGATCTTTGAGATCAGACTAACCTATAGACTTGTAGATCTGATAGAACATGTCTTTTCTTCCTGATTTTTATACAGGAAATGATCACTTTTGTATTTTTTCCGTGTTACACACTAGTGGATTTTAGGTCCATGATTATGATTATAATCGATGCATGGATTGGATTGCCTGTTAGCTAAAACGTTAACTGTTACAGTTAGGGAAAATCTTGGAGAGAAAACTTTACAAAAAATAGAGCAACGGGTTTTTGAGCGCTATGGTATCAATCTAACCCAGGCAATTGAGGACTTTACAAAACTAGACAGCGTTTTAAGGGAATTTTTTGGGTCTGGTGCTGAAGGTCTTGAAAGACAGTTCATGAAGGGCGTAGTTGCCGTGGAAGCCTTGGCAAACCAAGAAAAAGAATGGATAACAATACAAGAGCCGCGTCTTGCTACTGTGATCTTAAAGGCGCTTGCGGACGATGACAAGCACAAGATCCTAAATGCAGTTCTAGGAAAATCCATGATAATTTCTGATATACTGTTTGTGTGTCAAATTCCAAACACTTCAGGTTATCGAAAGATAAATTCACTAGTGGAGGATGGACTCTTGGTACCCGAAGGCCAGGAAAAACTTGGAGATGGCAAGACTGTTACAACATACAAGGCATTGTTTGAAAATATACACATAGAAATACAACAAAATAAGGTTACCCTAAAAATTCGAGTTCCTGAAAAATCTCTTCAAAACAGTTCGTTAATTCCTGTAATATGCAGTAGGTGATCCAAATCTCTTTTAGCAACATGCACTTGATAAGAAAGGCGCTTGTTACCTTGACAATAGAGCAGACCCTGATAGAAATTGGAGGGTCTGGTTTGTTAAACGATGTTCTTAGAATCTTGTATGAAAAGTGTAACTGCTACCTTCCAGATTGTTTTGACAACCCAGAGATCTTGAGAAAAGTTTGGGGTGAGCTTGACGAGGGCACATGTAAGGTGATGGTTGATACTATACACGAAAAACTAGAAGAATTTACCTATCAAAAGTCTATTGATAATTTTCTTACTAGTCTACAACAGGTAAAGTGTATTCAAAG
>CAYUTC010000162.1:0-1616 GCA_964447595.1 uncultured Nitrosopumilaceae archaeon
GTAGCAGGAAAGAAGCCCTTAGCACTAATCACCGATGGTGCTCAAAACTTTGGTGATGCTTACAAGAAAGAATTTAGAACATTGAACAATCCAAGAACAGTTCACATAAGCAGTATCACTTTGAAAGGCGAACATAACAATAACAAAATGGAACGAATGAATGGAGAGATAAGAGATCGTGAAAAGGTCGTTAGAGGAATAAAGAAAGATGATTCTCCTTTAATTGAGGGTTATAGAATTTACCATAATTTCATTAGACCACACCAAGCTTTGGATGGCAAAACCCCAGCAGACATTGCCAGTATTACGGTAAAAGGTAAGAACAAGTGGATCACTCTAATTCAAAATGCAACTTGTAACCTAAATAATGGTAATTAGAAATCAAACCAAATGAGATTGAAGCGGAAAAAAATAACATTCATGGTTGTTGGAACATTATGTTGGATTGTTGGTATTGTTTTCATAATTTCGTCTCAATCTCTTTCAAGTCTTAGTCCGCTATATTTTGCATATATTGGTCTGATAGTAATGGTAATAGCTGGTAGTTTTTTGTGGAAAAAGGGATTATCAATTAAACCTAGATCATGAAACTTGAATAATTCAAACCCAACTGACGAAAGTTAAAGGCGTAGAAAACTGACAACAACTTAAATGCACCCTGGATAGGGAACTGTTAACTTGAGAGTTGGAATTTTCACATGTTAACTGTGGTTGGTAGAGTATGTTTATTAGAAATTTCAATACAAAACCAAGTTAATTGGTTTGGTACACAGATCCACTATTCTGGTCAATTATTAGTTCTATTAGTGCAATTACGATTATCGTTCTCATGATGTCTTACAGAAAACTAGATGCAATGGCTCTTAACAAAGGTGCTTATGAAAAGCACATAAAAGACTTGGTAAACTCGATTTATGATAAAGCAGCAAACAGAGGAACTAGTGTAGCCAATTCTCCTTTTTTTGAAGTTATTAATGATTTCAGACCGAAAATCATGGAGCATTTCTCAACATCTAGTAAGAAATTGGGTATCGATCTATCTGATGTATATTTTAGAATAGTTGAAGCAAGACAAAAGAAAGATATTGATTCTGAATCAAAACTCACAAACCAACTTAATGAGGAGTTTATCAAATTACATAATAGCGTTAACCATTCAATGGATTTTGATTTTGGTTTTTGTTTTGAATGCGTAGGTAAAAAGACCAAATTTCCTTCTTGGAATAGGCACAAACTAAAGAAAATTAGAACTTAGTTTTCTTACTCGCATTCTGTATCAACGTAATCCATTTGTTATCGCCTTGTACTGTTATACTTGCTATGTCTGCTGGCGTTCTGCCGTCTAAACCCTGATGAGGTCTGATGAAATTATGATAGATGCGATAGCCTTCGATTAATGCTGAGTCATCTTTCTTCAAACCACGCATGATCTTCTCTCTATCTCTTATCTCTCCGTTCATGCGTTCCATCTTGTTGTTATTGTGGTGTCCTTTCAATGTGATACTTTTGATATGAACTGTTCTTGGGTTGTTCATTGTTCGAAATTCCTTTTGATATGCAGTGTGAAAGTTCTGAGCTCCATCGGTGACTAAGACTAACGGTTTTTTTCCTGCTAG
>CAYUTC010000163.1:0-1610 GCA_964447595.1 uncultured Nitrosopumilaceae archaeon
TACGAGTAGGGGAAGCTCGGATGGGGAAAATTGACGAGATGCCTTTTTTTATATTTCGATTCGGTTCAAGTTTGTCCTAGCCATAGAAAATATTTTCGACCACTGATTCCATACTAATCTACCAGTCTGTGTATTTTGTCTGCTAGGATGATACGAACAAATTATTATGAATTTCTTGAACCGAAATGATTTTGCATGAGAAAATCTGATTCCTTTGATATCAAGTAATTTACAACAAGAATCAAACGCTATCTTTCCTAAACAAATTATCACTTTGACATTTTTCAAGATGTTAAATTCTTCCTTCAAGTACAAAGAACAATTATGCAATTCCTCTCTTAGGGGTTTGTTTTGTGGGGGTGCACAGCGAACGGCTGCTGTGATATAGGTATTACACAACCTAAAGCCATCATTGATATTTTCACTTGTAGACTTATTTGCAAAACCATATTCATATAATATCCTTGCAAGCCAATCATCAGAATTGTCTCCTGTAAACATTCTTCCTGTTCTGTTTCCCCATGTGCAGCAGGGGCCAGCCCTACAATTAGTAATTGTGCGTTTGGATTCCCAAAACCTGTCAGTGGTCTTTCCCAATATGTTTGATTCAAGAATCGCTTTGTTTTGTCCTTTGCAATCTTCTGCATGTAAACCACTAATCTAGGACAATTCTTGCAATTAATTATTTTGTTATTTAGGATTTTAAGAAAGCCTTTCTTTTTCAATTCAAATTAATGACCTTTGGTGGTTCTTAAAAGAGTAGATACTTCTTGTGATAAGTATGACGATAACAACTGCCACCAGTAAGGCAATGAAAGGCACTGGAAACTCTGGCAAGGATTTATCTGGTGATACAATTTCTCCCCACTGACTAGGACTTGGAATTCCAGATTGTGAAGTTGATGTTAGGCTTTCTGGAAATGTGTAGAGTTTCTTTATGTGTGAATCATACACTCCAAGATAAAACCCATAAACATCTGATCTACCAAGCATATCAATTGGAATCCTAAATTCATAATTTGAATGTGGAATAGCACTGTAATGATCATTTTCGTCTGAAATATTTGCAACTCCTATAACACCAGGATTTGTAATCCTCGTAAAATGTTCAGTTTGTTCTAATGAAGAACCACCACGTAGTACAAACGGATTGTTATTACCTAATGCAACTCCAAAACAATAATCGTTATCATCTGCAGTTCTGCTTTTGCTGTTATTTCCATCAAAACAAATGATTGCTCGATCTGATCCCTTGTTATAATTTGTCATGGAAACTGCATCAATAAGTACATAAATGAAATTTCCTTGGTGTGCAGTTCTTAGCTGTATGGTGGTACCATCATCATATGATAAAGTATACTGACTAGTTGCTTTCCATTCTTCATAAAATGTCCACTTGCCATTCCAAATTACATCTTCCATAAAAGTTGACTTTGTAATTGGTATCTGTTCTATACCATATACTGTTTGTGCCATAAACAATGTCATTACAAATAAAAGAAAAATTGAATTTTTCATTTGGTTATCAATTTTAATACAGAACACTCGTCAAATATTTGGATTTTGCTACAACTAGATAAATTATAATTACAATTTTTTCAAACAATATT
>CAYUTC010000164.1:0-1605 GCA_964447595.1 uncultured Nitrosopumilaceae archaeon
CTGCAATGGATGCAGAGGAAGGAATGATTAGCCCTGGGGGTGTTGGGTATGACATCAATTGCTTGTCACCATCAACAAGGATCTGTACCGGAGATGGCACTTGGAAACGCATAGACGAGATCTCAAACAACCATGTCACTTTATCATTTGACGTTCAGAGTAACTCGTCCATAAAAACAGAACCAATTCTAGTACTAAAGAAAAAACAAAAAGGTGGGATGCTAAAAATAACCACGAAGTTTGGAAGAGAAATTCTAGTCACAGATGACCATCCTTTGCTTACCGATAAGGGAATGATAGATGCAAGTTTAGTTCGAGTTGGTACAAGTTTGGTCTCACATGGTTTTGATGGCTTGGAATACTTGGAACCTGATGAGTTTGTAATTTACAGTCTAGATACCATAAACAAAGCAATGTCCGAATTAGGTATTACTGAAAAAGGAAATGCCAAAAAACAAGTGTTAAACCATTTGGGTAAATTAGGACTATTAGAATTAAAATCAACAAGCAACAAGCTTCCAAAGGTACTAAAACTACTTGGAATAATACTCAGTGACGGAACAGTACCAGCAGGAAGAAAGTATGTCTCAATATATGGAAAAAAAGACGATCTCAACTCAATAAAGAATGATTTGGATTGGTTGGGAATATCAACTCATATAATTTCTAGAGAAAGACATCACAAGATCAATACTCATTATGGCGAAGCTACTTTTCAAACTGTGGAGCATTCCCTAAAGATATCCTCCCGAGGATTCAGAGTTATTCTGTACGCGATGGGGATTCCATTTGGTGATAGGTCAGCACGAAAATACAGAATACCTGCATGGATAAAATTACTCAAGCCATGGCAGCAAAGACTTTTTGTTGCTGCATATTTTGGAGGTGAGCTCTCAAAACCAACTTCTAATAATGGCTACAATTTTTCCAGTCCAACATTTAGTGTAAGTAAACTGGAGAATTTGATAGATAATGCATTTGAAATAATTAATGACATAAAAGAAATTCTCAACTCCCTTGGTGTAAAGACCTCAGAACCAACAATAGTAGAAGGTTATGCCTATACTGGCAAAAAGGGCATTACAAAGGCAGTCCGTTTACAAATACAATCAAATGCAGAGAACATACTCAGATTCTTCAGCACCGTAGGATATGTCTACTGCAAGGAAAAAGAAACTCTAGCTAGTTTGGCTTCGCTGTACCTACGTTTTACTAATGTGGTCAAGGAACAAAGAGATAACGTAAGAAACACAGCGCGAGAGATGTACTCAAACGGAGTAAGTTCTGGACAAATTTTAACAACTCTGACAGGTGAGTACTTTACTCAACGCTTTATAGAGCATTCAATATGGTCTGATAGAAAATCGGCAAGGGTCTGGGATGTTATACGCTTCAACGAGTTTATGCAAGAAATTTCAATAGGGGACGGATATGGATGGGACCAGATTGCCAAGATAGAAAAAACAGATTACAATGATTATGTTTATGATCTTACTATCAATGATAAAAACCACAATTTTATCGCAAATGGTATTGTGGTATCAAATTGTGGTGTCAGACTGATCAAGACAAATCTAAATGAAAAAGATGTTAGACCAAAACTCA
>CAYUTC010000165.1:0-1550 GCA_964447595.1 uncultured Nitrosopumilaceae archaeon
CATGAATGCCAAACTAGTGATGGTTTTCATGTTGTGTATGGTTGTGACCTTGTTCTCATCTACTGCATATGGCCAGAGCCACGTACCAAGACTTGTCACCGAAATTAGGACCAACTCTTCCGTATCTATTGGATATTATGGAATTGGACAGGTATCATGTAATAACGACGAAATCCTGACAGGCGGCGGATACTATTCACCCAACTTTCATCAATATCTGTCAGTGTACCACAATGGACCTTCAGATGATGGCAAGAAATGGATTGTAGAGATGATACAGAGCACTTGGCACTATATCGGTCCTGCACCGCAATTTACAACATATGCAATGTGTACAAAAATGATTCCATAGGATACCATTGCCAAGGTATTTTTTCGATGGATTGATGAACGATAGTTTTTCCAGATTATATTGTGCCTGTCTCATGGACAATCCATCCGCCAGATGCAATGGCTTATGTATTTAGTTTTACCTTAACTGTAGTCAGGATTCGTTCTGCTCGCTTAATTGCATCTTCTGCATCTTTATCATCCATAAGAGTGGGTTGATACTCGGATTCATTTTTCCTGCTCATCAATCCACTAAACTGTTTTTTTACATATTCGAATTCATCACCAGATAGAATACCCTTTATCAAATCAAGAACATCCGTATGTTGTCCAGACGAACGTTTTCCCTCATAGAAAGTAGTTAGTGCGTCAAGAGTGTTAATTGAACTGTGCACTGCATTCATTACTGCAGCATCATATGCCATCTCTTTGAAAGCAATCTTTGCTATCCGTAATGAGTTTTCTGCCTTGATAAGATAATTTGTAGCCTTGCTTTGATCAACAGATCTTGTCATTTGATTTTCTCCAATTCCAATCCTGTTACATGGATATGGTGAGATAATATAGAGGGTATCAAATCTCCCTTTTTTTTAGATAGAAATTCTTTCTTGGTGAATATTATTGGAGACACCCTTGTGTGAAAGGCAAGTGCTACATCTTCACTTGCATTTGCTAATGCTTCTGTGGCATAGTCAAAATCATCTGATATCACTAAAACATCTATATCACTATCTTCTTTTTCTTTACCCATTGAAACACTTCCAAAAATTACAGATGAGATAATTTTTTTTGTATTAAGATGATCTTTTAAAATTGAAATAACTTTGGCGAGCGTCTTTTCTTCTGCTTTAAGAACTGGTTTTATAATTTCGTTTAATACATAGCTTTTTTCATTTAATGAGATCTGATGTGCTCTTCCTACTGGTTGAATTTGTACAATACCAAATTTTTCTAGTTCTTCCAATGTTGCTGAGACCTCTGGATGTGAAGCGCCTGCGTCTTGTGCGAGTCTTCTAATAGTAAAGATCTTTCCCCTATAGCGCACCAAAATACGAAGTGTACCTATGGCTATTTTGTTTCCAAGTACCTGTTCTACATATTTATGCAATTTCATGTATGGTAAATATCTCTACCATATGGTAGAATTTTCTACCATATAACTTTTTATAAAATCTAATCTGGATAAACTGCCTGAAACGATTTTGTCAAAAGATTCAATA
>CAYUTC010000166.1:0-1543 GCA_964447595.1 uncultured Nitrosopumilaceae archaeon
CATCACCAGTGGATGCACCAAGTGAGTCCATTGAATCATAATCAATACGTGCTACTCCCCTCCCAACATCTCGTGTGTATGCCTCAAGTACCTTAAGGGAGAGGGTATTCTGGCTCATAATATAAGCAGCCTCAAACTAATTTTTATACCTTTGTCGTCTTTGATCTATGACAAATAGAGTTCCAATAGCTATAATAGACGATATCATTATTACCAACTCCTTTTATTGCAAACTACAGAAATTTGAAAAGTTGCTTGCAATAAGATCAGTTAAACAATCCCATAATTGCAAGGAACTAAACAAGCTGATGGAAGAGTTCCGATCGATGGTAAACGAAGCAATCAGGATAGGAATTGAGAAAAATATAACATCAAAATTAAGACTACGGAACGAACTCTATCCAAGATTCAAGAACGGGTTTCATTCGAGCTATATCAGCATGGCTGTTTTCAAGGCCCATGCATTACTGAAATCTTACAGAAAGGCTCTCAAGAAGAATAGACATGCAAGACAACCGTATGTTTGGAAAAAATTCCTAATTGTTGATTCATACGCTTATAAAGTATTTTATGACCACATTCAGATTCCAACTAGATCACGAGAATTTGTGGTGGTACCATTAAACCATTACGTATCCAAGGTGCTTTCAGAGTCCAATCTTAAGTTAGGCAATGTAACACTTACCCCAAATACCATTTCAATATCTTTTTCAAAGGAGATCAAGGTACAGAAACCAAATGGTTACATTGGAATTGACATGAATCTAGAAAATGCAACCTGTGTTGATAATAATGGAAAAACAACTCTTATTGATATGTCAAGAATTGTATCAATGAAGTTGAAATACAGACAGGTATTATCACACTTTATAAGAGCTGATTCTAGAATACAGAAAAAACTCAAGCAAAAGTATGGTAAAAAACAGAAGAACAAAGAAGAGACATTTCTACACCAAGAGTCATTGAAACTTGCATTATCAAGCAAACAGATCTTCATGGAAAATCTTACAGGAATAAGAAAACTGTACAGAAAAGGTAATGGTCAGGGACGAAAATTCAGATTTAGATTAAATTCATGGTCCAGATTCAAGTTACAAAAAATGATTGACTACAAATCTCAGTGGTATAATGGATTTCCAGTAATTTATGTAAACCCTAAAGGAACAAGCTCCAAGTGTTCAATATGTGAGGACAAAGTACTCGAAGAGAACCGAAATGTTTCTTGTCCTAGATGTGGTTTGCACATTGACAGAGATGTCAATGCTGCTAAAAATATACTAGCTAGAGGGATGCAGTTCGTCCCCGACGCAGTACAAGTTGAAGCCATGAAGCAGTTCAAAGATGTGGAGCAGATTGCACCGAGCTTGCTTGTTGGAAAACTCCGATAAGTAGCAGAACTACAAATAGATCAGAAGATTAAAATTTACTACCAAAGGCATAACCGATGCTTTGGGTAAACGACCATTAGTTAGGAGACGAGGTAGAGGCGGAATGCAATTTCGTGCAGCTTCTACTGCAAAGTTAGCTCCTGCCAAATACCCGC
>CAYUTC010000167.1:0-1527 GCA_964447595.1 uncultured Nitrosopumilaceae archaeon
CTCTGGTTTTAAGTTTAAAATGAAAACTCTGTACCTCTCAATAATACTTGTTTTTGTGTTCATGCTTGTCTTGGGTTTATCAATTGAAAATGCTTTTGCTACTACACAAGATTCCATGAAACAGTATGCTGTGACACTTGACAAGAAAGAATATTCACTATACTATAATACAACAAATGCATCAGTTGACAAGATAACCCTCCTTAACGGAAGTAGCGGCATTCAAAACTCAATTTTATTGAACACGACCACTGGCAAATATGCTGAACTTACTCTGTTAATTCCAAATGATTTTGCTGATTCTTATTTGATAGGTTCACAATGCGACCCAACAAGCGGTATGCTATCTGTGATTGTCGATGGAACAGAAATCATACCAATGGTGAATTTTACAAACAATTATCTCGTACTAACAATAAATCCCTTGCCTATCAATTCAAAGAATGTAATGATGTTTGAGACTATAGTAGGTGGCCCAGGTCCTAGTTCCTTACTGTTTGGAATTCCAGATTCTATCAAAGTAAGTTCAGGACAACAGATACATCTTGATGGAATAGTTGAAGATATGTGTGGCAGACCTGAACTATTCAATAATACAATTAATCTAAAATTTGCCAATCTTTCCATGGTAAACCAGACAGTTACGACAACTGACGGCAAATTTGAGGTAAATTTTACAATTCCAAACGATGTAAAACCAGGAGTATATGACGCACTATTTTCATGGCAGTTTTATGAAAGACAACCATTGCACCTGTTT
Organism: uncultured Nitrosopumilaceae archaeon; assembly: GCA_964447595.1. Lineage (GTDB taxonomy): Archaea > Thermoproteota > Nitrososphaeria > Nitrososphaerales > Nitrosopumilaceae > Nitrosotalea. The sequence continues at coordinate 761 of CAYUTC010000167.1, forward strand.
GTAGAAAATGAATCTTCCATACCAGTACAAAATTTTACCACGGGAAAAATTGTTGATATCAATACCTTGGCAAAATCAGTAGGTCGTGATTTATACAATAACGATCATTATGATACCATAGATTTCTATGGGTTTGATTGGAGCCCAGACGACAAGTTCCTTTATGCACTAGTTGATTTGGCACCAGATTATGGTATCTGGAAAATAAACACAGAAAACGGCAACGTGGAAAAGATCAAACTCCCACATGAAATAGAAGGCTATCCATATGAAGTTCTGCGAATTTTTGACAACAAGATCTTGTTTGCCACAACAAAGTATGCCCCAGTTGGAGGTATCATATATGTATACAAGCTTGATTTACAAAACAACTCTCTTGTAAAAAACGAGATAACCAGTCCTAATGTCCTTTCAGTTCGTGACATTACACAAGATGGAAATATTGTATATGAAGAAGATGTGGGAGCAAGAATATCGTCTACGTATAATGCCACGCTATGGCTTGCAGATTTAGATGGTAAAAAAATAAAGATGCTTTATAACGGAATGCCTAATTTTTTTAGTGTCAGTTCAAGTTCAGATGGTCAAAAATTAGCCTTTCGTAGTGCTGATTCAAATCTACAGACATTTGATATGCAATCGGGAGAATTCAAGACCATTCCAGACACCATGTCGTATTCTGACTGGCCTGCATGGAGTCCTGATGATAGATTTGTTGTATATACAAACAATGGGTTGGGTGGTGGTTCTATGGTTCTAACCAGTCT
>CAYUTC010000168.1:0-1516 GCA_964447595.1 uncultured Nitrosopumilaceae archaeon
TTAGCAAAGAAATGCAAAATACATTACCTTGGACTTAACTTTTGATCACAAAAACCGAGTCCTGAATACGATATAGTTACTTGATAGAGCATGGTCAAAATTTGATCGCATTCTTGCAAGTGTAATTTTTAAAAAATTATTACTACATAGTATAGAGAACAAATAAAAACCAAAATTAGAACAACAATTATCTGATAGTCTACGTAGAATACATGCGCAATATTTTATATCTAATAGTTTGAGTTGTGTACGGGACACAACATTTGGAAGTCGTGGAGATGTCATCTAGTACAAAAAATATCAACGTGGACGTGATGAACAGGATACTGAAGGTATTGTACGAACAAAGCACGGTTAAGATGACAAACCTTGCAATGTCATCCGGTCTAAACTACAACACATGCGAAAGATATTTGAATCTGATGAAACTCTTTGGCTGGATTGAGACCTCAAGTGAGGGCAAGATCATCATGGCCAGATTATTTTTGAGTAATGCTGAATTTCCTGTAATCAGTATGATGGCAAACACGTACTGTTTGCCTTTGAAGCAATGAGCAGTTGGTATAAACCAGAAGGAGATGGACTGTATGTGATCAACCTGAACACTTCAATTCCAGAATTTCCTTTTACAATCCCAATCATGTTAGTTGGTATGGTATTGACAATTGCATTTTACAGGATGAAATTTAGAAAATGAAGACTCTACATTATTTCATAATCATAACTCTCGTACTTGTAGTACTTGTTATCAATCATACCGCATTTGCACAAATAGGTAAACCGATGACTTTAGGTTTAGATCCACCATTTATGCAATTCCAATCTGGTGTGAAAGCAGAATATGTGATTTGCCAATCGAATTATTTTACTTTGGTAATAAAATTAGAAGATAATTCTCCTGCATGCGTAAAACCAAAAACAGCTCCCATACTTGTCCAACGTGGATGGGGAACCTGGATTGGTACAAGTAAACAACAAAACATTCCGATTCTTTCAAATTCTACAAAGATCGGAGGTACCGATTTTACATTAAACTATGATATTGCAGGAAATGGGAAAATCCTTGATGCAAATATGGATACACAATCAAAATCTCTTATTTTATCATTAAAAACATCAAGTAACGGAACATTAACTGTATCAATACCCAAGGCACTACTTGATGCGAAAAAAAACGATAGGGGAATGGGCGGATTTATTATGTTAAAAGATGGACAAGAAACATCTTTCACTCAAATTCGTGATATGATGACTGAACGAACATTTTCAATTCCATTTACTAACGGAACTCAAAAAATAGATATAATAGCATATCAGTTAATATGAAAAAATACACGGCAAACATCTGCTGAATTTTAGTACAAAGTTGGTCCAAAATTAGCCCATGTTGGTACTCAAATATTCTATGCCTAAACCTTGACGTATGGTGTCAAATTTTTCCACACTGAATTAGGACACATCTATCTGAAAAACCCATGCCATTTTAGCAAGACCCTGTAGCAGATAAACGCCGATG
>CAYUTC010000169.1:0-1502 GCA_964447595.1 uncultured Nitrosopumilaceae archaeon
TCAGCCAGCAAAATAGCAACTAAAATTAAACTTCGCAATCCTGTACAGATTATGTAGAAGAATAGAGGGATTTTTGTTTTTTCGTATCTGTACGTTTAACCAATTGAACTGATACAGGTCTACCGAAATAGTTCGATAAATTGAAATTTGCAGGATCTCCAAGCCATGAAAAATCAAATTTCTCTCCTTTTTGTGCTGCCTCAAGTGCACGCTTCCATATACGTCTTTTTTCTTCCTCAGACCCACTCATCTCAAACAATACGTGAAACAAGATAGAAAATATCTTTTCCGTAGAATCATTTTGCAAGTCATAGTTTAACATGCTGTTAGCAAAAGAGTTGATTCTTGCCTTTCGGTCATATTGAATCTCTTCTAGTTTTTGTTTCAGCTCTTCAATCTCAACCCTATTTTTTTCAATTTCCGATTTTTCTAGTTCTAGGTTTTTTATCTTGATCTTGTCTCTTTCTGAATTGTCAATAGTTAGTTGCAAGATATGTTTCTTGAACTCCTCAAATAATATTTCATCCGATGGTTGCAGATAAGAACCATCAAGTGCAAAGACACCTTGATGACCCATCAGTTTCTCTACAAGACTAGGGTTTGACTTGTCATTTGATTTTAGGATTGTATTGAATCGCTTTCTGAAGCCATGATCGGTTTGGATGTTATATCTATTACCAGTCTTTTCCCTATCCAAATGTCTAACTACCCTCTTTATCACAAATTGTAATGCTCCCTCTGAAACATGCTTGGCTTTAGCAGAGCCTATTCTGTAGGTATCTCTAAACAATGGACTGTTCTCTGTCATGAACTCGCCATCCATCTTCCGCTGCCTGAGGTATGAGTCGAGTTCTTTTGATGCTTCAGGTGTTAGAAATCCGATATATTCTTCATTGGTACCTTCGTAGAATGTAACCATTTTACAGTTTTCCTTGTAATCCTTGACATGCCTTAGTTTTAGCGGAGATATAGAACCTATTCTACATGCTGCTGATGCAAGAATATGTATCAGAGCTCTGGTTCTTCTGTTATTTGCGATCTTTAACATCTCTGTTATCTGCTCTGTGCTCCAGTAATCTCTACCAGATTTTTTGACTTTTGCTGGAAACATCTTTCTTATTTTCTTAAAGTTGAGAGTCATGTTATTCATGGAAAAGAAAAGTTCCAACGCAGCAAACTTTGGATTTAAGGAGTTGGGGGATACTATACCTTTAAGATAAAAGAGATAGTTTTCAAGAAGTATTTGCAGCTCTGTTTCAGATTTGTTTATCAGATCTTCCGCATTTCTGATATTGCACCAATCCATAAACTTTCTAAGATTGTATAGATACTGTTTTCTAGTCTGAGCTGATTTTATCGCATTAGTGAATACAACCATTGGTCTATTAGTCAGGTCTTGCATGATTTGTGGTTCTTTCTGATTCATTTAAGGTATGTTTGTATACCGTAAAATAAGAATTATAAGTACACTTTAGTAACGTTTTCCAATGGTAAACCCAAGA